>CACKCD010000009.1 GCA_902598595.1 uncultured Pelagibacteraceae bacterium
GAACGTTTCCTATCCCTGATGATCTGCCACTATCACTAGCTGGTCTAAATCCTACATCGACCCTGTTAACTTTTGTAACTTTTGGAGTCAACACACGCTCAAAAGGTAATGGTAAATGATAATGTAATCCAGGTTGAGTTGTATGAACATATTTACCAAATCTTAGAACAACTCCTTGTTCGTCCGGCAAAACTCTATAAAGACCACTTGCAATATAAAGAACTAATAAAATTAATAAACCTATAATAATTGGTCTTGATCCTCCAGATTTTCCGCCCGAAAATTTATTTATAGTTTTTTGAAAATTTTTTATAACATCGTCTAAATTAGGAGGCTCTCTTCTTGTTCCAGAGCCATTACCATCTGAGCCTCCTCCTGGAGGAGTTGACCCCCAAGGCGATTGGTTATTTAAGGTTTTATCTTTAAAACTCATGACACTTTATATAGTGACTTTTTAAGCAAAAACAAGTTAAGTATCAGCGATATTATGACCGAAAAAAAAGAAGAAATTGACCGAGCTTTGAAAGAAAAGCTTGCTCCAAAGCAATTTATTAAACATCCCATAAATGGAACTAAATTTACAGTCTTGGTTTCAAGCGCAAAAGGTGGGGTAGGTAAATCTACGGTAGCTGTAAACTTAGCTTTTGCGTTACAAAATCTTGGGATGAAAATCGGAATTTTAGACGCAGATGTTTATGGGCCCTCTCTTCCAAAATTAATTAAATTAAATGAGAAACCAAAAAGTGAAAATGGAAAAGCGTTAATTCCATTAGAAAAATATAATGCTCAATGTATGTCCATGGGTTTTTTGGTAGATGAACAAACACCGATGATATGGCGAGGTCCTATGGTCATCAGCGCGCTAAAAACTATGACACAAAAAGTTTTATGGAAAGATAGGGATGTAATTGTAATTGATATGCCCCCAGGAACCGGAGATACTCAACTTACTTTTGCACAAGAAGTTAAAGTTGATGGAGCAATTATAGTTTCTACGCCTCAAGACTTGGCTTTATTAGACGTAAAAAGAGGAATACAAATGTTTGATAAAACAGGAGTAAAAATTTTAGGCTTAATTGATAATATGAGCTTCTTTAAAGGCGATGATGGTAAGGAGTATAAAATTTTTGGTGAGGGTGGAGTTGAAAAAACTGCAAAAGAATTTAATAAGAATTTTCTTGGTAAAATACCTATCCATCAAGACTTAAGAGAAGCTACTGATAAAGGAGACCCATTAACTCATTCAAACCCAGATCATGAGGTATCAAAAATATTTAAAAATATAGCAGAGAAAATTAAACTAGCTTTTCAGTAAATCCAAAAGAAGTCATAAGTTCATTCCATTCTCTTTTTGATAATCCTGAACTTTCAATATCAACCTTTTCGCCTTTAGCCATTTGTTGAATAACTTTTTTTCCTTTTGCAGAGACATGAACTGCTCCAACTCTATAATCTAAAAATGCAGCATGAGTTATTGGAACCCATTTTTTAACTGTTTCTAACATCTTGTCAGCATAAACTCGTATTTCATATTGAGCATGACTATCAGCTCGAAGAAACAAAAAGTTCAATAAATTTAATAAATCAGTTTTCCAATACCATTGTGTGTAGGAATTTAAAGTTAAATTCATTCTTGCAAGTTCTCTTGCAAGACCATCTTTATCTTCATCAATTATTGTGCCATCAAATCTTTCGTTAAGCATTTTTTCATAATTGCCATAAGTTCTCGTAGCATCATCCTTCAAAATTTGTAACACTTCATCAGCTTGTTTACCTGTAATTAAATCTCCTCTTCCTTGGCGATTAGAAGTTGATTGAGCAGATAACTGCTCTTTTGCTGGGAGATAAAATTCCTTATCTAATATTGAATATCTAGCTGAATATTCATTTACATTTGCTGTTCTATGTCTGATCCACTGGCGAGCAATAAATATTGGAAGCTTAACGTGGTATTTTATCTCGCACATTTCAAATGGAGTTGAGTGCCAATGTCTCATTAGATATTTAATTAAACCCTCATCTGTAGAAACTTTTTTAGTTCCCTTTCCATAAGAAACTCTTGCGGATTGAACAATAGAGGTGTCGTCACCCATGTAATCTATAACTCTTATAAATCCATGGTCCAGTACAGGAAGAGCTTCATAAAGAATTTTTTCTAATTCAGGTGACGTTACCCTTTTAGTCTGGTTCTTTTGGGATTGCTGATCTGCAATTTCTTGCTTTTGTTCGGGTGTTAGTTTCATTTTGAATAAACTTATTGAATCTATTTGTAAGAGTTTTATATTAATAGCGTTGGTTTTCCAACTATGACGATAAACGAATTTCGTAATAAACATTACGGACGTGGGGGCAGTACCCACCACCTCCACCATTTACAACTTATGGGGGTGAATTAGGATCGACGGATGTCTAAAGGCTATTCTTTCGTACGAGATGGTTCCGACGTAACGGGCCAATTTACAAATGCTAACGAAAGTTATGCACTTGCTGCTTAATTAACTTAGTTAATTAAGTTACGGGGTTTGGGGCACCTGGCAACAGAACGCCCCTTCAAAACCTTAATTATCCTTTGTAAATTTTGATTAAATATTTTTTTCCTTTGTGATAAAAAAATGATGGATAACGCTCATTATCATTAATTCTTAAATGATTAAATTGATGTTTGATTGTTTTGTTAACATCTAACTGACTATCTTTAGGATGTCTTTTTTTATTAAAATTACCCTTTCCTGTTTGATTTTTTGATTTGACATAAGGATATTTAATAAGAAATTTTTTGATCATTTTTAAAATTTGTTTTCCTTGTATATTCCTGATTTCATCAGACAATTCTGTTCCATCTAAAATAAAAGAATTTTGAAAATAAATTGGTCCCGCATCTACTTTTTTGAATGCTTTGATTATTGATATGTATATTTTATTTTTATTATTAAGAATTTGGTATTGTAATGGAGCAAATCCTTTATCTTTTGGTAATTTACTTGAATGTACAATTAATACTAGCTCATTTTTTCGTAAAAAACTTTCAGACAGTATTCTTGTGTAAGATAATGGAAATACAATATTTTGATTTTTAATATTATTTGGATTTTTGGAAATCTTAAATATGTATTTATTATTAAGTTTAAAATTATAGTTTTTTAGTTGTTTTTCAAACCATAAATTTGATTTGTCTAATAAAAAAGTAACTTTGTATTTTTTTTTCACATAAAAGAATTAATATATTTCTGATTAAAGAGAAAGAATTACTTTCGAAACATTGTAAATTTTTGGTTGAAGTTCTATATTATTGATATTGTGGCCAATAATTTCTTCATTAAGTGAAAACTCTGAATGAAGTATTTCAAAAAGTCCTGATTTTCTGTTATTAATTAGATTAAGTGGTGTAACAGAAAGTTCCTAAGACAATTATGAGTATAAAGAAAATTGGATGGAAATTCGATAATACGTACTTAAATTTATCTCAAAGTATGTTTTCAAAGATAAATCCTACGCCAGTTAAAACTCCGAAGCTAGTTTTGTTTAATCATAATTTGTCAAAAGAAATAGATTTAGATTTTTCTAAAATAAATAATAACGAAATAGCTTCAATTTTTTCGGGAAATCAACTGCCTGATGGTTCGGAGACAATAGCCCAAGCATATGCTGGTCATCAATTTGGACATTTTACAATTTTAGGTGATGGTAGAGCGCTGATGATTGGAGAACATATTGATAAAAATGAAAATCGATATGATATTCAATTTAAAGGCTCCGGAAAAACTCCTTACTCTAGAAATGCGGATGGAAGAGCCGCTCTGGGTCCGATGCTTAGAGAATATATAATTAGTGAAGCTATGCATCATTTAGGAATTCCAACTACTAGAAGTTTAGCTGTTGTTGAAACTGGAGAAAATGTAATTCGAGAGTCAATTTTAAAAGGCGCAGTTTTGACTCGAGTAGCTTCAAGCCACATTAGAGTTGGGACTTTCCAGTATGCTTTAATTTCTAAAAATAAAAACGATCTTAAAAATTTGTTTGATTATACGGTTCATCGTCATTATCCAGATATAAAAAAATCAAAATCCCCTTCGATAGATCTTTTAAAAATTGTTTTGAAAAAACAGATTAGTTTAATTGTTAATTGGATGAGAGTTGGGTTTATTCACGGAGTAATGAATACAGATAATATGACAATTTCTGGAGAGACAATTGATTATGGCCCATGTGCTTTTATGGATAAGTATGATCCAGGAACTGTATTTAGCTCTATAGATAATTTAGGACGATATGCTTATTTAAACCAGCCCAGAGTGGCAAAATGGAATCTAGAAAGATTTGCTGAGTGTTTGCTGCCTTTAATTAGTGATGATAATAAAAAAGCAATAAAAATTGCTACTGAGGTATTAAATGAATTTTCAAATATATATAAAGCAAACTGGTTAACAATGATGAGACAAAAATTAGGAATATTAGGAAAAAAAACTGAAGATGAAAAATTAATTATTGAATTGCTGTCGTGGATGTATCAAAGCAAAGCTGATTATACAAATACTTTTTGTTATTTGATGGGAGAGTATGAGAAAAAAAATAAAATATATGACGAACCACAATTCGTATCATGGAAACAAAAATGGGAAAATCGTATTAAACTAAATGATAATTTAAAAGAAAGTTCTTTGAAAATTATGCGTAAAGTAAATCCATTGATAATTCCTAGAAATCATTTAGTAGAAGAAGCATTAAAATCTTCAACAGAAATGAATGATTTAAGTAAAGTTAATGAATTGTTAAAAAATCTGTTAAAACCATATGAAAGGTTCTCTGAAACTACGATGTACCAATCAACTCCACTTCATGAAGAAAATTATGTAACTTATTGTGGCACTTAAAAAATATACTTATCTCCTAGATAAAAAAGAAGACCAATACTAATTCCAATAAGTATCCAGTAATAATTCTCTTTCATTAAGCAACAAACTTACTAAGATTTGGTTTAAAATAATTTGGTCCTTTCATGACCTTTCCATACTCATTTGTAATAGGCTTTCCATCCTCACCCAATTTACTCATGTTAGAATTTTGTACTTCTTCAAAACATTTGTCTAAATTTATACCAAATGAGTGGCCCGCTCCATAAGTTACGTAAAGTATATCAGTTAAAGCATCCGCAACCTCCTTTATGTCTTTTTTTTTAATTGCTTCTTCTAATTCCAATAATTCCTCTCTTATAAGATTAACTCTTAAATTAGCTGTTTTATCATTTGGAAAACTTGCTTTAGTTCTCACTTCTTGACCAAAAGTTTGCATAAACTTTTTTACATTTTCAAAGTTTGTCATATTTTCTCCATATAATTTTTATTATATAAGTGTATTATATCAAAGAATCATAGATGAAATATAGAATAGAATTTGATAGCATAGGTAAAATTAAAGTCCCTGGTGATAAGTATTGGGGTGCCTCCACAGAAAGATCAAAAAAATATTTCAATATTGGAGATTTTCTTGTTAGACCCATTGTTATTCAATCAATTGCTGTAATAAAAAAAGCCGCATCCATTGTTAACGCTAAAAATAAAGATTTAGATCCTAAAATAAGTAGATATATAATAAAAGCAGCTGAAGAAGTAATAAGAGGAAAACTCAATGATCATTTTCCTTTGAAAGTTTGGCAAACAGGATCGGGCACTCAAACAAACATGAATGTAAATGAAGTTATCGCTAATAGAGCGATCGAAATGATGGGTGGTAAAATGGGTTCAAAAAAACCTGTTCACCCAAATGACCACGTAAATAAATCTCAGTCAACTAACGATGTGTTTCCAACAGCAATGCATATTTCAATCGCCATTTTAACAAAAGAAAAACTTTTGCCGTCGTTGAAACTATTAGAAAAAGAATTAGCAAGAAAGGCAAGAGAATTTAAAAGTATAGTTAAAGTTGGACGAACGCATTTGCAGGACGCAACTCCTTTAACACTTGGTCAAGAATTTTCTGGTTATCAATCTCAATTAAAAAAATGTATTAAGAGAATAGAGGAAGCTTTAAAAGAAGTATATAATTTAGCACAGGGTGGTACAGCAGTTGGCACTGGACTAAATACAAGGAAAAATTTTGATAAAAAAATCATAAAAGAAATAAGTAAAATTACTAAATTACCATTTAAACCAGCATCAAATAAATTTGCAGCATTAGCTGCTCATGATGAAATTGTTAATTTTTCTGGAACATTAAACACCACTGCTGTTTGTTTGATGAAAATTGCTAACGATATTAGATTTTTGGGATCTGGCCCAAGAGCGGGATATGGAGAACTAATTTTACCCTCGAATGAACCTGGATCCTCTATCATGCCGGGCAAAGTAAATCCGACGCAATCTGAAGCGGTAACAATGGTATGCGTTAAAGTAATAGGAAATCATAATGGTATTACAATGGCTGGCTCTCATGGCCATTTTGAACTAAATGTTTTTAAACCATTAATCATTCACAATATTTTACAATCAATTAATATCATGAGTGACTCTGCAAAAGCATTTGGGTTGTATTGCGTAAAAGGAATAAAGGCTGACAAAAAAAGAATTAAATATCTTCTTGATAATTCACTTATGCTAGTAACTGCCTTAGCGCCAAAAATTGGTTACGATCGGGCAGCTCAAATAGCTAAAGCAGCACATAAGAACGGGACAACTTTAAAGGAAGAAGTTTTAAAGGCGGGACTAATTAATGATAAAGATTACGATAATTTAATGAGTCCAATAAAAATGACTAAGCCTAAATAAAATTAAATTATTTCAATAAGAAATCTTTCAATTTTATTTATATTAAATATATCAAATAAACTTTCATCAAAAATTAACTTCTCAAAAGATTCTTTAAAAAAAAATATATCTTCTTCTTTAGCAACATACTCATTATCAATACTAATTTTTTCAAAATTTATTTTTTTATTTAAAAGATTAAGTGATCCACGAATATTAAAACTAAATGTATCTTTGTTAAATTTTTTTGATGATATAAAATTCTTTAAAAATTTTTCCTTATCTTTTATATCGCCAAAACATTGGAAGTTAAGTCTTGGATATTCTTCAATTAATAGACTATCGCCTTTACAATTAATTGTTCCACCTGGGATAGATGTTTTATTTGAAAAGTCTAAGCTTCCATAAGCTAAGCTAAATTCTGAAAAATGACTTTTAATTAAACCTCTGTGCCAGTTTTTCTTTTTAATATAGTTCACTTTATTATTACTATTTAATTTTTTTAATATTTCTTTATTTTCTAAAATTTTTTCTAAACTTAGGTTTTCGATTAATCTTGAATTTATCTTGTTAATATTGATATTTGAATATATTTCAAAAAAAGGATTTGTTTTAATTGAACTATCAAAAAAAATTGATAAATCTTTATTTTTCAAATTAGCTTTAGAGATCTCCAATCTGTCTTTCAGTAACAAGAAATTAAATTTAAAATAATTATTTAAAACATTTATTTTCGATATTCCCATTATTGAATTATTCTGATTTTTTTTAAAATTAAAATTTGCATTAATTCCAGTATCTAAAATTTTAAGATCTAAATTTTTTTTACTACTATCCAAAGATACTTTGAATTTTTTATTAAATATTTCACCAGTAATCTTATTTTTTTTAAATCCATAATTAGAAAAATAAATTTTTTTTATCTTAATTACTGAAGTTTTTTCCTTCTTTAAATTTAGATTGAGTTTTTTTACATCAATTTTATGTTTTAAATCTGCAAAATAAAACAATAACTCATCAGTTTTATCTATATTTAAAATACTTTTATTGTCATTTAATAATATCTTTCTAGCTTTAAAATTTTGATAATTGTAAATATTTTCAAATTTTAAAAAGATTGTAAGATTTTTTGTATTAAAAAAAATAGGGTTGTTTTTAACTTTTAAATTTGAATCTTTAATATATAAATTAGGTAGGGGAAAAACTTTAAATTCTATTGAATCATAGTCAATAAGCTCTAAGTTGTAATTTTTAACCAAATAATTTTTTAAAATTTCTTGTTTTTTTTCATAATTAAAAAACTTTGGAATTGAAAGAAATAACACGATAGCAATTAAAAAGATCACAAATACATACTTTAAAAAGAAAAAAAATTTAAAAAATTTAGAATATTTGTTGTTGATTGTTTTGTAGATTTTATTAATCATTTTTTTTATTTTTATAACTAGTGTATAAATGAATTTTTTCTAAAATGAATAGCATTGATAAATTAATTGAAAATTTAAACAAAGAGCAAAAAGAAGCAGTATTAAATACTGAAGGACCAAACTTAATAGTAGCTGGTGCTGGATCAGGAAAAACTAGAGTGCTTACAACTAGATTAATTCATATCATTAATCAGAAAAAAGCATGGCCAAATCAAGTTTTGTGTGTAACGTTTACTAACAAAGCTGCTAAAGAAATGCAGAGTAGAATTATATCTCATTTGAAGGGTAGTTCAAATGCAGTTCCTTGGTTAGGGACATTTCATTCTATCAGTGTCAAATTTCTTAGAAGACATGCTGAAGCGCTAGACTACAAAAGCAATTTTACTATTTTAGATACAGAAGATCAAAAAAAATTGATTAGAAATATTGTTAAAGGCGAAAATTTAGATGCAAAAAAATACTCGCCTCAATTAATAATGTATCATATTGATCAATGGAAAAATAAAGGTCTTTTACCAAAAGATATTGAAATAAAAAAATCTGGATCAATTATAAAATCAATTTTGAAAGTTTATGAAATCTATCAAAAAAAAGTGAAAGATTTAAATGCTTTTGATTTTGGTGATTTAATTTTGTTTTGCGTTAAACTTTTTGAAGAAAATTCAGACATAAAAGAAATCTACCAAAAAAACTTCAAATATATTTTAGTGGATGAATTTCAGGATACTAATTATATTCAAAATAAATGGTTAAATTTACTAGTTAATGAAAAACAAAATATTTGTTGTGTTGGGGATGATGATCAATCCATTTATAGTTGGAGAGGTGCAGAAATAAAAAATTTTCTAACTTTTGATAAAATCTATAAAAATTGTAAAGTTTTTAAACTAGAACAAAATTACAGATCAACAAAGAATATTTTGGAAACAGCCTCACAACTTATTTCTAATAATTCTAATAGAGTTGGAAAGAAACTATGGTCTTCTGCAGTTCAAGGAGATCCTGTGAAATTAAATTGCTATAAAACTGGAAAAGATGAAGCTCAGGGAATTAGCGATATAATAGAGCATAATTTAAAAAAAAAATACTCTCTTAACAACGTATCGATATTAGTTAGAGCTATTTATCAGACCAGAGAATTTGAAGAAAGATTTCTTCAAGTGGGTATAGGTTATAGAGTTTTAGGTGGGATTAAGTTTTATGAAAGAGCTGAAATAAAAGACGCAGTATCCTATCTTAGAATTATTAATCAAAAATATGATGATTTAGCTTTAGAAAGAGTAATTAGTGCCCCAAAAAGAGGGGTGGGAGAAAGTACTTTAAATCAAATTTATTTATTTAGTAATCAAAATAAACTTTGTTTGGAAGACTCTATAATTAAAATTTTAGAAAAAGGAGAGTTTAAACCTAAAATCAAAACTACTTTAAAACAATTAGTAAATATAATCCATAAATGGCGAAAAGATTCTTTGAACATGAAGCATTACGATCTTCTAAAACTAGTATTAGATGAGTCTGGATATTCAGCTATGTTGAAAAATAAAAAAGATTTAGAAAACGAAAATAGATTAGAAAATTTAAAAGAATTATTAAGGGCAATGCAAGATTATGATAATTTACAAAGTTTTTTAGAGCACGTAGCATTAGCAACTTCAATCGATCAAGAATGGGAGGGTGCTAAAGTAAATTTAATGACAATGCATGCTGCAAAAGGTTTAGAATTTGACGTAGTTTTTTTACCTGGATGGGAGGAAGGACTTTTTCCTCATCAAAAATCTTTGGAAGAAAAAGGTGATTTTGCTCTAGAGGAAGAAAGGAGATTAGCATATGTCGGAATTACTCGAGCTAAAAAAGAGGCATATTTATCGTTTGCAATGAAAAGAGCTTATCATGGTGATTGGATGGATGCTTTGCCATCTAGATTTATAAATGAAATTCCAGAAGATAGCGTAGAAAAAAACGAGATAAATATTGATAAAACAATTGATGATTTTGAATTTAATCAGGATAATTCAATCGAGTTTGACTCAGAATATAGAAGCCCAGGTTGGAACAGGTACAAAAAAAATAAAATTTTAAAATGGAAAAAGTAAATAAATTTAAGAAATTATTAAAAAATTATAACTTAGATGGATACATCGTACCAAAAAATGATGAATTTTTTAGCGAATATATTCCAGAAAATAAAGACAGATTAAAATTTATAAGTAACTTTTCCGGATCTTATGGGTTTGCACTTATTTTAAAAAATAAAAATTATCTTTTTGTTGACGGTAGATATACTTTACAAGCTAAGATACAAAGTAAAAAATTGTTCGATATTGTCACTATTCCTAATAGATTAGCTTCTGACGTTTTAAAAAAGAAAAAATTAAAAATAGGTTTTGACCCAAAATTACATACTCAAAAAAGCTTAAAAGTATTTTTTAATAAAACTAATTGCAGATTAGTGTCTATCAATGAAAATCTAATTGATAAATTAAGAATTCAAAAGTCAAATGGTAAATTAGAAAAATTTTATGTTTTACCCAAACAAGCTGTTGACCAAAATTATAAGTTAAAAATTAATAAATTAATTCATATATTAGTTAAAAAAAAAATTGAATTTCAATTTATATCCTCAAGTGAAAATATTGCATGGCTTCTGAACATTAGGGGTCAAGATTCAAAATTTACCCCAATACCTAATGCTTATTTAACACTTGATACTAATAAAAAAATCAATTTATTTTGCAATTTAAATAAAGTTGAAAATTCTTTCAAACAAAAATTTAAGAATATCAAAATTATTGATATTAAATATACCAATTTATTTCTTTCTAAAATTAAAAACAAAAAAATTTTAATAGACTCTTCATCATGCTCAATTTATTTTGAAAACATATTAAAAAAAAATAATAAGATAAATGAACTTGTAGATCCAATTTATTTTTTAAAATCTATAAAATCTAAAAAAGAAATAAAAAATACTATTAAAGCTCATGTTTATGATGGTGCTGCCCTTACAAAGTTTTTATTTTGGCTTAAAAAAAATTATATAAAAAACAATATTAATGAAATTAGCGCTCAAGAAAAATTATTAAAATATAGAAAAAAAAATAAAAGTTTTAAATTTTCAAGTTTTCCAACTATATCTGGATCTGGCCCAAATGGAGCAATTATTCATTACCAGGCCTCAAAAAAAAGTAATAGAAAATTAAAAAAAGGAGATATTTACCTGGTAGACTCTGGAGGACAATATAATTTTGGTACTACAGATGTTACTCGTACAATATCACTAAATAATAATAATAAGAGAATTAAAGATATTTTTACCAGAGTATTAAAAGGACATATTGCAGTAGCAAATTATAAAATCAAAAATAATACTTATGGTGCTCAAATTGATATTGCTGCTAGAAAACCCTTAAAAAAAATTAATTTAGATTATTCCCATGGAACTGGTCACGGAGTTGGATATTTTTTAAATGTTCATGAAGGACCTCATGCGATTTCAAAAAATAATAAGGTATATTTTAAAGAAGGGATGATAGTTTCCAATGAACCAGGATATTATGAAAATGGTAAATTTGGAATAAGAATTGAAAATCTAATTAATGTAAAAAAAGATAAAACAGGCTATTCATTTAATAATTTAACTATGGTTCCGATAGACAAATCTTTGATAAATAAAAACAAATTAGAAGAAAATGAAATCAATTGGTTAAATAGTTATCACAAAAAAGTATTTAAAAACCTTAAAAAGTTTATGAGTAAATCAGAGCTAATAGATTTACAACTAGCTTGTTCAAATATCTAAAATTTTATACCATTCATTCTCTCTAACAATTTCAATACTTAACTGTTTTGCTTGTTCAATTTTTTTTTTTGTTGGTTTAGAATTGCCAGTTACTAAAATATCTAGTTTTTTTGAAATTGTTCCTAAAACTTTTCCCCCATTATTTTCAACTAATGATTTTGCTTCGGATCTACTCATTTTTTCAAAACCGCCGGTAAACATAATAGTCTTGTTAGAAAATTTTCCCTTTTTATTTCTAGCCTTATAATTATTAATTTTTAATTTTTGAATTAATTGCTCTACAATTTCTTTATTTTTGTTGCTTGAAAAAAAACTATTTATTGAATTAATCTGAATTTCACCAATTCCGTCTAGGTCAATTAAATGTCTTAGGACTATTTTTCTATTACTTTCTTTAAACAATTTAGAAAATTTATCGATGGACTGAAAAAAACCAGCTAAAATTTTAGCATTCTCTTGACCTATATGTCTTATACCCACAGAAAAAATAAATTTATCTAGCTCTATATTTTTTGATTTATTAATAGCTTTTTTAAGATTGCTAATTGATAACTTCCCCCATCCTTCAAGATTTTCAACTTTGTTATAATTTATGGTGAAAATATCTGATGGTTCCCTTATTATTTTTAGGTCCCAAAATTGATCTATTACTTTTTTTCCAAGACCATCAATATTAAATGCATCTTTTGAAACTATATGCTTTAATTTTTCTTTAGCTATATAATCGCAATCATAACCTTTAGTGCATCTCCTTACTGCATCTTCTTTTTTAGTAGATTTGTTTCTCTCTTTTTGAGTAAGCCCTCCACATAAACATTTATCCGGAAAAATATATTTTTTACTATTTTGATTTCTTTTTGATAAATCTACTTGAACTACTTGGGGGATAACGTCTCCTGCTCTTTGAATCTGAACTGTATCTCCTATTCTAATATCTTTTCTATTTATTTCATCTTCGTTATGTAGTGTTGCGTTTGAAACAACTACTCCTCCAACAGTTACTGGTTCCACCTTTGCAACTGGAGTTATTGCTCCAGTTCTACCAACTTGAATAACTATATCTTTAATTTTTGTAACTGCTTTTTCTGCTGAAAATTTATACGCAATAGCCCAACGTGGTGAATTAGATGTATTTCCTAATCTTGACTGCAATTTTAAATCATTAACTTTATAGACTAATCCGTCGATATCATAATCTAAAGAAGATCTAACCGAGTCTATATGATGATGTTGGGACTCAATTTCATTTAAATTTTTTACTATTTTGCTCAGAGGATTTATAGAAAATCCCCAGCTCTTGATTTTTGTTAAAAATTCTATCTGAGTTTTAAATATCATCGGCTTTATAACTCCAAAACCATATGCAAAATATTCTAAAGGTATTTTTGATGTTTCTTTTGGATCTTTTTGTCTAAGTGACCCACCAGCTGCATTCCTAGGATTGGCGAACTCTCCCTTGATATTATTGAAACCTTTTTTTCCAATATATATCTCACATCGAATTTCACATAAAGAAGGAACATTATTATCTTTTATTTTTTTTGGTATTGTATTTATGGTTTTGAGATTTTCTAAAATATCTTCACCAGTCGTTCCGTCTCCTCTTGAAAGACCTTTAATTAAAACTCCATTTTCATAAATTAAAGTAGCAGAAATACCGTCTATTTTAGGTTCAGATGAAAATTCAATGTTTTGATTATCAATATTTAAAAAATTATTAATCTTACCAACAAAATCGCTCATATCTTTTTTATCAAATGCATTTGACAAAGAAAGCATTGGTTTTAAGTGTTTTACTTTTTTAAATTTGTTGGATGGAGGAGAACCTATTATTGTTTTATGAAGATTCAACTTTTTAAGAAAATTATTTTGTTTTTCTAAATTAATAATCTCTTTTTTTAGAGTGTCATACTCTGAGTCAGACACTATAGGGCTATCATTATTAAAGTATAATTTGTTATGCTTCTTTAAAAGATTTATTTTTTTTTTATATATTTCTATGATTTTTGATTTTTTATCCATTTTTTAATTAGCTATTTAATTTTATTTATAATCTTCTGAAGAAAATTAGCATCTTTCTTGTCTTTAACTTTCTCTTTAATTTCATAATTTTTATTGAAAACCTTATATGACTGTTCGAACCATTCACTTGAATTGTAATTATAACCTAAAATTTTTGCGTATTTTTTTGCCTCTTTTTCTAGACCTAGATAGTAATTTATTTCAACTAATCGATGAAGAGCTTCTTCTACAAAAACTGTTTTTTCATATTCATCAACTATTTTAATTAACCTATTCATGGCCGGAACCCATTTCTGTATAGAAATATAATACTTAGCAACATATAACTCTTTAGCAGCAAGTTGATTCTGGATTAAATCCTTCTTAAACTTCAAATCGATAGCATAATCTGAATTTGGAAATTTTTTTAAAAAAAAATCAATTTTCTTATCGGCTTCTAATAGTGGCTTAAGATCTTTTTTTTCATCTGACATTTGTTCATAATATATTATTGCTATTAAATAATGTGCATACATTACATTTTTATCTGCTGGATATTTTTTTAAATATCTCTCTAAGTTTTCTAATGCCTCATTATAAAAATTAATTCCGTAAAGAGAATAACCAGACATTACAGCCGATTTAGCTGCAAATTCTACAATCTTAAAATTTAGTTCTGCTTCTGAAAATTTTTTTTCAGCAAAAAAATAGTCGCCTTTGTCAAAAGCATTTAACCCTTCTTCGTATAATTTATATGGATCAACTTTATCTTTGTTTATTTCATATTCTATATCTTTGTTTTTAGAGCAAGAAAGCAAAGAAAAAATTAATATAAAGATTATAATCAGTTTTTGATACATTTTTTAAACATATCAAATAAATTATATTAGGTAAAATTATGTTTTATTAAATATTAGCTGAAAGGGTTTTTTTTAACGATTCTTGAACTCGATTATTTTTTTTTCCTATATTTCCATTTTCTAAAGACCAGTTGGATTTGTCAGAAAAAAATTTAATTAACAATTTATTTGTCAAAGCATGTCCACCTTGGGAAGTTTTCACATGACCTAACATCCTGTATCCTGATAACATTAGATCTCCAAGACAGTCTAGAATTTTATGGTAAACAAATTCATGTCTATTCCTTAAACCATCATCGTTTAATATTTCATTTCCCCTCACAACAATAGCGTTTTCTAGAGATCCTCCTTTAGCCAGCCCTTGACTTTTTATGAAATCAATATCTTCATATAAACAAAAAGTTCTTGAGTTATAAATGTTTGTTAAATCTCCATCGCTTAACTTAAACTCTTTTCTTCTAGTTCTTATCAAAGGGTTGCTATAAACAATTTCAAAATCTACTATTAAATCATTATCTAAAGGTTCGATTGATATATATTTTTTTCCTTCTTGTACCTCTACTTTCCTCAATGTCTTAATAAATCTTTTAGATTCTGTTTGTTCTTTAATTCCTGCGGATCTAATAGCTTCAACAAATTCACTTGCAGATCCATCTAAAATTGGAACTTCTGGCGCATCAATTTCAACTAATGCATTATCTATTCCTTCACCAAAAAAAGCAGCCATCAAGTGTTCAACAGTTGATACTGTAGTACCATTACTGTTTTTAATCTTAGTGCAAAGTATTGGTTCTACAACGTTCAGATAATTTGCTTCAATTATGTTTTCTTTTTCTAAATCAGTTCTGCAAAATTTAATTCCAAAATTTTCCTTCGCAGTTTTTACTTTTAGATTAGCTTTTATGCCATTATGTAAACCAACACCAGATAGGTTAATTGTATTATTAATAGTCTTTTGATTATGATGAGGCATTTGAATTTATATACAGAATAGAGGAGTTCAAATATAAACAACAAATGTTTCCAAAAAAAACAATGAATTATCCAAATAAAGACTTGAAAATTCTTGTAATTAAAGAGTTTTTTGTTTGAGTTATTGGTATTGCCTCCTTTTTCCATCCAAAAATTGATAAGTGGGCTGCACTTTGAATTATCTTTTCTATATTTAAATCTTCAATCATATGCATCTCATTCTGAGAGAAGAAAATTTCAAAATTTTCTCTAAAATTAGAAAAAATAATTTCGTCCTCAAGTGTTAGATAAATTTTTATATCATTTTTTTTGAAGCATTTTATATTAATATTTTTATTAAAAATAATATCATTAATTTCTTCAATCCTAGCTTTCACTATATCATAAATTAGTTTTTTTTTTATTTTTCTAAAATTTCTATCATTAAAATATTTATCTTCAAATATTTCATCGTCTGAAAATTTTTTATTTTGATAAGGTTTATCTGATAAGATTTTTTTTAAAATTTCATTTTCTATAGAGCAAACTTTCTTTACATCTCTTAAGATTATATTTGTGCCAAAATTAAAATTTTCTACATATCTAAATGAAGCTTTGTCAAAAAAGCTTAGATTAGAACTTTCTTTATTAATTCTTATATAAAAAAAAGTTTCAGCATTTTTATTATTAATTAGTTCGACTCCATCAATAAAATTTTTAATTAATATTTTTTTTACACTTAGACTATTCTTATTAAAAAAGTTTTTAATATTTTTTAAATCATTGTTTTTGATCAAAAAAAAAGTAAGTTCGTGACTATAAAAATCTCCAAATAAACCTATAGGTAAATTTTCGATATTATTCCCATCTAAAATACTTTTAGAATTAAAGATATGTAGAATTGTCTTTTCTTTTTCATTTTCTGTAACAGCTAATTTAAGTGAGTTTAAAATATAAGAGATGTTTTCTTTTAAAACTTGAGATCCATTAAGTTTTTTAAAACCTGAAATATTTATACAAGAATAGAAAGAATAATCTAAAATAATAGTTACATCTTTGAAAACACAGTTAAGTTTTTCCTCAATCTTTTTAACATTATTTTTTATTGTATTCTCTATTAGTTCAATATTTGTAAATTTATTTTTATCAATTCCTTCTTTTTTGCTAATAATTTTTTCTATAATCTCAAAATTGTAATTGTCATCATATAGGCCAGCTATAAAAATTAAATTTGAATGATTAATTTCAACAAAAAGTGTCGGAATATCCGTTTTCATAATTTAATTTAAAATCAATTGATCTTTGATTCTATAGTCAAATATTTTATAATTCTTAAAACTAATATCATCTTTGGAAAGTATAAAATTTTTTAAGTAAAAAATGTAATTTTTAATTGGTAATTTAATAACTTTATCATCATGCAATACTAAATCCCATCTACCAGACTCAAAAAAATAAAAAGATTTTATCATTTCTAAAGGAAACTTTATATTTTTAAGATCTTGATAAAAAGAATAGAATTTTTCCCCATTACCAATAACAATAGGCAAATCATTATATATCTCTATATTTATAAAATCGATTAAGTCTCCTTTATCAGAGATGAAAAATTTTTTTTTTTTATTTTGTAAAACTGCTATTGGTTTTTTTTCTACAATTTTTAATTTTAGTGTATTTGGGTAAATCTTTTTAATACTAAAACTTTCAATGAAAGTTACACTTTTTAAACTTTCTTCTATATCTTTGATCTTCAAAAAAAATAAATTCTCCTTATACAAAAAATTTAATTTTTTTTTAATTTCATCTGTTTCAATAACTGAATTGTTTTCGACCTTAATTTTTTGAATATTGAAATGTGAGTCTAAGATAAAATTAGATTTTGGAGTATAGGTTGTTAAAAAAAAGAAAAGTACAAGCAATCCAATCAGTGACTTTTTCATCTATTTAAACCGGCATTAAATAAAATTTTTCGAACTAAATTTTCAAAAGAAATTCCTTTATAATTAGCAATCTCTGGAACTAACGATAAACTAGTCATGCCTGGTTGAGTGTTGATCTCTAAAAGATAAAATTTGTTATTAAAAAATTTAAAATCTGATCTAGTTATACCCTTGCAGCCTAATGCGTTATGAGCTTTTTTAGCAATCACAAGAGCCTTCTTATATTTATCTTTTTTTAAATTAGCTGGCATAATATGTTTAGTATTAGCTAACTTTGAATACTTAGCTTTATAGTCATAAAATTTTCTCTTTGGCTTAAGTTCAATTGCGCCAAGAGGAGTGCCATTAATAACTGCTACTTGGATTTCTTGCCCGCCTATAAAAGGTTCAAAAATTAATTCTGCATATTTTTTAAATAGAAATTTTGAGGAATTATTAAGATGTTGAATATTTTCACATATTCTTACTCCCAAACTAGAGCCCTCACTTATAGGTTTAACTACTATTGGAAATTTAATCTTTTTTTTTTTTATAGATTTTTTCAGTTCAACAATATTAAAATTTTCTTTTCTAAATACAAAATATTTTGGGGATTTAATGTTATTTTTTTTAAAAATTTCTTTTGAAATTTTTTTGTTCATGGCATTATAAGAGCTGATTACACCCGAGTGAGTATAAGGAATTTTTAAATATTCAAAAAAACTTTGAACCACTCCATCTTCTCCATCTCTACCGTGTAATGCGTTAAAGATAACATCAATATTTTTTTTATTAATTAAAGACAGAGATTTTTTTTTAGGATCAAAAGTTGATACTTTAAATCCTATTTTTTTTAAGGCTTTTGCACAGGCTCTGCCGCTGTCGAGACTAATTTCTCTTTCTCCGGATGTGCCTCCTAGCACTACTAAAACTTTTTTATTTTTCATCACCTATAATTTTTATTTCTAAATCGAGGCTAACTCCTGTTTTAAATTTGACTTCTTCTCTTACTTTATTAATTAATTTTTCTATATCTGATGCTTTAGCCCTACCGTTATTTACAAAGAAATTACAATGTTTTTCGGAAATCTTTGCATCTCCTATATAAAGTTTATCACAACCGGACTCCTTAATTAACATCCATGCCTTTTTTTCATTATTATTTTTAAATGTACTGCCACCAGTTTTTATTTGACTTGGCTGAGACTCTTTTTTTCTCAAAATCAATTTTTCTTGTTTTTTTGAAATCAATTGTTTCGAGGAAACAGAGCCTTTAAGTATTGCAGATAATATGATGTAATTTTTTGGAATATTTGTACCCCTATAATAAAATTTAATTTCTTCATTTTTTAATTCTTTTTCATTTCCACTGTCATCTAATACTTTTATAGATACTAAAATTTTAGAAATGTCAGAACCGTAACAACCGCTATTCATGGTAATTGCCCCGCCTATTGAGCCTGGAATACAAGAAAGAAATTCCATGTTGCTGATATCATTATTTTTTGCAAAATCTGAAACTTTCTTGTCTAAAATTGCAGCTCCTACCTCTATAGTATCTTTCGTTAGAAGCTTGATACTCGAAAATTTAGAGCCTAATTTTACCACAACTCCTTTTACACCAGAATCTCTAATTAAAGTGTTTGAGCCTGCGCCTAAAATATACATCTTTAAATTGTTTTCTTTGATTTCATTTAAAAATTCTATCAATTGATCTTTGCTTTCAGGCCGAAAAAAAATATCTGCAGGGCCTCCTAAATTAAACCAACTATATTTTGATAAATTTTCTTTGATAATTAAGTTTTTACCAAATTTTTTTTGTAAATTTTCTTTATTTAAATTCATAAACTAAACTTAAGCTCTCTCATCCATTGAGAAATAGAACCAGCTCCCATACCAATTATAATTTCATTACTTATTAAGTTCTTTCTAAAATAGTTTGATAATTCTTTTTGACTATTGACTAAGACTACCTGAGTTTTAGAGTTTTTAGATATTAATTTTGCAAAATTATGAAGATTAAAGTTAAAATTTTTCTTTTCTCCTGCTGCATATAGTGGACAAATTAAAACTAAATCTGATTGTAGAAATGATTTTGAAAAAGCTTTTGATAACGACATTACTCTTGAATATCTATGAGGCTCAAAAACTGTAATAATTTTTCTTTTACTATAAGCTTTATTGACTCCATCTAAGATAGAAGTAATTTCAGTGGGGTGATGAGCATAATCATCAAAAAATTCATTTTTATTTTTTGTAAATATTTTTGTCATTCTTCTTTGAACTCCTGAAAAGCTCTTTAACGCCTTCTTAATTGTATCAGTTTTCACTCCAAGATTAATACAAACGGCAACAGCAGCAGTTGCATTAAGAATATTATGCCTACCTATTAATCGTAAATTAATATTTTTAATTGTTTTTTTTTGATTATTTAAATCTTTATAATGTAAGTCAAAAAAAGAATGATCAGCTTTGTATTTTGGGTTACTTATTCTATAATTAGCCTCTTTTTTAAATCCATATGTTAATATGTTTTTATTTTTTATCTTGGTTAAAATTTTATTAATATTTTTATTATCAATACAGATTAAAGATTTTCCAATTGGTGGAGTTTTGTTGATAAATTCTATAAATGCTTTTTCTAAATTTTTATAATTTTTATAATAATCAATATGTTCAAAATCTATATTGGTAACTATAGAGTAGTTGACAGGTAGTTTTAAGAAGCTTCCATCGGACTCGTCTGCTTCTAAAATAGCCCACTCCCCTTTTCCTAACTTAGCATTACTTTTAAATGAATTAATAACTCCACCATTTATAATTGTTGGATCTAGTTTTTGATCAGATAAAATTTTTGCTACTAAAGAAGTTGTAGTTGTCTTGCCGTGGGAGCCTGTAATAATAATATTTTTTTTGAGTGAAGCAACATTTGCAAGCACTTCAGCTCTTGAATAAATTGGAATTTTTTTTATTTTAGCATGCTTAATTTCTACATTATTATTTTTTATCGCAGATGATTTAACAATTATAGTTGCATTTTTTATATTTGATTTAGAGTGCCCTATGAAGACTTTAATTCCTGCGTTAGAACAATTTAAAGTACTTCTATTTTTACTTTGATCGCTACCTTGAATATTAAACCCCATTGTTTTCATTACTTGAGCTAACCCACTCATACCAATTCCACCTATACCCAAAAAATGAATATTTTCTTTTTGACCTATTCTAATGTTCTTCATTGTTAATCATCGTATTTATTTGTTCATCGATATTTTTATATACTGATTTATCAGAATATTCTCTTTGTTTACTAGTCATTAAACTTAATAAAGATAAGTCCTTACTAATCTTTTTAATTAATTGAAATAATTTTAAATTTAAATCTTTTTCTTCTATTAAATAACCATACCCTTTTTTTTCATAGTAAATCGCATTTTTCAGTTGATGATCATCAGCTGAAGATGGTAAAGGGACAGCTATAAATGGCACTTTTGCATTAACTAACTCAGCTAACATCGAAGATCCAGAGCGAGTAATTGCTAAATCAATTTTTGAGAAATAATTTAAAATATTTTCTGTGAAGTTAAAAATTTCAAAATCAATATTTAAATTCTTATAAAAAGAAGTTAAATAATCATTTTGGTCTGGAAGACATTGTTGGTAAATTTTTAAGGGTATTTTAGTTTCATGACACTCTTTAAAGATTTCAGTAAGTTTTTCTCCAAAAATCTTTGCAGCTTGGCTACCTCCTAAAACTAATATTCTCAATTTTCCTTCTTTTTGGATAAAGTCAGAATTAAGTTGAAAATCTAGTATTTCTTTGCGAATTATATTTCCTATCTCAAGAACCTTATTAAGAAATTTTTGTGAAATTCCTTTAACTTCCTTATTTGATACAAAAATTTTTTCTGCAAAAGGCAATAAATATTTATTAGCTTTTCCAATATATAAATTGCTCTCGTAGATAACGAATGGAATTCTGAGTATTTTAGCTGCTATACAAACTGGAAAAGAAGAATACCCGCCCATACCAAAAACTAAATTTGGTCTATTAGTCAGTAAAAAGATAAATGATTTAATAATAGAATAAAAAATAATTAACATTGAAATCAATGATAAAAATATATTTTTTTTAAAAATAGTCGAAGTATTAATTTCAACAATTTTTAAACCGTTATAGTCCTTCAAATACCTTAAGCCTCTTTTGTCAGATACAATTTGAACATCTATTTTTTTATCGATAAAGTGTTTAGCCAAGCTATAAGCGGGAAAAACGTGTCCTCCTGTTCCACCTGTAGCAATAATTATTTTTTTCTGTTTTTTATTCATACATATCTAATTTAAGCTTTGTATAATTCAAAATTATCCCTGCCAATACTGCGCTTCCAATAAGAGATGAGCCTCCATAACTTAAAAAAGGTAAAGTCATCCCTGTTGTGGGAAGCAGACTAGTATTTACTCCAATGTGAATAAATGTCTGAAAAATAAGAAGAGAAGCAAGTCCACATAGAGAAAGTTTTAAAAATTCATCATTTTTTAAAATACAATTTTTTATAATTCTAAAGGCAATATATAAAAAAATAGTAATTATTAAGATAGAAATAATAGAACCATATTCTTCAGATATGATTGCTATAATGTAGTCGGTATGAGCTTCAGGCACACTATCTTTTAAAATTCCTTCACCCATTCCTTGACCTTTAAGACCTCCTTGTTTTATAGCATTCAAAGCTGTTGAAGATTGGAAAGTGTCTCCTTTACTAGGATCTAAAAATGTAGCTAAACGATTAATTATATAACCAAACTTCTCAGGCATTAAAAATAAAAGACTGCCTATTAAGAAAATAAAGATAATAAAAAAACTCAAAACATATAGGAGGCTAACACCTGAAACAAAGACAGTTGCTATCCAACTACCAATAAGTAAAATTGATTGTCCTAAATCTGGTTGATCAATTAAGAGTATTATTACTGAAGCTAGCAAAAGGAAACTAAATAAATATCTAACTTGAGAATTTTTTAGCTTATCTAAAGTTAAAATTTTAACCGTAGCCAGAATAAAAAAGGGTTTTAAAAGTTCTATAGGTTGTAGTCTAAATAGATATAGATCTAACCATCTTTTAGCACCTTTTACTTCTACGCCTATAATAGGAACTAAAATTAATAATAAAAAGGAAATTATAAAAAATGGAACAACTATTCTTTTAAGCAAAGATGTCTCTATAGCAGAAATAATAAACATTATAAAAAGAGCTAATACAGAAAAAATCAAATGCTTTGAAAAAAAGAAGTAGTAAGCTTTATTTAATCTCTCCCCTGCCAGCGAAGATGTCGATGAAAAAGAAAAAAAAATTCCTAAAAAAAATAACAACAAAAAACCAAAAAAAATATTTTTATCAATATTTCTCCAATAGTTGTTAAATTCAAATTTAAATATATCTTTTAGCATATAGTTTACTCAATTTCTTAAATTCATTACCTCTATTCTCAAAATTTTTAAATTGATCAAAGGATGCTGCCCCTGGACTTAATAAAATTACTTTGTTTTTTTCATTTAATAATTTTATATCTTTTAGGGCACTTATAATTGCATTTCTTAAATTTTTTTTGATAGTGAATTTTACTTTATTCTTTAATTGACTTCTAAAAAAAGAAATGTTTTTTCCAATTATATACGATTTGATAATATTATTTTTAACATCTTTTAAATCAATTTTATCTTTTTTTTTTGGTAATCCACCGACTATCCAATAAATATTTTTGCTACTAGCTAAAGCAAACTTTGAAGATCTTAAACTCGTAGCTTTAGAATCGTTGATAAAAGTAACGCCATTTTTTTTTAAAAAAATTTCATACCTATGAGATAAGCCCTTAAAGGAACTCATTGACTCTATAAAAGAATGATCACTAATTTTTAGTTTTTTTGCTAAAGTATAAACAAAATTCATGTTTTCTTCATTAGCCTTTGATCTTAAGTATAAATTATTTATTTTTGATCTTAATTTCTTATAGTCTTTATATTTTAATGAAACTAATTTACTTAAATATTTTTTTTTTTTAAAAATATTTTTGAGATTTTCATTAATAATAGCAAAGTCATTTTTTTTTTGTAAATGAAATATTTTTAATTTTGATAGAACATACCTTTGCATTGATCCGTGCCAATCAAGATGGTCATTGGTTATATTTAATAATATTGAATAATTAGGGTGTATAAATTTTGAATGAGAAAGCTGGAAGGAAGAAGCTTCGATGATTAAAAATGTATTATTTTTAATTTTTAAGTTTAAAATAGGCTTACCAATATTACCACCTAATAGAACTTTAAAATTATTTTTTTTTAATAAATGATAGATAATTTTACAAGTGGTCGATTTTCCATTAGATCCAGTCACAACAATAGAATTAAACTTTGCATTACTTAAATAAAATAAATCTATGTCTGTTATTATTTTTTTAACATATCTTTTTAGTTCTTTTTTATGTTTTGTGTTTTTCAAACTTATGCCAGGACTTAAAACGATGTAATCTACTTTTTTTATGATATTGCCTAGGTTTTTAATACTTTTAGAACTAAATTTTTTTCTTAATTTAGTGTTATCATCCCAGACATAAAAATTTCTAATCTGCTTTTTTTTAAAATATTTAATTACTGACTGTCCAGTTGAGCCTAAGCCGTAAATTAAAAATGAAAATTCTTTTAAATTTAATGTATGAGACATTCACTAACGTAATTTTAATGTCGCCAATCCAACTAAAGCTAATATTATTGCAATAATCCAAAATCGAATTACGATAGTTGACTCGGCCCATCCCTTTTGTTCAAAATGATGGTGGATTGGAGCCATCTTAAAAATTCTTTTACCAGTAAGTTTGAATGAAATAATTTGAATAATCACTGATACTGTTTCAAGAACAAATAACCCCCCTACTATTGCAAGTACAATTTCATGTTTTGCAATTATAGCTACTGCAGCTAATGAACCGCCTAAAGATAGTGATCCGGTGTCTCCCATAAAAATTTTAGCTGGAGGAGCATTATACCAAAGAAAACCTAAACAAGATCCAACGATTGAACCGCAAAATATTGAAAGTTCACCTACGTCAGGAATATATTGTAATTGAAGATATTCAGAAAAAATTGTGTTTCCAACTACATAGGAAATTAATGTGAATGAAAGAGCAACTAACATTACCGGTACAGTGGCTAGTCCATCTAGTCCGTCTGTTAAATTTACCGCATTAGATGAACCTATTATTACAAATAATCCAAAAGGAATAAAAAAAAGACCCATATACCAAATTAAATTTTTAAAGAAAGGAAAGTATAGATTATACAAATACTCATGTTCAGAAAATTTTATCAAAATTAATAGAGTTATTGTTCCTATTATTAATTGACCAAGAAATTTTAATTTTGAATTTAATCCTCTAGAATTTTTATATTTTATTTTCAATAAATCATCAGTAAATCCCAATAGGCCTAGACTCAAAGATACGAAAATTAGTGTCCAAACATAAATATTGTTTAAATCAGCCCATAAAAGAGTACTGGTTAGCATCCCAATTATAATAATGACTCCACCCATTGTTGGGGTTCCAGATTTTTTAATAATGTGATCTATTGGCCCATCTTGTCTTATAGGGCCGGATATCATATTTTCTGAAAAAATTTTAATAAGCGGTCCTCCGATAATAAAAACTATAACTAAAGAAGTAACAACTGAAAGCCCTGTTCTAAAAGTTAGGTATTTAAATACGTTAAGGAAGGAATAGTGCTCTATAAAAGATGTGAATAAATTAAATAACATCTAAATTCCTTTTATCATGGCGTTGCTAATAATATTTAATTTTGTTGCGTTAGATCCTTTTATCATCAAATAATCGTTATTAGTGATTATATTTTTTAAAATAAGATCAACATCTTGATTCGATTGAAAAATGTTTCCTCGCTTCTCTTTCTTTAAATTTTTATAGGTAAAAAGCGTCTTTTCTCCCTTTACAAAAACTTTATCAATATCGGAGCTGTTAATAAGTCTAGATAATTCCTTGTGATAAATTTCTGATTTTTTTCCAAGTTCTAGCATATCTCCTAATAATAAATATTTTTTAAATTTGTCTTTCTTTATTTCTGAGAAATTATGTAAAGCATTTTTAACTGAGAATGGATTCGCGTTATAACTCTCATCGATTAACCTAAAATATTTTTTATATCTCTTAATTTTATGTATTCTACCTCTACCTTCAGATGGTTCAAAATTTTTAAATACTTGGGTGGATTTATGAAGATTCAGATCTAATTCTTGTAAAACAGCTATAGAAGCCAGAACATTATAAACATTAATATCTTTTATTCTTAATTTTAAAATCCCATCTTTAGCTCTTATAATAATTTTTTTTGTCAAATGGTGTTGTTTAGTTTTAATTAAACAAACATCCGATTTTTTTGATTTACCAAAAGTAATAATCTTTATATTTTTTAATTTTGCTTTGGCATTTAAAAAATTAAAAAATCTATCATCACGATTAAGAATGACTGTTCCATTATTTCGAATATTATTTATAATTTCACTTTTTGCTTTTGCAATACCTTTAATATTACTAAAATTTTCTATATGTGCCTCCGCTATATTTGTAATTATAGCTAAATCTGGTTTTATGATTTTAGATAATTGATTTATTTCACCTGCTTTACTCATTCCTACTTCAAATACACCAAATTTATGATTTGAATTTAGATTGGATAAACTTAATGGAACACCATAGTGGTTATTGAAAGATCTTGGTGAGGCATAAGTTTTATCATATTTTTGAAGTAAATTATTAAGAATATTTTTTAATGAAGTTTTTCCTGAACTGCCAGTTATTGCTAAAATCTTTGCGGTACAATTTTCTCTTTTAAGTTTAGCAAATTTATTCAGAAAATTAATAGGGTTATCAACTTTGATTATTTTCTTTTTGTGTTTTTTGTTACTTTTTGAGGAAATTATATAGCGAGCACCTTTTTTTATAGCTTTAGAAATAAATAAATTTCCATCATTATTTTTACCTTTAATAGCTAAAAATAAATTATCTTTTTTTACATCTCTTGAGTCTATTGCAAGTCCATCAAATGAATAAATTTTTTTATTTTTAATAACTTTATTTAATATTTTTGAATTAAATAAATAATTTTGTTTTTTTTCACTTATTATTTTTTTATTTATCTTTAATTTTTTAATTATCTTTCTATCAGAAATTTTAATAATCTTATTTCCATAGTCTTGATAATTTTCATGACCCTTACCAGCAATTAAAATTGTTTCATTTGGTTCTGCTTTTAATATAGCTTCTTTAATTGCTTTTGATCTATTTCCAATATCAAAATAAGTGCTTCCCTTAAGATGATTAATGATTTCTTTTCTAATTTTTTTTGGATTTTCATTTCTAGGGTTATCATCAGTAACATAGATCTTTTCACAAAAGGATTTTGCAATTTTTGCCATTAAAGATCTTTTCTTAAAATCTCTTTCTCCCCCACATCCAAATACCAATGAAATATTATTATTAAAAGTATTTTTAATTGATTTTATAGCTTCTTGTAATGCTTCTGGTGTATGAGCATAATCAATAAATACTCTTATATTATTTGGATACTTTTTAATTAAGTCTAGCCTACCATCAACATTTTTAATCTTTTTTAATGAACTGTTAATTTTTATATAATTTAAATTACATAACCGAGCTGCTAAAATTGCCATAGATAAATTTTTCCTTTGAAATGATCCGTGTAAAGTCAGAGAGAGATTTTTAATGTCATTAAATGTTTTATTAACATCTAATAATCTTAGCTCTCTATTTTTAGAGATCTTTTCTAAAATTGAATATTCTTTGATAAATTTATCGGCTATAACGTAACTTTTTTTAGGTAATAATTTTGTAAATAAAGTTAATTTTGCTTTTAAATAAGCTTTCATTGTTTTGTGATAATCTAGGTGGTCTTGGCTAAAATTAGTAAAAATACCAGCTTTTAAATTTAGATTATCTAATCTATTTTGATCTAAACCATGGCTAGAAGCCTCTATAATAACATTATCAATTTTATTTTTTTTTAATTTATGAAGATTTTTATGAAGTGTTATTATGTCTGGAGAGGTAAGATTGGTCTTAATAAACCTCTCTCTGTATCTTATGCCTAGCGTCCCGATGGATGCTACTGGAATATTATTCGCATGTAATATTTGATAAAAAAAATCAGCTATAGATGTTTTTCCATTTGTGCCTGTAACTGCAATAATATTCTTTGGTTTTAATTTGTAAAATTTAGAGGAGATTTTACTTAAATAATTTCTTACTTTATTTGTTTTAATTACATTAACTTTTGTACTTTGAAATTTACAACTATTTGAGCAAATAATGATGATTGCGCCATTTTTTATAGCTTTACCAATATAATTTTCACCATTGAATTTGGTTCCTCTTATCGCGAAAAAAATAAATCCTTTTTTCACCTCTTTACTATTTAAAGCTAAACCTTTGATGTTAAGGTTTTTTATACTTTTAGGTGAATTTTTAATTAAGTTTTTTAGCAACATGTTCGTTGTAAAACTCTTTGTTCTTTATGGCTAAAATAGGTCCAATTTTTTTTATAATTTTGCCAGCTATATAAACAGAATTCCAGCCTGCTTCATTTCTAGTTCCTTTAATCTTAATTCCTCGATAATTATAAATCAAATTAGGAGCCGCTTGAGGATTTTCTAGCATTACAAGTAAAACATATTTTGGATCTTTTGAAGGAAACACTGAAATAAAAGTGTTCAAATTTTCGTTTTTATTTCCATACTTTTGTGAAGTGCCAGTTTTTCCTCCTACATCGTAACCATAGATATCAGCTAAACTAGCTGTTCCCTCTTTTTCAGTTACGACTTTTCTTAAAATGGTATTTATTTTTTTACTAGTTTCTGCTGAAATTATCTTTTTATTTTCTTGATGTTCTTTTTTACTAATTAATGTTGGTTTTATTATATTGCCTCCGTTTGTTAAAGCGGCATATGTTGTAGAGGCCTGTAAGGGAGTCACTGCTATTCCATGTCCATAAGAAATAGTTTCTAGCTTACATTTATTCCATTTAAAACTAATGGGAGTTCCGACTTCTTCCAGCTCAAACTCTGGGGTATCTAATAAATTAGTTTCTTTGAAAAAATCTTTATATTCTTGTTCACCAATCTTTTTGGCTAGCATTAAAGTCCCTATATTAGAGGATCTAATTAATATATCTTCTACTGATAAATCTTTTGGGAATTGTTTAATATCTGATATCTCGTGAACAGAACATTTAATTTTTCTAGGTATATCTTTAATAATCGTTTCAGGTAACACTAAACCTTTTTCAATAGCTAAGGCAATTGTAAATGTTTTGAAAATAGAGCCTAATTCATAAATACCTTTCGTTATTTTATTGGTATAATTTTTATCTGTAATATTTACTCTCTTATTTATATTAAAATTAGGTAAAGAAACTAAAGATAATACTTCCCCGTTATTTGCATCCATTAACAAAGCTCCTCCACCTGTTGCATTAAAAGTTTCTAATGCTCTATTCAATTCATCATCAATTATATGCTGAATATTTGTATCTAAAGTTAATTGTAATGGCCTATTTAATAATTTATTATCTTTTAGTTCTTTATCAAAATACTTTTCAACTCCTGAAATCCCATAATTATCATAATCTACTTGACCTAAAATATGGCTGTACAAATTTGCATGTGTATAAATTCTTGATTGAAAAGGTTCAAAAATTATTCCTTTTTCTCCAAGAGACCATAATTTTTCTTTATCGTTTTGATCAAGTCTTCTTTTTAAATAAAAATATTTTCCTTTATTTAATTTCTTTTCAATTGTTTCGATTGGTAAATCTGGGAAATTTAATCTAATATTAATTAAAAAATTTTCCTTATTTTTTATTAAATTAGGATTAATGGCTGCATGGAAAGATTTTACATTTCTAGATACCAAAATCCCGTTTCTATCAATTATATCTCGCCTCAAAGGAGTGCTATAAAATGAATTATTTTTTTTATTATAGATTTCAATATTTTTTAATGAAACAAAAACAATTTTAATTGAAAAAATAGCAATTAAAGAAAAAAATAGAAAAAAAAGAAGATAGACTCTATCCTGAGAGATGTTTGAATTTTTTACTCTTTTTTTTTTTTGGCTAGTTTCTAAGTAATCTTCAAAATAAAAACTTCTTTGATTAATATTATAATTTTTATTATTTTTGTATTTTCTTTTCATTTTTTGTTTTTAGAATTGATATTTTTTTTTGTGAGTCTACAAAATCTAAATAATTCAAATATATTCTTGAAAAATCCATTGGAATATATTCTACGAAGGACAGGTCTTCTATTTTTGCTGAGAGGTTCTTCGGAGAAGAAAGATAGAAATAATCTAACTCCGTTTCATGTAAATCTTTTTCTATGATTAAAATTCTTCTATCAGTCTTATAAATTTTTTTTTCAATAATTCTTGTTTTATTTTTTACTGCGGATGTCACACCTAATAAGATTGAGAACATTAGAAGTGATGCAATTAACTTAATCTTAGACATATAAACTCTCCAAATCTAAATATTTTTTAAACTTTTGTAGTAAACCAGTAGGATAAATAAATTTATTTTTGCTTCTAACCGCATATCTAAGTTTTGCAGAACGAGATGGAGGATTTTTAATAATTTCTAAATTAGAAGGTCTCAATATCCTATTTTTATATTTATCAAATAGAAAGGTATTTGAAGGTTTATCTACTGGAAAATATCTAGACGGATTTGACTGACTGGAAGAAAAATTACTGAAAAAATATTTTACAATTTTGTCTTCAATAGAGTGAAAACTAACAATTAGTATTTTGCCACCTGGTTTTAAAATTTTAGTTGCATTAATTATACCTGTTATAAGTTCAGTAATTTCTTTATTCACAAAGATTCTTAAAGCTTGAAAAGTTTTTGTACTTGGGTTTATCTTATATTTATAGTTTTTCTTTTTACTTTTTTTTATAATTTCTACTAGCTGATCGACTTTTGTAATCTTTTTTATTGAACGTGTTTTAATTATATTTTTAGCAATTCTTGATGCTTCTTTTTCCTCTCCTAAAATTTTAATAATAGACCTTAACTCTTGTTCGCTAAAATTATTTACCACTTCTTCTGCTGAAGTCGTTGATAGACCCATTGACATATCTAATGATGCTTTAGAGTTAAAAGAAAAACCCCTCTCTAGATTATTTAATTGAATAGAAGATAATCCTAGATCAAATATAACCGTATCAACCAATTTGTTGCCAACAATGGTATGAACTTCGCTAAATCTTAAATTGTGAAAAGAAAATCTTTTTGGATATTTTTTATATAATTTTTTACTTATATTTATAATTAATTCATCACGATCTAAAGCAATTACCTCTGTTTTAGAAAAATTAAGTAATTTTTTTGAATAACCTCCCCCACCAAAAGTGCAATCTATATAAGTTCCACCTTTGTCTGGAGAACAAATATTAATTACTTCGTCCATCATCACCGGAAAATGGGAAAATTCCGGTGATGAAATTGGAGGGTTCATAATGATATAGTTTTATCATTAAAACTTTTGTTTTCTTAAAAAGGCTGGTATTTCAAAATCCTCTTCCTCAGATGAATCTTGATCAAAAAGTTTTTCTGTTTGATTATGACTGAACTCGTCTGAATTATCTTCAGTTTGAGATTCATGGTCTTCTGCAAAAAGTTGTGGGGTATGTTCTTCTGTAATATTGCCTGTGTCAATATTTAAACCCAAGTCTTCTTTTATTGGTTCTTTAAGAGAGTTATCGCTATTACTATCAATATAAGAAGCATTTTCCATTGACACTCCTGAAGGAATGCTATCTGGGTCATACTGATCAGAAATATTTATCTCGTTTTTAGAGTCCAAAGTACTTTCTTCTAAATTATTGGTAATTGAGTTTTGCTCTTGTTGTTCGTTAATTTCGAATTTTTCATCTAACTTCAAAGCTGTTGCACCATCTATAGAGTTTAACATGTTGTTTTCCATACTTGCATTATTTGGAAATAAGCTTTCAGAATACCCATTATTTCTGTTTTGTATTCTAGAAACCATGTTTAGAACTGTATTCGTCTGAGGTTTATGCCCGTCTAAAGCAGTAGCAACTATTGAAACTCTCATCTTACCCTCCATATTTTCATCTTTGATAGCACCAAAAATTAATTCTACCTCTGGATCAACTTCTGCTCTAACTTTTTGAACAGTTTGATCTACTTCAAATAAGGTTAAATCTTTTCCGCCTGTAATATTTATAAGTAAACCTTTTGCGCCTTTTAAAGAATATTCGTCAATTAATGGATTGTTCAGAGCCATTGCTGTGGCTGCCATCGCTCTATTTTCACCTTCGGCTTCTCCAGTTCCCATCATAGCTTTTCCCATTGAGCTCATCACTGTCTCAACATCGGCAAAATCTAAATTTATCATACCTGGTCTTACCATAAGGTCCGTTACACTTTGCACGCCATGTCTTAAAACGTTATTTGATAAGTGAAAAGACTCTTCAAATGTTGTTGTTTCACTTGCAATTTTAAAAAGATTTTGATTTGGAACTACAATAGTAGTGTCTAAATGTTTTTTTAATGCTTCTAATCCTTCTATAGCTCTTCTCATTCTTTTTGAACCTTCATAGTCAAAAGGCAATGTTGTAACTCCGACTGTTAGAATATTTAATTCTTTAGCTGCTTTAGCTATAACATGAGAAGCTCCGGTGCCTGTTCCACCTCCCATTCCAGCTGCTATAAAAACCATATTACTTCCTTGTATATAATTTACTATTTCACCAATAGATTCATCTGCAGCTGCTTGACCAATGTTATGTTTTGCACCAGCGCCTAGCCCTTTGGTTAAGTTCATGCCAATTTGAATTTTTGCGTGTGCCTTACTTTTTTTTAAATCCTGGGCATCCGTGTTAATTGCTACAAATTCAACACCTTCCATGCCTGACTCGATCATTTCATTAATCGCATTACCGCCTGCACCACCAATTCCTAAAACTAGAATTCTAGGTTTTAATTCTTTAAGTTCTCCACCTCCAATATTTATACTCATATTACCTCCCCTTTTTGTTTATTTTCCCATTTAAGATTTGATCTATTTTGATAAGACTTTTTCCTTGCTATAACTTTAAATTTTTCAAATGTTTTTGGTTCCCATATTTGAAAAGTTTTTCCAAGACCCACAAATAAAATATTGTTCTTTATATTAGCATGGTTTAATAGTTTTTCCGTTAATGATACTCTGCCTTCAGTATCAAATTGTAAATTTACACTTTCAGATAATATAGAAGTTGCAAAATAATCTCTTTTTTCTTCAAATGGATTTAATGAATCTATGGTATTAGATAATTTTTCTATTCTATCTTGAGAGCAAGCTTCTAAAGCTGAATGATTAAATGAAGGATAGCTAATAAAACCGTTATAACCTAAAGCGCTCAGATGAGATCTAAAAGTTGCAGGCACTGAAACCCTCCCTTTTTTGTCTAATTTGTTTTCGTAACTTGATAAAAACATTCTTTTTAAAAATCCTAATATCTTTTATTATCTTCAAATCACCCTCCATTATGGGATTATTTGGGATCGTATGGGTTTTAATCTAAATAGTCAATATAATAGTTTTTTGATTTTTAGTACAAAAAGAGAACGTTTTATCAGGAGAACATGCCAGACAATCTGTAAGCCGGGTTCTGTCATTGAAGATGTCATTTGTCTAGACTTAGGCTCGCACCTAAGCTCAAGCGGTTAACCCAGAAGACTAACTAAAGACGGTTTTTAGCATTAAATGCAATGTCTTCTCTATTTAACCTTGCTCCCAGTGGGGTTTGCCATGCGTTTTTTGTTACCAAAAAACCGGTGAGCTCTTACCTCGCCGTTTCACCCTTGCCTTGATTAGGCGGTTTATTTTCTGTGGCACTATCCCTGAAGTCACCTTCGCCAGTCATTAACTGGCACTGTGTCTTTATGGAGCCCGGACTTTCCTCTATTAGAAAATCTAATAGCGACTATCCAACTATCTGGCAGGAATATATGTAATGATTAGATCGCTTAAAATCAAGCTAATTTTTAATATGGTTGGCTAAAAAATGGCTAATTTTAAAGGTTTTTTTGGTTAATTTTACCGGTAACATCGTTTGGTACAAATCTT
>CACKCD010000010.1 GCA_902598595.1 uncultured Pelagibacteraceae bacterium
TAGTGGAAATAGATTACTTGATAGAATAAATACAAATTTTAATTCAAGTAATTTTAATGCTTTTTTAAGTTTATTAGTAATTTTTACCCTAATCAAATATATTCCATCTATATTAAATTGGTTTATTTTTGATGCTAATTTTGTAGGTAATACAAAACAAGATTGTACTAGTGGCGGAGCGTGCTGGGTATTTGTTAAAGTGTGGCTTAATAGATTTGTATATGGAATGTATCCTGATACTGAACAATGGCGAATAAATGCAGCATTCTTTATCTTATTCACCCTTGTAGGAGCATCTTTTTTTGTTCCTACTAAATTTAAAAAGTATTTACTTTTATTTCTACTATTTGTTTATCCTGTGATTGGTCTAAAACTAATTTCTGGTGGAGACTTTGGTTTAAAATTTATCGAAACTGGAGCATGGGGAGGTTTATCTTTAACATTTATAGTTTCAGCTTTTGCTTTGATTTTATGTTTTCCTGTTGGTATGCTTTTAGCTTTAGGCCGTAGATCAAATTTGCCAGCCATTAGATATTCTTCAATAGGTTTTATAGAGTTGTGGAGAGGTGTTCCTTTAATAACAGTTTTATTTATGTCTGCAGTTATGTTTCCAATGTTTTTACCTGATGGAACTTATGTAGATAAATTAATTAGAGTATTGATTGCTATAACTCTTTTTGAGGCGGCATATATGGCCGAAGTAATAAGAGGAGGTCTTCAAGCTTTACCAAAAGGTCAGTATGAAGCAGCTAGGTCTCTTGGTATGGGATATTGGAGAATGCATTTTCTTATTGTTTTACCTCAAGCACTAAAGTTAGTGATACCTGGTATTGCAAATACATTCTTAGCTTTAGTGAAAGATACTCCTTTAATTTTTGTTGTTGGACTGTTAGAACTAGCTGGTATGGTAAATCTAGCCAAAACAAATCCAGAATGGCTTGGTATGGCTATGGAAGGGTATGTTTTTGCAGGTTTAGTTTTCTGGATTATTTGTTATGCTATGAGTAGATATAGTCAAAATTTAGAAAAAAAATTAAGCACAGAAAGATAAATGAGCAAAATTATAGAACTTAAAAACGTAAATAAATGGTTTGATAAATTCCAAGCTTTAAAAGATGTAAGTCTTGAAGTAAATCAACAAGAAAAAATTGTTATTTGTGGACCATCGGGATCAGGTAAATCAACTTTGATTAGATGTATAAATAGACTAGAAGAACACCAAGATGGTCAAATAATAGTGGATGGAAAAGAAATATCTGAAAACACAAAAGATATTGAAAAAATACGTGCTGAAGTTGGAATGGTTTTTCAACAATTTAATTTGTTTCCTCATCTATCAATATTAGATAATTGCACCTTGGCACCTATTTGGGTTAAAAAAATGCCAAAAAAACAAGCCGAAGAAGTTGCAATGAAAAACTTGGAGAGAGTTCAAATTGCTGATCAAGCTAAGAAATTTCCAGGTCAATTATCTGGCGGTCAACAACAACGATGTGCTTTAGCAAGAGCGTTGTGTATGGAGCCTAAAATTATGTTATTTGATGAACCTACGTCAGCACTTGATCCTGAAATGATCAAAGAAGTTTTAGATGCTATGGTAGATTTAGCAAAAGCTGGAATGACAATGATAGTTGTTACTCATGAAATGGGGTTTGCTAAAGAAGTTGCAGATAATATGATTTTTATGGATGAAGGCAGGATTGTAGAAAAAGCAAAAACAAAAGATTTTTTTAATAATCCTAAATCTGATCGAACAAAGCTTTTTTTAAGTCAAATACTTTAACAGGATATTTTAAATAATTCTAAGTCGTAACATTTCATAGACTTGTTTTAATCTCATTAATAGTGTATCTCAATTTCAGAATATAATGAAATTTCTTGAATTATAAAAAATGAAAAAAACTCTATTTTTAGTTATAATTTTTTTTTCATTTAATTTTAGCGCTATAAGTCATGTAGAACACTATAAGGAATTTACATATTTAGAGTACGAACTATTTAGAAACAATAAATCTATTGGTTATCATAAATACGACTTTGTAAGAAAAAATGATATTTTATCAATTAAAAGTGAGGTTAAATTTAAGATAACGAAGCTCGGGGTTGATCTTTATAAATATTTTGCTGCCAGTGAGGAAACATATAAAAACAACAAGTTTTTTAAGTTTTCTTCAAAAACAAATCAGAATAAAAAGAAAAAATATGTAAATATTAGTGTCGATCCAATTAAGAAAAATCTAATTATTGATGGTAACTCATATAAAGGTGAAGCTTCAAAAGATTATATTGTAGGCACTTGGTGGAACCATGAGATTGTAAAAGCTGATGCTCAAATCAGTGCTATATCTGGAAGAATTATTGAGCAAACAGTAACTTTTATAGGTAAAGAAACATTAGAAATAGGTGATAAAACATTTAATACGTTACGTTTTAACTTTAGATCTTCTGATGAAACACTACCTGATAACAAAAAATTAAATACTGATATCTGGTATGATGAAAAATCCTATCTTTGGGTAAAAGCTGCATTTGATAAAACAGGTTATTGGGAGTATAGGATAAAAACTTATAAATAATTTAAATTCTAGCAGTTTTTTTTTCCTTGGAGTCAATACTTTTTATGAACTTTTTTAGCTATTTTTAAGTAAAAACCAGGTCTTTTTTTTTTACCCAAATTGAACTTTTACTGTTGCCAAAAACTGAAAATTAGGGTTGTATGAGTAATATTTACAGAGCTAAAACGTTGAAATTTTGGGGAATTTAAATGGAAGAAAATTTTAATATTCATTTAGGAAAAAAACTACGAATAAGAAGATTATCATTAGGCCTCACCCAAACAAAAGTCGCCCAAGCTATTAACGTTACATTCCAACAAATACAAAAATATGAAAAAGGTACTAATGGTGTTAGCTCGAATAGATTAATGCAATTAGCTCAATTTTTAAAAGTTCCTATTATTTATTTTTTTGAAGATTTTAAAGACTTTAAAGACTTGTCCTCAAGTAATGAAACATTAAATGATGATTTAAATTACTCTTTTTTTAAGTAGAACATTTTCATCATTATCTAAACCTCAAAAAGAAAAAATACTTCAAATATTAAATAACGTTAGCAAATTCGATAAAGTTGGTTAAGAAGATCATTTGGCTCCTCGGGCAGGACTCGAACCTGCGACCAATTGATTAACAGTCAACTGCTCTACCAACTGAGCTACCGAGGAATGAAAGTGAACATACTTTTTTTTTTAAAAAAAACAACTGATTTTTTTGGAGGCCACGCCCAGAATCGAACTGGGATAAAAGGATTTGCAATCCTCTGCGTAACCATTCCGCCACGTGGCCCAAACTTACCTTTAAAACTATTTAAATCATTTAAATGGTTCAATAAAGCAAAATCTATCCTTTTTAGGTTTTTGCTCTTTTGATATAAAGTATATTAAGAAATATTCATATAATGGAATTTAAAAAATACGATCATTTAAAAGAAGAAAAAAAAGTCTCTAATTTTTGGATAAAAAAAGGCTCTTTTAAACCTAAAAAAGGTAAGTATAAAAATACATTTTCAATCGTAATACCACCTCCAAATATAACAGGAAGATTACATATGGGACATGCTTTGAATAATACTCTTCAAGATGTTTTAGTTAGATTTAATCGAATGAAGGGGCTTGAAACTTTATGGCAGCCCGGAACAGATCATGCGGGAATAGCTACTCAAGCAGTTGTGGAAAAAAATTTAGAAAAAGAGGGAATTAAAAAGGATGATTTAGGAAGAGAAGAATTCATTAAAAAAGTTTGGAAATGGAAAGAGGAATCTGGAGGTATAATTTTAGATCAACTTAAAAAATTGGGTTGTTCATGTGATTGGTCAAGAACTAGATTTACTATGGATAAAGATCTATCTCATGCTGTTATAAAAGTTTTTGTAGATCTCTATAATAATAAATTAGTTTACAAAGATAAAAAACTTGTAAATTGGGATACTCAACTTCAAACAGCTATTTCAGATTTAGAAGTAATTCAAAAAGACGTACAATCTCAACTCTATTACATAGAATATTCTATTGATAATTCTGATAATAAAATAACAATTGCCACAACAAGACCAGAAACAATGATGGGAGATACAGCAGTGGCCGTAAATCCGAAAGATGAAAGATATATTAATTTCATTGGAAAAAATGTCACAATTCCCTTAGTAAACAGAAAAGTAAAAATTATTGCAGATCATTATGCGGATCCTGATCAGGGTTCAGGAGCAGTAAAAATAACACCAGCTCATGATTTCAATGACTATGAAGTGGGTAAAAGGAATAAATTGGATATAATTAATATTTTTGAAAAGAATGGAAAAATAAATAATAGAGGAATTAAAGAATTCATAGGATTAGATAGATTTGAAGCTAGAAAATTATTAGTTAAGAAACTTAAAGAAGCTGGAAATTTAGTAAAAATTGAAACCATCAAAAACAAAGTTCCTTATGGAGATAGGTCTAATACTATAATTGAACCACTTTTAACAGAGCAATGGTTTGTTAATGCAAAAAAATTATCTAAGAAACCAATCAAAATAGTAAACGAAGGATCAACATCTTTTTTTCCTAACAACTGGACTAAGATTTTTTTTCAATGGATGAAAAATATTGAACCTTGGTGTATATCGCGTCAAATTTGGTGGGGCCACAGAATCCCTGCGTGGTATGACGAAAATAAAAATATATTTGTTGCTGAAAATATTAAAGAGGCTTTGAAATTAGCAAAGAAAAAAAATAAAAATAAAAAAGTTAAACTTTTACAAGAAACTGATGTTTTGGATACTTGGTTTTCTTCTGCTTTATGGCCATTTGCTACATTAGGATGGCCTTCTAAAACAAAAGAACTTTCAAAATTTTATCCTACATCTGTTCTAGTAACGGGTTTCGATATAATTTTTTTCTGGGTTGCTAGAATGTTAATGATGGGTAATTATTTTAATAAACATACTCCATTTCATAAAATTTATGTTCACGCATTAGTAAGAGATGAGAAAGGGCAAAAAATGTCTAAATCTAAAGGAAATGTAATTGATCCTCTTAAACTTATTAATGAGTTCGGTGCAGATAGTTTGAGATTTACTTTGATATCTATGGCCTCTCCTGGAAGAGATGTAAAATTATCAAAAGATAGAGTTATTGGGAATAGAAATTTTATAACAAAGATATGGAGTGCTAATAATTTCTTAAAACTTAACAACTGTAAACTAAACAAAAAAATAAACATCCGGTCTATAAAACTTCCAATAAATCAGTGGATATTCAATGAGTTTATTAAAACACAAAATTTAATATCTAAAAACATTGAAAATTTTAGATTTGATGAGGCTGCAAAATGGGCTTATCAATTTGTATGGCATTATTATTGTGATTGGTACTTAGAGTTTTTAAAACCAATTTTTAATTCTAATAATAAAGCTGAAATCCAAGAAGCAAAATTATTCTCATCATATATGATGAGTAATATATTAAGGATTCTTCATCCTTTCATACCTTTCTTTACCGAGTCTGTTTGGTCAATTAATAGATATAAAACAATTTACAAAAAAGACTTGATTTCTTCGCCATGGCCTAATTATAAAGATTTTAATAAATTTAATAAAAATCAATTAGATATTAATAATATTATTGAACTAATTTCTAACATTAGGTCTACAAAATCAGAGTTAAAGATTAAGCCAAAATTATTTTGTGATCTATATTTTTCAGAAAAAGGAGGAAAGATTAAAGATTTAGTTTATAAATATCTCAATCTTATCAAACAAACAGGTAGAGTGAATAGCATTATAAAGGACAAACAAGCTAACAAAAATTCAATTGATATTTTGGTTTTAAAAGAAAAGCTTTCATTAAGATTTAATGAAGACATAGATTTAGTTTCCCAGAAAGCCAGAATTTTAAAAAAAATAGATAGCATAAAAAATCAAACTATTGGTTTAAATAATAAGCTTCAAAATAAGGCTTATGTAAAGAAAGCACCTAAAGAAATTGTTCAAAACGATAAAAAATTAGTCAAAGAATTAACTATTGAAGAAGGAAAATTAAGAAGTATTGTATCAAGTATCAAATAAATATGTCTAAAATTAATAAAAAAAAACTACCTAGTCGTCATACATCTTTAGGACCAGATAGAGCTCCGCATAGATCCTTTTATTATGCAATGGGTGAAACTGAAGAAGATGTGGCAAAACCTTTTGTAGGCGTTGTATCAACGTGGAACGAAGCAGCTCCTTGTAATACTGCTCTTATGAGACAAGCCCAGTCGGTTAAGAAGGGAGTTAAAAAATTTGGAGGAACACCCAGAGAATTTTGTACAATAACAGTCACTGACGGTATAGCTATGGGCCACGAAGGAATGAAGTCTTCCTTGATTTCAAGAGAGGTTATAGCTGACTCCGCAGAATTAACAGTTAGAGGACACTGTTACGATGCTTTAGTTGGTATTGCTGGATGTGACAAATCTTTGCCTGGTTTAATGATGTCTATGTTAAGGTTAAATGTTCCAAGCGTTTTTATTTATGGAGGCTCAATTTTACCCGGTAAATTTAAAGGTAAAGATGTAACTGTTGTGGATGTGTTTGAGGCTGTTGGAAAACATTCTTCTGGATCTATGTCTTCTGAAGAACTTAGAGAGCTAGAATTAGTTGCGTGTCCAAGCGCAGGTGCGTGTGGTGGTCAATTTACAGCTAACACAATGGCATGTGTTTCAGAAGCTATAGGACTAGCATTACCTTACTCTGCAGGAACCCCAGCTCCTTATGAAGAAAGAGACAAGTATGCTTTTGAGAGTGGTCAAGCTGTAATGAGCTTATTAGAAAAAAATATAAAACCAAGAGATATAGTAACAAAAAAATCACTGGAAAATGCTGCTACAATCGTTGCTGCAACTGGAGGATCTACAAATGCAGCTCTTCATCTGCCAGCTTTAGCTAATGAAATAGGTATTAAATTTGATTTAATGGATGTGGCAAAAATTTTTAAAAAAACACCCTATCTTGCAGATTTAAAACCTGGTGGAAAATATGTTGCAAAAGATATGTGGGAAGCAGGTGGAGTTCCTATGTTATTAAAAACTTTATATGATGGCGGTTTTATTCATGGTGAATGTTTGACAGTAACTGGAAAAACAATAAAAGAAAATTTAAAAGATATAAAATTTAATCCTAATCAAAAAGTTTTAAGAAAATACAATAATCCTTTGTCTGCAGACGGTGGAGTTGTGGGACTTAAAGGAAATCTAGCTCCAGATGGAGCTATTGTAAAAATAGCTGGATTGAAAAAGTTACAATTCACAGGTAAAGCAAGATGCTTTGACAACGAAGAAGATGCAATGAAGGCAGTACAAAACAAAAAATATAAAGATGGAGATGTAATAATAATAAGATACGAGGGACCGAGAGGAGGTCCAGGTATGAGAGAAATGTTATCAACTACTGGAGCTATTTACGGTCAAGGAAAAGGTGAAAAGGTTGCTTTAATTACTGATGGAAGATTTTCAGGTGCAACACGAGGATTCTGTGTTGGACATGTGGGCCCAGAAGCTGCATTAGGAGGACCTATTGCTTTACTCAAAAATGGAGACACCATAGATATAGATGCGAAAAAAGGAACAATTAATGTTAGACTAACAAAAACTCAATTAACCTCAAGAAAGAAGAAATGGAGAGCAAAAAAATCCTCATTTGGTTCAGGGACGTTATGGAAATACGCTCAAACAGTTGGACCTGCATACTTAGGTGCCCCAACACATCCTGGCAAGAAAAAAGAGGTAAAAGAATACTCTAAGATTTAATGAAGATTAGACCAGTTATTTTATGTGGAGGTTCAGGAACTAGGTTGTGGCCTAATTTAAAAAAGCATCAAGCTAAACAATTTATAGACTTTGGTGGATGGACATTACTTGAAAAAACTTTAAATAGAATAAAAGGCTCTTTATTTGATGCTCCTATAATTAGTACTAACTCAAAATATCTAAAAGAAATACGAAAACATTTAAATAAATGCAAAATTAAAAACTATAAAATTCTATTAGAACCGGCGAAAAGAAATACAGGACCAGCAATTCTTGCTGCAACTCTTATAAAAGATATTCCTGATAAACAACCCATGTTATTTTTAACTTCAGACCATTTAATTGAAAAAGTGGGAAAATTTAATATTGAAGTAAAAAAAAATAAAAAAAATCTAACCGATAAAAATATTTTTATATTTGGTGTAAAACCTTATACACCTTCTACTCAATTTGGATATTTAATTACTAAAAAATTTAAAAAAAATTTAAATAAAGTTACTAAATTTATAGAAAAACCAAATATAATTAACGCAAGAAAGATAATTAAAAAAGGAGGCTATTGGAATTCAGGCATGTTCTTTGTGAGAAAAGACTCGATTATTAGTAATTTTAAGAAATACCAGAAAAAAATATATAGAAATACTTCACAAGCGGTAAATAAAGGTAATTTTAGAAATAATGTCTATTATTTAAAAATGCGATCATTTAATAAAAATCCTTCCAAATCTTTTGATTATGCAATTTTAGAAAAAATGAGGGATATTAACGCAATAAAATTAAATATGCCTTGGTCAGATCTAGGGAGCTGGAAAGAAATTCTCTTAATGTACAGTAGAAATAAAACAAAATATTTTACTAAAAAAAATACTTTTTATAGACCTTGGGGCAAATATACAAACTTATTTAATGGTAATAATTTTTTAGTAAAACAGATATATGTTAAACCAAAAGGAATTTTAAGTTTACAAAAACATTTCCATAGATCTGAACATTGGGTTGTGACAGAAGGCTCTCCAAAAATAACATTAAATAAAAAATTTTTTTTTAAAAAACCCGGTGAAAGTATTTTTATTCCTCAAGGAGCCATTCATAGAATTCAAAATCTAAGTAATAAACCTGTAAAGATTATGGAGGCGCAATTAGGTTTTATTCTAAAAGAAACTGATATAGTTCGTTATGAAGATATTTATGGTCGAGCTAACTAATTTCTAATTCTATTGGTGTATGATCAGAAGGCTTAGTTTTAGATCTTGGCTTTTTATTAATAGTTATTGATTTTACATTGCCTATCAAGTTATTTGAAGCTAAAAAATGATCTATTCTCATTCCATAATTTTTTTTCCAAGAGCCAGCAAAGTAATCCCAAAAAGTATATTCATGCTTTGATTTATTAAAATGTCTGAATAGATCACTAAAACCATAATTGATTAATTCTCTAAATTTTTTTCTTATTTCTAGTCTATATAAAGCATCATCTTCATATCTTTTAGAGTCATAAACATCAATTTCTTCTGGTATAATATTAAAATCTCCAGAAATTATTATATTAGAATTAATTGTTAGTTCTTTTTTTATTTTTTTAATGAATGATGTCAACCAATCTTTTTTGTATTCATATTTCTCTGTATCAACTGGGTTACCGTTAGGTACATAAATATTGATAAGTTTTATTTTTTTTTTATTTATAAGAATTTCACCTGTTATTATTCTTGATTGTTTTAATTTATCTTTTATAAAATCTCTTTTAATATTTTCTATTTTAGACTTTGATACAAAAGCAACACCATTGTAACTTTTTTGGCCAAACACGTAGGAATTATATCCACTTTTAGCAAAGCTCTCTGATGGAAAGTTTTCATTTTGAGTTTTTATTTCTTGTAAGAACAATATATCAGGATTTGAGTCATTTATATATTCAAGAATATTTTCTATTCGAGCACGAACTGAATTTACATTCCATGATACAATTTTCATTAAACAGAAAATGATAATCCACATCCACAAGAAGATGATGCCTTAGGATTATTAATAACAAATGACTCACCAATCATTTCTTTTTTAAAGTCAATGACTGATCCCGAGATAATATCAAGGGAGGTGTTATCAATTATAGCATTACCAAAAAGAACATCTTCTTTGTTAATTTTGTTGTCAAAACTAAAATTATATTTAAAACCCGAACAACCTCCACCTTTTACTGAAATTCTAAAAAATTTTTTTATTTGGTCTTCACTAATAATCTTTTCGATTTGTTCTTTTGCTCGATCTGTAAATTCTATTTTCTTTGTCATAATTAGTTAATATATAGTATATATTTTAATAGATGATTATGCAAAATAATACCTTCTCTAAATTATCGGTTCCTATTAAATCAAAAGGAAGATTTTATACTGAAAAAAAAAGTAAACTTAGATCTCCTTATCAAAGAGATAGAGATAGAATAATTCATTCGTCAGCTTTTAGGAGATTAAAACATAAAACTCAAGTTTTTGTTAATACCACAGATGATCACTATAGAACTAGAATCACTCATTCTTTAGAAGTTGCTCAAATTGCTAGAACTTTAGCGAAACATTTTAAGCTAAATGAAGATTTAAGTGAAACTTTAAGTTTAGCTCATGATTTAGGCCATACTCCCTTTGGACACGCTGGAGAAGAGGCTTTAAATTATTGTATGAAAAATAATGGAGGATTTGATCATAATATTCAAACAATAAGAATTGTAACTCTTTTGGAAAATAAATATTATAATTTTAAAGGTCTTAATTTAACTTTTGAGACTTTAGATGGGCTGGTAAAGCACAATGGACCAATCTATAATTTGGATAAATTAGATAATATTTTAGGAAAAAATTTTTTTGAAAAAAAGTTAAATTTTCATCAAAGTCCTTCCTTAGAAGCCCAAATAGCATCAATTTCAGACGATATTGCATACAATAGTCATGATCTCGAGGATGGTTTAAGGGCAAAATTATTTAAATTAAAAGATTTAAAGAACCTGCCTGTTTTGAAATCAATATTAGCAAAACATGAAAAAAAACTTGAAAAATTTTCTCAAGACTTAGTTTTTAGACAGATAATTAGAGATATCATAAATACCATGGTTAAAGATATTATAATAAATACTTCAAAAAATATAAAAACTTATAAGATCGAAAATATTAATGACGTATATGAGTCAAGATTTCCCATAGTCCAATTTTCTAAGAAAATGAATCTATTTCACATAAGTATAAAAAGATTTTTAAAAGAAAAAATGTATCTTCACAAAAAAGTTGTAGATAAGACCTCTCATGGCAAAAAAGTCATAAATTCTTTATTTTTAAAAATTAAAAAAAACCCAAAAAAATATATAAGTATAAATAATGATAAAAAATTTGATATTGATAGATCAATCTGTGATTTTATAGCTGGAATGACTGATAGATTTGCAATAAATTTGCACAATAAATCAAAATGAATATTTTTGAAGAATACATAAAAAAGATTACTGATCTAATAATTAAAAATCAAAAATCTCTTAATTTAGATAACTTAAATGATTTAAAAGGAATTGTTGTAGAAAATCCTCCAGTTGAATTTAATTTTGATTTATCTTGTAACGCAGGACTTTTACTTGGAAAAATTAATAGAATTAACCCGATAGAACTATCAAATAAGATTAGAGATTTAATTTTAAAAGAATTAAAAGATTTTGAAAAAGTAGAAATTGCAGGACCAGGTTTTTTAAATTTAAAATTAACTAGTGAATCTTTGATATTAAATATAAATAAAATTTTAAAAGATAAAGAATATTTTGGTAAAAAAGCTACTAACAATAATTATAATATAGAATTTGTATCAGCAAATCCCACAGGTCCAATGCATGTTGGACATTGTAGAGGCGCAATATACGGAGATGTTTTAGCAAATTTGCTTAAATTTAATGGCAACAAGGTTACTAAGGAGTATTATATTAATGATTACGGCAATCAAATTAAAAACTTTGCTAAATCTGTTTTCTTAAGAATTAGAGAGATTAAGTATAATGAAAAATTTATTTCTAACGAAGATCTCTATCCTGGAGAATACATAAAGGACATAGGTAAAAAAATCATTGAGTTAAATAAAAATGAAAAATTTGATGATTTTGATCAGTCCTTAACTTTACTAAAAAAACAGTCATTAAAACATTCTATGGAATTAATTAAGTCAGACTTAAAAAAACTAGGTATTGAACATGATATTTTTTTTTCTGAAACTGACTTGGTTGAAAAAAAATTAGTAGATAAAGCAATTAATCAACTAAAGAAAAATAATTATGTACAAGAAGGCTTTCTAGAGGCTCCTAAAGGAGAATCAGACAAAACTTGGAAAAAAACAAAAAGATTAATTTTTAAATCTACTTTATTTGGTGATGACACTGATAGAGCGATGCAAAAAAATGATGGAACTTGGACATATTTTGCAAATGATGTCGGTTATCATATGGACAAAGTTAATAGAAAATATAAGTATTTGATTAATGTTTTAGGAGCTGATCACACTGGATATACGAAAAGAATTACTGCCGCAGTTAGCGCGTTATCGGAAAATAAAGTTAAATTGAATTGTAAAGTTTGTCAGTTAGTAAAATTGTATAAAAATGGAAAGCCATTTAAAATGTCTAAAAGGGCTGGAGACTTCATTTCAGCACAAGATCTTTTAAACGAAGTAAATAAAGACTCTATAAGATTTATGATGCTAAATAGAAGCAATGATGTTGAAATTGATTTTGACTTCGATAAAGTTCTAGAAAAAAGTAAAGATAACCCAGTGTTTTATGTTCAATACGCGTTTGCAAGAATTAGCTCAATTTTTAGAACTTTAAAAATAGATGCCAATGAAAAAATTAATCTTGATTCAAATGAATTTTCTTTAAATGAAAATGAAACAAAAATTTTAAGAAAAATATTTGAATGGCCAAAAATTGTAGAAACAGCTTCTTCCAAATACGAGCCACACAAGATACCTTTTTATCTTTACGAACTAGCAACTTTATTTCATTCATATTGGAGCAAAGGAAATAAAAATGAAAGATTTAAATTTATTGATGATGGGAAAATTAAAAAAAATGAAACTCTAGCTATTATTATTCTTGTATCAATAGTTATAAAGCGAGGGATGAACATACTGGGTGTTTCTTTGCCTGATAAAATGTAATGTATAAGATTATTAATTTATTATTAATTATAGCTATTGTTCTATTTTTTTTTAATATTTACAAATATTATTCTTCAGACAAAAATATAAGAAAAATTAATTTAAACAGATCTAATATAGAAACAATTCTTCAATCAAAAATTTCCAATATTCCAATTTTAAAAAATGACACTGATAATGTTATCGAATTTAACTCTTCATTTTCTGATGAGACACAAGATCAAAAGAAAAGGAATTTTTGGGATCTGTTGAAAGTAAAATGAAAAGAAAAGCAATTATTATTAGCATCAAAAGTTATCATCTTTCAATTAAAGAAAAGAAACTTTTATCTAATGAAAAACCTTGGGGTTTAATTCTTTTTAGAAGAAACATAAAATCTTTAAAACAAGTAAAAAAACTAATAAATAATATTAGAAAATTAACGAAAGAACCAAATTTTCCAATTCTAATTGATGAAGAAGGCGCTGATGTTTCAAGATTAAATAAGATTATTGATCACGATTTCTCTCAAAAGTTCTTAGCTGATATTTATAAGATTAATAAAAAACTGAGTTTAGATTATTATAAAGATTATATTAATAATCTAGCTTATATTTTGAGAAAAATTGGAGTAAACATTAACACTGTTCCAGTTCTTGACGTACTAAGAAAAAAAACTAATAAGATAATAGGGAATAGAAGTTTTTCTGAAGATCCAGATATTGTCAAAATATTAGGAAAAATTTGTGTAAAACAATATGAACTAAATAAGTTGGGAACTGTAATAAAACACATACCTGGTCATGGGTGTGCTTCAGTGGATAGTCATTTAAGTATACCAAAAGTTAAGTTAAACTATAATGAACTAGTTAAGACTGATTTTTTGCCTTTTAAATCAAATTCTTCAAGATTTGCTATGACTGCCCATGTTTTGTATGAGAAGATAGATGATAAAAATGTTGCTACTTTTTCAAAAAAAGTTATCTCGAAAATTATTAGAAGAAAGATTGGATTCAAAGGAATTCTAATTTCTGATGATATTTCTATGAAAGCTTTAAAATATGATTTAGTTACAAATGCGAAAAGATCACTTTTTGCAGGTTGTAATTTGGTGTTGTATTGTGCAGGAAATTACAAAGATACTTACAAATTGATAAAAGAAGTTCCATTTATTGATAAATTTACGGCTAAAAAAACATCAGAATTTTATAAATTTTTAAGATAAAATCATTTTATGGAATCAAAAAACTTAGATGAGATATCTATTGATATCCCTAATTACAGCGGACCTCTAGAAGTTTTACTTGATCTAGCAAAAACTCAAAAAGTTAATCTAGCGGAAATTTCAATAACAATGTTAGCAGATCAATTTTTACAATTTATTAAAGATAATCAAAACTTAAATTTAGAAACAGCTTCAGAATATTTGTTGATGGCAACTTGGTTAGCTTATTTAAAATCTAAGCTACTATTACCTGAAGATGAAGATGATGATTTTAAAGCCTTAGAAGTTGCTGAAAGGTTAAAACTTCAATTAAAAAAATTAGAATTAATAAGAATTCTCTCAGATCAAATGCTTCAAAAAAAAAGATTAGGCGTTCATATTTTTAATAGAGGCATGAAAGGCGGAATAAGATCTATTAATACTCCTATTTACGACATTTCTCTTTATGAACTACTTAAAACTTATTCGAGAATTCAAATAGAAAAAACATTTCAAACAATAAATATTCCTAAATTACCAGTTTTAACAACTGAGGAAGGAATTAAACAAATAGAAAACAAATTAGATACAATGAATGATTGGACAAATATTGATGATCTAATACCCAATTCTTATTCTAATAAAAAAATGAAAAAAACAGGTTTATCTGGTATATTTGCGGCAAGCCTGGAGTTAACTAAAGAAGGCGCTATAAAAATTTTACAAGAAAGAATTTTTGATAAAATAATGATTAAAAAAAATTCTAATTAATGAAAAATAAAGGTAAGAATAATATAATTTCTTTTCCATCGAGTATTTCAAAACTTGAACGTCAAGTTGAAGCAATTCTTTTTGCTGCGTCGGAACCATTGGATTTAGAAACTATTGAACAAAGAGTAAAAACTAGTGCGAGTTTAATAAAAGTATTAGAAAAAATTAAAGATAATTATAAAAATAGAGGAATAAATCTAGTTTGCATAAGAAATAAATGGTCATTTAGAACAGCTGAAGATTTATCAAAGTTAATGTCCCTACAAAAATCTACACAAAAAAAACTTTCAAAAGCTACCATTGAAACTTTAGCTATCATTGTTTATCATCAGCCAGTCACGAGATCAGAAATAGAGGAAATTAGAGGAGTTTCATTTGCAACGAATACTTTAGAAATATTGTTAGAACTTGACTGGGTAAGACCAGCTGGACGAAAAGATGTCCCAGGAAAACCAATTCAATACGCAACTACTGAAAATTTTTTAAATCACTTTAATATACAAAAATTATCTGATTTACCTACTATTGATGAGCTAAGTTCAGCTGGTTTGATAGACACATCAAGTATAGATCAATCAATTTTTGGAACTGGAAAATTTTTTAAAGAACAGTCTATGGAGGAGAAAAAGAATATCTACGAGGATATTGAAAATGCAATTAAGAAAGCTCCTGAAACAGATAAATAAAGATATTTATTTAACTAAAATTATTGTATATAAATGACGTATGGGAAATATTGGTTGGACAGGTATTATAATTATTGCAATTTTAGTTGTTATTCTCTTTGGAAAAGGGAAAATTTCTAGCATTATGGGTGATCTTGCTAAAGGGATAAAAAGTTTTAAGAAAGGTTTGTCAGATGACAACTCTTCAAAAAACGACGACAATAACAACAGTTCAGATAGTTCAAATTCCGAAAATAAATAATCTTCAATGCCTCAAATTGGTTGGTTAGAGATATTAGCGGTAGTTATCATTGCTATTTTAGTTTTAGGGCCTAAAGAATTTCCAATAGCTTTAAAAAAAATTGGATCATATGTTGGAAAAGTAAAAAATTTATTCAGCAGCTTTCAAAAAGAGGTTTCATCAGTAACTAATGAAATAGATTTAGAAAAAGATTTAGATAAAGAAGAAGATAAAAATAAAATTAATAAAGATAAAACAGATGGGTAATTCTTTTACAAGTCATTTTGTTGAGTTAAGATCCAGGCTTATTAAATCAATAATTTTTATTTTGTTTATTTTTGTGGTCTCTTACACTTTTGCTGAACAAATTTATAATTTTTTAGTAGAGCCTTATGCAAATGCTGTAAAAGATGATAGTGCATCAAGACGACTTATTTTTACAGCTTTACATGAAACTTTTATTACTTATTTAAAAGTTGCATTTTTCGCAGCTATTTTCCTGGGAAGTCCAGTTTTATTAATTCAAATTTATAAATTTATTGCCCCAGGGCTGTATAAAAACGAAAAAAAAGCTATCTTGCCATATTTGATATCAACTCCGATACTTTTTTTATTAGGAGGACTGTTGGTTTATTATTTAGTTATGCCTCTAGCTATTAAATTTTTTTTATCTTTTGAGTCAATGGGATCAAATACGAGCCTGCCAATACAATTAGAAGCTAAAGTTAATGAGTATTTATCTTTAATCATGAGATTAATTTTTGCATTTGGAATAAGTTTCCAGCTTCCAATATTATTAAATTTATTGGCGAGAATTGGCGTAATTAATTCTAATTACCTAAAGAAAACAAGAAGATATGTGATAGTTATAATTTTTACTGTAGCAGCAATATTAACACCTCCAGATCCAATTACACAGATTGGCCTAGCTATACCTTTATTATTACTTTATGAGTTATCTATTATAACAGTGAAGTTTACTGAAAAAAAAGATAAAGATGTAGAAAATGTATAATCTTAAAGATTTAAGAAAAAATTTGGAAATTTATAAAAAAAAATTTAAAGAAAGAAATTTAGATTTTGATATAGATGAATTTAACAAAGCAGATAAAATAAACAGAGAATTAATAAATAAAAAAGAATTACTAGAACAAGAGAAAAAACAGTTATCTAAATCAAAAGATAAATCAAATTTTGAGAAATCAAAAAAAATTTCAGGGGAAATTGATATAACTTTGATAGAACAAAAAAAATCTCAACAAATAATTGACAAGATTCTTCATAATCTTCCTAATATTGCTCATCAAGATGTTCCAATTGGTAGAGATGAAAAAGATAATAAATTGATAAAAAAATCAGCAAAACTAAAAGACTTTGGTTTCACTATAAAATCACATATAGATCTTGGGTTAAAAAACAAAAATATCGATTTTGACACATCGATAAAATTATCTGGGTCAAGATTTGTAGTACTTAGAGATAAATTTGCAATGCTTGAGAGAGCATTAATTAATTTTATGTTAGATATCCACGTAAATCAATTTAATTACACAGAAATTTCACCTCCATTAATTGTTAATGAAGATGTAATGTTTGGGACAGGTCAACTTCCTAAATTTGAGGATGATCAATTTGAATTAAAAATTAATAATTCAAATGAAAGAAAATTTCTAATTCCTACTGCTGAGGTAGTGCTTACTAATTTAGTAAGAAAATCAATTTTAAGCGAGAAGGAACTACCACTTAGATTTGTTGCGTCTACTCCATGTTTTAGAAAAGAGGCAGGAAGTTATGGTAAAGACACAAAAGGAATGATGAGACAACATCAATTTTACAAAGTTGAACTAGTTAGCATTGTTGAACCTAAAAATTGTATTAATGAATTAGATCGAATGTTAAATTGTGCTGAGGAAATATTAAAGAAATTAGAAATTCCTTACCAAGTTGTGCTTTTATCTTCTGGAGACATGGGTTTTAGTGCTGAAAAAACTTTTGATATTGAGGTTTGGATTCCTTCTGAAAATAAATATAGGGAAATTTCAAGTTGTTCATCCTGTGGATCTTTTCAAGCAAAGCGAATGGGTGCAAAATATAAAACTGTTAATGGAAGTGAATATGTTGGAACTCTTAATGGCTCAGGTTTGGCTGTAGGAAGATTGATGATTGCTTTGTTAGAAAATAATCAAAATAAAGATGGATCAATAAGCATTCCAAATATTTTAAAAAAATATATGAATAACTTGGATAAAATTTGACTATTATTTTCTTGTTAAATTAACTCTTTTATTATAATTATCCTAAAATGAGCGGCCAAGGAATAGCACAATTCATACCACTAATTTTAATATTTGTAATTTTTTACTTTTTTCTAATTAGACCACAACAGAAAAGGGTAAAAGACCACAAAACTATGGTTGAGTCTTTAAAAAGGGGTGATGAAATTATTACTTCTGGAGGAATCATAGGGACGATAGATAGAGTGATGGAAGATGATCGTATAGAAGTGGTTATTGGAGACAATGTCAAAGTCCAGATTATAAAGTCAACAATAACAAGCTTGCTTAAAAAAGAAGAAGTTAAAAAATAATTCTTTTTCGTGTTAAATTTTTCAAAAATAAATATTTTTCTAATCTATTTTATTTTTTTATTTATATCACTTTTTTCAATATTAAATTTTCAATCAAAAGAGCAGATTTTAATAGAAAAAAAAGTTAATTTAGGATTGGATTTACAAGGTGGTTCTTATCTTCTTTTAGAGATAAATTCCGATCCTTTAGTTAAAGAAAAAATTCAATCAAAAGTAATTCCTCTGAAAAAAATGTTAAAAGATAATGAATTAAATTACTCAGATTTTGAAATACAAGAAAAAAAATTGACTTTTTTTTTAAAAGATATTGAGAAACTTGAATTATTGTTTTTTTCTAAAAAAGAAAATCTTTTAAATCCTTACATAGATAAATATAATTCATTTGAACTTGATTTAAAAATTTTAGACAACAATAAAGTAGAAGTTTTGTTTTCAAAATATGGTTTATTAACTATAAATAATTCAGCCTTAAAACAATCAATTGAAATTGTTAGAAGAAGAATTGATGATGTTGGTACAAAAGAACCAACAATTTTACAAAGAGGTGATAAAAGAATTTTGGTAGAATTACCTGGATTAAAAGATCCAGAAAGAATTAAAAATCTTTTAGGTAAAACGGCTCAATTAAATTTTAGATTAGTTTCAGATAATGAAGAATTTGGAGTTGACAAACTTATTTCAGAGAATGGAGAAGCACTGAATGTCAGTAAGAGAATTATAATGAGTGGTGAAAATTTAATTGATGCTCAACCTAACTTTAATAATCAATCAAATCAGCCTACTGTTTCATTTACCTTGGATAGAATGGGTGCTCAAAAATTTGGAAGAGCTACCACAGACAATGTAGGAAAAAGGCTAGCTATAGTTTTAGACGGAAAAATTGTAAGCGCTCCTTCTATTAATGAACCTATAACTTCGGGGAACGGAATGATTTCAGGTAATTTTTCATTTCAGGAGGCAACAGATCTAGCTTTATTATTGAGGTCAGGATCATTACCAACGCCTTTAGATATTGTTGAAGAGAGAACGGTAGGTCCTGACCTGGGGGAAGATTCTATTAAATCTGGAATAACATCTTTAATAATTGGGTTTGTTCTAGTTATTTTGTTTATGATTTATAAATATAAAATTTTTGGCTTGGTAGCTAACATAGCATTAATTGCAAATTTGATAATGCTCGTTGGAGTTTTAACTATTTTAGAAGCCACCTTAACATTACCTGGTATAGCTGGAATAATTTTAACAGTTGGTATGGCTGTGGATGCAAATGTACTAATTTTTGAGAGAATTAAAGAGGAGCTTAAAACTGAAAAGTCTATTATTCATGCTTTTGATATTGGTTACTCCAAGGCAAAAATTACTGTTCTAGATGCAAATATTACAACTTTAATCGCTGCAGTTATACTTTTTGCTTTTGGATCTGGTCCAGTGAAGGGGTTTGCTATAACACTTGGAATAGGAATAATTACAACTCTATTTTCTGCATATTTCTTAGCTAGACATCTAACCTCAATAATTGTTTTAAATAAAAAAGAAGGCGAAGTAAGGATATAATGAATAGAAATATTGATTTTTCCTCTAAATTTAAATCTGCAAATTTTTTATCTTTATTATTTTTTGTAGTAAGTGTTCTATTTATTATATTTAAAGGTCTTAATTACGGTATTGATTTTAAAGGTGGTACTTTAATAGAATTAAGGGCGGACAGTAAAAATGTCAATATATCTGAGATAAGATCGTCTCTTACCTCAATGAATCTAGGAGATGTTAATGTTAAACAGTTTGGTAAAGAAGGTGATTATTTAATAAAGATAGAACAAAAAATAGAAAATAATAATGAGCTAATTCCAGACATAAAAAAAAATTTAGTTAATAATTTAAATGCAGAAATCAATTTTAGAAGAGTTGAAAACGTAGGGCCAAAAATTAGTTCCGAACTTCTACAATCAGGAATAATCGCTATTTCATTATCTTTAGCGGCAATGCTTTTTTATATTTGGATAAGATTTGAATGGCAATTTAGCGTTGGATCAATTATTGCATTATTTCATGATATAATAATTACCATAGGAATATTTTCTATTTTATCTTTAGAAATTAATCTCTCAATTATAGCAGCTGTTTTAACGATTGTAGGATATTCAATGAATGATACAGTTGTTATATATGATCGTATTAGAGAGAACCTTTATAAACATACAAGATTAAATATAAAGGAAACTGCGAATCTTTCTATTAATGAAACTTTATCTAGAACTATTATAACTTCTATAACTACCTTGTTGGCTCTATTCTCTATTTATATTCTTGGAGGTGAAATTTTAAGAGGCTTCGCTTTTGCTATGATACTCGGAGTTTTAATTGGAACATATTCATCTATTTTTGTAGCTGCTCCTGTTTTGAAGTTTTTTAAAGTCAGTTATAAAACCTTAGAAAAAAAAGAAGAAAAAATAGTTCCTTAAGCACTAATATAAATTTTGGGCTGCTACCATAGATAGTAACATTGGAAATGAAAGCAAAGTATTAGCCCTAGAAAACAACATTGCTGTTTTAGCTGATTTAGCCTTTTCCTCTGGAGAACTTTCAACTATCCCAAGAGCTTTTTTTTGATTAGGCCAAATAACAAACCAAACGTTATAAGCCATAATAATTCCTAACCACATTCCAATTCCTATAGTAGTATTTTTTCCAAAACCACTTCCAATATCCAAAGTCATAGCTTGATGCAAATATCCATTCAGGTAAGCAACTATAAGTCCTGTTATTATTGTTCCAAATGCAGCCCATCTAAACCAAAATAATGCTTTTGGAGCTATTACTTTACCTATGGCTGGTTTTTGCTCATCAGGAATGTTTGGCATTGAAGGTATTTGAACGAAATTAAAGTACCAAAGTAAACCAATCCACATAATTCCAGTCAACACATGTAGATATCTGAACAGCCAACTAAAAAAATATCTATCAAAAGCAAAACCATCACCTCCAAAATGAAGTCCTAAAAGGAGTAATATTGCTAATCCTAGAGAAACATGAACTGTTTTAGATAAAGATTGTAGTATTGAAATCATGATTCATTATATCATAAATTAATTATTTAGGCAGTTTTTTTCATATTAGAATTACCCAATAATTCTTTAATAAATCTGCCCGTATAGCTATCATTATTTTGAGACACTTTTTCTGGTGACCCTTCTGCAATTATTCTTCCCCCATTAACTCCACCTTCAGGACCCATATCAATGATATGGTCAGCTGTCTTAATAACATCTAAATTGTGTTCTATAACAACGACTGTATTTCCAGTATTTGCAAAAGCTTGTAAAATTTCTAATAATTTTTTTATATCATGAGAATGAAGGCCAGTAGTTGGTTCATCTAATATGTATAATGTTCTTCCAGTTGGTCTTTTTGATAGTTCTTTAGCTAATTTTATTCTTTGAGCTTCACCTCCAGAAAGTGTAGTAGCTTGTTGACCAATTTTCATATAGCCTAACCCAACATGTTTTAAAGTGATTAACTTAGATTTTATACTTTGAATATTTTCAAAAAAATCACATCCTTCATCCACTGTCATATCAAGAATATTAGCTATATTTTTGTTCTTAAAGCGAATTTCTAAGGTTTCTCTATTATACCTAGCTCCTTTACAAGTATCACAAGGGATAAAAACGTCAGGAAGAAAATGCATTTCATAAGTTATAACTCCATCTCCTTCGCATGTTTCACATCTGCCACCTTTAACATTAAATGAATATCTTCCAACTTTATATCCTCTAGCTTTTGATTCTGGTAAAGCTGCAAACCATTCTCTTATAGGCCCGAAAGCACCTGTATAGGTAGCTGGATTTGATCTAGGTGTTCTTCCGATAGGCGATTGATCAATATCAATTATTTTATCAATTAATTCTGTTCCCTTAAAACCAGTAAAAGCTTTAGGGACTTTTCTACTTTTATTTTTATTTAACATAAGATTGAACGCATTATACAAAGTTTGTAATATTAAAGTTGATTTTCCACTTCCAGAAACACCGGTAACACAAGTAAAAGTTCCTACAGGGATTTTTAAATTAACTTTTTTTAGATTATTTCCACTTGCACCACTAATTTCGATATGTCTACCATTTTTTGCTGTTCTACGTTTTCTTGGTATTGATATAAATTTTTTACCTGAAAGATAATCACCAGTAATACTATTTTTACTTTCGGTGATTTGTTTTACATTTCCCTCTGCAACTATCTCTCCACCATTTAAACCTGCTTCAGGACCTATATCAATTATATGATCAGAACTTTCCATTGTTTCAATATCATGCTCAACAACAATCACAGTATTTCCTAAATCTCTTAATTTTTTCAAAGCAGTAATTAATTTTTTATTATCTCTCTGATGGAGACCAATTGAAGGTTCATCTAAAACATATAAAACACCAGTTAACCCAGAACCAATTTGAGAAGCCAACCTTATTCTTTGAGCTTCACCTCCTGACAAAGTCCCAGATTCTCTAGATAAAGTTAAATAATTTAGTCCAACATTAAGCAGAAAGTTTAATCTTTCGTTAATTTCTTTAAGTATATGTTGTGCAATTTTATTTTCACGTTCTGATAATACATTTTCTAAATTTTCAAACCATTTTTGAGCTTCATCAATCGATTTTTTAGTTATTTCACTTATATTAAGTGAGTCAATTTTTATACAAAGAGCCTCATCTTTTAACCTCATTCCTTTACATTTTTCACAATTAGACTCACTTTGATATTGAGAAATTTCTTCTCTTTTCCATTCACTATCCGTTTCTAAATAACGTCTTTCCAAATTATTAACCACACCTTCAAATGTCTTTTTAGTGCTATATGACTCATATCCATCATCATAGGAAAATTTTATTTCTTCATCATCTGAACCATATAAAATTACATCTTGAATTTTTTTTGGTAATTTTTTCCAAGGATCAGAAAGGGATATCTTGTAGTGTTTAGCTATAGATGACAAAGTTTGAGCGTAATACATAGAAGTAGATTTTGCCCATGGTTCTACAACTCCATCTTGTAAACTTTTTTTAGCGTCAGTTATTACTAAATTAGGATCAATATTTAGATTATGTCCAATACCCTCGCATTCTTCACAAGCACCAAAAGGTGAATTAAATGAAAATAATCTTGGCTCAATTTCTTCTATTGTAAAGCCACTTTCTGGACAAGAAAACTTTGAAGAAAACGTTATACTTTCAAGCTTTCTAAACTTTTTAGGTAAAGTTTCATTCTCATATTCTACAATCAATAGACCATTAGATAAATTGACAGCAGTTTCTACACTATCTGCGAGTCTGTTACCTAATTTTGAATTTAAAACGACTCTATCTACGACTATCGAAATATCATGTTTAACTTTTTTATTTAGATTAGGAAAATCGTCAATATTTAAATATTTACCATCAACTTTAATTTTTGAAAAACCTCTTCTTTTAAAGTTTAAAATATCTTTTTTATACTCGCCTTTTCTTCCTCTAACAACTGGAGCTAATAAATATATGGTACTATCTTTGGGTAATTTTTTGATTTTATCAACCATTTCACTAATGGGTTGAGAAACAATAGGTTTGCCTGTGAAAGGAGAATAAGGAATTCCAATTCTTGCGAATAATACACGCATATAATCATATATTTCAGTAACCGTTGCTACTGTTGATCTAGGATTTTTAGAAGTATTTTTTTGCTCAATAGAGATAGCAGGGCTCAAACCTTCGATTAAATCTACTTTTGGTTTTTTCATTTTATCTAAAAATTGTCTAGCGTAAGAAGATAAACTTTCTACGTAACGTCTCTGACCTTCAGCATAAATTGTATCAAACGCTAAAGACGATTTTCCCGAACCTGATAGACCCGTAATGACGATTAATTTCTCTTTTGGTATTTCAAGAGAAACATTTTTTAGATTGTGTTCTTTAGCGCCTTTTACAACGATTTTTTTCAACATATTTTTTTATAAAATAATAATGATCTTATATTTATTAATCAATTATGATATAGTTATTTAATTTTTAATAAATAAAATCAAAAATTTAGTCAAAATATTATGGCAGGAAGTTTAAATAAAGTACAATTAATAGGTCGTTTAGGCGCAGACCCAGATATCAAACAAATGGTTAACGGCAAAAATGTCGCTAGGCTAAGCGTGGCGACAAGCCAATCATGGAAAGATAAATCTAGCGGAGAGCGAAAAGAGAAAACAGAGTGGCATAGGGTTGTAATTTTTAATGAAGGTTTGGTAAATGTTGTTCAACAATACTTAAAAAAAGGTGCTAATGTCTATATCGAAGGACAGTTAAGTACAAGAAAATGGAAGGACGAGTCTTCTGGACAAGATAAGTATTCTACAGAAATAGTTCTTCAAGGCTACAATTCTAGTTTGACTATGCTGGATAGCAGAAACAGTAAAAATGATTCTTCTAATTTAGTAAAAGAAAATAAAAGTTCATTACCTAATGATAATTTAAATCAAGACAATTCTGATTTAGATGATGAAATTCCATTTTAATTTCCATGGAAAAATCTAGCATAGAGAATAAATCGTTTAAACCTATTTTCGTTCAAGATGAAATGAGTTCTTCGTACTTATCTTATGCTATGAGCGTAATAGTAAGTAGAGCTTTACCAGATGTTAGAGACGGACTAAAACCAGTTCATAGAAGGATTATATACGCCATGTACAAAGGCGGGTATGATTGGTCGAAGCCATTTAGAAAATCTGCAAGAATAGTTGGAGATGTTATAGGTAAATATCATCCACACGGTGATCAATCTGTTTATGATGCTTTAGTTAGATTGGTTCAAGATTTTTCTATGAGCTTGCCATTAATATCTGGCCAAGGGAATTTTGGATCTATAGACGGTGACCCACCAGCAGCTATGCGTTATACAGAAACTAAACTTGGCAAAATTGCGCAATTTCTAACTGAAGATTTAGAGAAAAATACTGTTAATTATAGAAATAACTATGATGAAACTGAAAAAGAACCAGAAGTTCTCCCGTCTCAATACCCAAACATATTAGTTAATGGTGCAGGCGGTATAGCCGTTGGTATGGCAACAAGTATACCTCCTCACAATTTAAGTGAAATTATTAATGCTACAGTAGCGTACATAGGTGATAAAGATATTACCATCGGCCAGTTAATGAAACATGTTCCGGGTCCTGACTTTCCAACCGGGGGAATAATCATTGGAAAAGATATTTTAAAACAAGGATATAACAAAGGAAGGGGTTCATTCAAAATAAGAGGTGAAATAGACCTCGAAGAAAAAAAAGGTGGCAGAGAATGTTTAATTATAAAGTCAATTCCTTACCAAGTTAATAAATCGATATTGATTGAAAAGATTGCACAGTTAGCAAGGGATAAAAAAATTGAAGGAATAAGAGATATTAGAGATGAGTCAAACAGAGAAGGAATAAGAGTTGTCATTGAGCTTAGAAAAGCAGTTGAACCAGAAACTATTAGAAGACAATTATATAAATTAACGAATATAGAGAGTTCTTTTGGTTTTAATACTCTTGCTATAGTTAATAACAAACCAAAAATTTTAAATTTAAAAGAATTTATATCTGAATTTTTAAAATTTAGAGAAGATACAGTAACTAAAAGAATAAAATTCGATTTAAAAAAAGCCGAAGAAAGAGCTCACATCTTAATTGGCCTTGCTACAGCTGTTGAAAATATTGATGATATAATTAAGATAATTAAAAATTCTAAAGATACAGAAATAGCTAAAAAAAATCTTTTATTAAAAAAATGGAAAATTAAGAAAAGTATTAAATTAATCAATTTGATTGAAAAGAAAAAAAATGCATCTAGCTATCAACTTTCATTAAATCAAGTAAATGCTATTTTAGAATTAAGATTACAAAAACTAACAGCCTATGGAATAGGAGAAATAGAGACTGAGATTACTAAATTATCAAATTTGATAATAGAGTATAATAAGATTATTAGCTCTAAAAAAGAACTTTATAAACTTATTGTAAAAGAATTAGAAAATATTAAAGAAAAATTTGGATCACCTAGAAAAACAAAGATTATAGATGCAGTATTAAATTATAACATTGAAGAAACTATACAAAAGGAGTCAGTTGTTATTAGTATTACCAGCCAAGGTTATATTAAAAGAAGCCCATTAAATTCTTTAAAAGTTCAAAAAAGAGGGGGTAAAGGTAAATCAGGTATTTCGACAAGAGAAGAAGATTATGTAATTCAAATTTTTACAGCTAATACTCATACTCCAGTTTTATTTTTTTCAACGCAGGGGTTAGCATATAAGATAAAAGCGCATAAAATACCTGAAGGAACAGCCGCATCTAAAGGGAAATCTATATTTAATATATTGCCACTGAAAAATCATCATTCTATTAGCTCTATCATGCCACTACCCGAAGACGAGTCTGAATGGAAAAATATGATGATAATTTTTGCTACTGCAAAGGGCAACGTAAGAAAAAACACTTTGGAAGATTTTATTAATATTAATAATAGTGGTAAAATAGCAATGAAATTAGACCAAGATGATAAAATTATTGGTGTTAAAATATGCAAAGATGATCAAGATGTTTTATTAAGCACCCAAACAGGTAAATGTATAAGATTTAAGACTAAAAAGTTAAGATTATTTAAAGGCCGATCTTCAAAAGGAATAAAAGGAATTAAATTAAATGATAAAGATAAAGTAATTTCATTATCTGTTTTAGATAATTCCAACATTGACACAAAAGTATTGAAAAAAGATAAAAAAATTAAAAATGGAATCGATAATTTCATTTTATCTGTTTCAGAAAATGGTTACGGAAAAAGATCTTCCTATTTAGATTATAGAGTTACAAATAGAGGCGGAAAGGGAATTATAGGTATAATTAATTCTCCAAGAAACGGAAATATAGCTGCTTCTTTAGTAGTGAGAGATAATGATGAAATCATATTATCTACAGATAAAGGAAGCATAATGAGATGTGCGGTAAAAGAAATACGAATTGCTGGTAGAAATACTCAGGGTGTTAGAATTAAAAAACTATCTGGGAATGAGAAAGTTGTCTCAGTTATAAAAATAGAAGATAATATTCAATAATTATGAAAACAGCTATTTATCCAGGGACATTTGATCCAATTACATATGGTCACATTGATGTAATTAAAAAATCCTTAAAAATTTTTGATCGAGTCATTGTTGCCACAACAGACAATATTAATAAGAATTATTATTTTTCTATAGAAGAAAGACTATTAATAATTAAAAATTCATTGTTTCAAGATTTAAAATTAAATAAAAATAAAATTAAAGTAGTAGCATTTGATACTTTAACTATAAATTTGTGTAAAAAATATAAAGCCTCTGTTATCATTAGAGGTCTTAGAGCAGTTTCGGATTTTGAATATGAGTTTCAATTAGCTGGCATGAATAAAAAACTTAATGCATATATTGAAACCATGTTTTTAATGTCAGATGTTGAAAACCAGATTATTTCATCAAAATTTGTTAAAGAAATATCAAAATTAGACGGTAATATTAATAAATTTGTAACTAAATCAACAGTGAAAATGCTCAAGAACAAATTTTAATGAAGAAATTTATCTATTTATTTATATTCTTTTTTAGTCTATTAAACACTCATTCAATTGCTAAAGAAAAAATAATGATACTAAAATTAAAATACGGAGAGGTTCAAATAGAATTATATCCTGAAAAAGCTCCAAATCATGTTAAAAGATTTATAGAGCTTTCGGATCAAGGCAAATACGACAATGTTATTTTTCATAGAGTAATAGAAGGGTTCATGGCCCAAACAGGTGACGTAAAATTTGGAAACTCTAGTAACTCAGAATTTAATTTATCTTTAGCTGGAACAGGCGGATCAGATCTACCTAATTTAAAAGCTGAATTTTCTGAAATTGCTCACACTAGAGGTATTTTGTCCGCCGCTAGATCCGCTGATCCGAACAGCGCAAATAGCCAATTTTTTATATGTTTTGAGTCTGCTCCTCATTTAGACAGACAATATTCTGCTTTTGGTAAAGTAATCAAAGGTATGGAATTTGTAGACATGATTAAAAAAGGAGATCCGAATAGTGGATCTGTAGCAGACCCAGATAAAATTATTACTTTAAGATCAAAATAACTTAAATGCAAAAAGAAGAATTTTCTTTTGAGTTGTTAGCTCAAGAGAATAAAGCAAGACTAGGGAAAATCACTACACCTAGAGGAAAAATAGATACACCCGCTTTTATGCCAGTTGGAACATTAGGAACTGTAAAAGGTGTATTTGTTGATGATCTTTTAAAAACTGGAACTCAAATTCTTTTGGGTAATACTTATCATTTATTACTACGACCAGGAATTGATATAATTAAAAAATTTGATGGACTTCATAAATTTATGAATTGGAACAAACCAATTTTAACAGACTCTGGAGGTTATCAAATTATGTCTTTATCAAAACTAAACAAAATTGATAAAAATATTGGAGCAATTTTTAAATCACATATCGATGGAAAAAAAATTATTTTAAGTCCAGAAAAAAGTATTCAAGTTCAAAAATCTATTAACTCAGATATAATTATGGTTTTAGACGAATGCCCTAAGTTAACAAAAGACAAAAAAATTATATCAAAAGCAATTGATATATCTACTCATTGGGCTGAACGCTCTAAAATTGAATTTGGCCACAATAAATCAAAAGCATTATTTGGTATAGCGCAAGGCGGCCTTTATAAAGATTTGCGTCAAGAAAGTATCGAAAATTTAATCAACATAGATTTTGATGGTTATGCTATGGGAGGTTTAGCTGTAGGAGAGACTCAGTCTCAAATGTTTAAAATTTTAAATGAAACAACACACTTGTTGCCTGAAAATAAACCCAGATATTTAATGGGCGTAGGTACTCCATCTGATATTCTAGGAGCTGTTTATTATGGCATAGATATGTTCGATTGTGTTTTACCAACTAGATCGGGTAGAACAGGATTAGCTTTTACTTGGCAGGGAAAGCTAAATATTAAAAATTCTAAATATCAAAATGATAAATTACCATTAGATCCAAATTGTGAACTAAAAGGGCTAAACAAATACTCAAAAAGTTATTTAAATCATTTAGTCAAAACCAATGAAATGATGGCTTCAATGTTGATTTCGTTACATAATATCAATTTTTACCAGCAATTTATGAGTGAAATTAGAAAAAATATTAAGGGTGGCACTTTTGCTACTTTTTATAAAAAATATATTAACTATTTTAATTAATAATTATTTGAAATTCTTTCAATATGTATATAAAAGAGAATTTCTTTAAGGGCCCTTAGCTCAGTTGGTAGAGCACCTCCCTTTTAAGGAGGGTGTCGATGGTTCGAGTCCATCAGGGCTCACCAACAATTTTGTCAGAAATTAATTTAATCAAATTTTTATTGGTGGGTATTTTATTATAACTTCATTTATCCAATTATTAAGATTTTCAATTCTTTTTTTACTAGAAGGGTGAGTGCTTAAAAAAACAGGTGGTTCCTTACCTTTGTTTTTTTCAGACATTCTTTGCCATAACTTTACCGACTCCCTTATATCGTAACCTGCTAAAGATGAAAAAATTAAACCTAAGTAGTCAGCTTCAGTTTCTTGTTTTCTACCAAATGGATTGAATATTCCTACTTGAAATATATCCATACCAGTATTCGAACCAATTGTATTTCGAGTTCTGTTGATTGCTCCACCTAAGAAAATATCAGCTACAGTTGTACCCAAATTAATAGTCATTGCTTGACTTGCTCTTTCTACGGAGTGTTTTGCAACTGCATGAGCAATTTCGTGACCCATAACAATTGATAAAGCATTAGTATTTTTTGTAATCTTTAATAATCCTGTATAGACAGCAATCTTTCCACCAGGCATACACCATGCGTTAACAACCTTATCATTATCAACAAGGACATAATCCCATTCAAAGTTTTTTGTTGGATCTTCTTGATTTTTATTTTGAAAGAAAGAACTAACAGATACTTCAATCCTTTTACCTATTTCTATTATTTCTTTTAATTGAGGTCCATCATTTATAAGTTTTGCTTTACTTCTAAACTTTTCGTAGGCAATGGCAGCCTGCCGATTAATTTTATATTCTGGGATAATTGAGAGTTGCTTCCTATCTGTAATAGGCACAGTAGCGCAAGATGGGAGAATTAATGAACAACAACTGCATCCAAATAAGCCAAGAAATTTTCTTCTATTTATGTTATACATATTTAAGATTTATGATTTTAAATAATAAATTATTAATTGCAATTTTTATCTTAATATTAGTGTTTATTGTTTATTCTAGCTACTCTTAATTAATGAAAAAACCAAATAAAAAATCTTTTTTTGCAAGACTACGTAATAATTTTATAGCTGGTATAGTTGTATTGATACCAATCAGTATAACTCTATATTTAACTGTTTTTCTTATAAAGATATCTGGAAACATTATTCCAAAAAAAATTAATCCGAATAATTATTTACCATTCGATATTCCCGGTTTAGAAATATTAATTGCATTATTTCTTATTACTTTTATTGGCTGGATCTCTCTTTCTTTTATTGGAAAAAAATTTTTTGAATTATTCGACAATTTTTTAAAAAGAATACCTATTTTAAGAACAATATATTCAGCTATTGGTCAGATGACTGAAACTTTTACAAAAACTGATAATAGTGAAAAAAGTGTTGTGTTGTTAGAGTATCCAAGAAAAGGCATATGGGTCGTAGGATTTGCTACTAAAGAAAATACAGGAATTATAAAGAATAAAATTAACGAAGATCTTGTAAATATTTTTGTTCCTACCACTCCAAATCCTACAAGTGGATTTTTATTAATGCTGCCAAAAAAAGATTTGATATATCTAGATGTTTCTTTTGAACAGGCCTCAAAGTTTATTGTTTCAGCAGGCACAACAAATATTGACTAAACTTCTTCGACATTAATGATTTCAGCTCTATCAAATAATCTAAGGAGAAAGGAATATTTCGTTTGATTGATGCTTACTTCATTGCTGTAAACGTATTTTTCAGCTAATTTGAATAGATCTTCATGGATAACTGGGTCTGCAAATCTAAAATTTTTTATTCCACTTTGTTGATAGCCAATTAAATCACCAAATCCTCTTAGTTTTAAATCTTCTTCAGCAATATAAAAACCATCATCAGAACTTTTTAAAATTTTAATTCTTTTGATTGCATTTTTACTTAATCCTTCTTTAAATAATAAAACACAAGTTCCTTGTTTCTCACCTCTACCAACTCGTCCTCTTAATTGATGAAGTTGTGCGAGACCAAATTTATTAGCATTTTCAATTATAATTAAATTTGCGTTGGGAAAATCAATACCAACTTCAATAACAGTTGTTGAAACAAGAATAGATATTTCCTTATTAAGGAATCTTTTCAATATAGTTTCTTTATCACTTTTATTTAAGGCACCATGAATTAAGCCAACTTGATTAGGAAATTTTTTATTTATTAAATCAAATTTTTTTTTAGCTGAAGAAAATTCAAGGAAAGACGACTCTTCAATTAAAGGGCAAACCCAAAAAATTTGGTTTTGATTTAATATTTGTTTTTTTATGTATGGCCATAATTCATTAGTTTTTTTTTCAGGCTTACTGATTGTATTAATTATTTTTCTATTAGAGGGCTTTTCATCAATTTTTGAAATATCCATATCTCCATATAGTGACATCATCATAGTTCTAGGTATTGGTGTAGCGGACATTAAAAGCACGTCACAATTATTACCACCTTTTTTTGCAAGTTCAGATCTTTGTTTTACTCCGAATTTATGTTGTTCATCTATTATTGTTAGTCCTAACTTTTTAAAATTAATTTTTTTTTGAAATAAAGTATGTGTGCCTATTATTATGTTTGTTTTACCTGTTTCTAGATTTTCAATTATTTTTTTTCTTTCTTTATTTTCAGTTTTTCCTGTGAGAAAATCTATCTCAAAGTTTGTATCTTTATATATTTTTTTGGCTAACTCAAAATGTTGCTTAGCTAAAATTTCTGTTGGCCCCATCAGAGCACATTGGTATCCACTCTCAACAACGTTTGAAATAGCTAATAAAGATACAATTGTTTTTCCAGATCCTACATCTCCTTGAATAATTCTAAACATTCTTTTTTTGCTATAAAGATCTTCGTTTATTTCATTTAAGACTTTTTCTTGAGCTCTAGTTAAGTCAAAAGGAAGATTCTTTATTATTAGATTTGATTTTTTTTTATTAAAATTTTTAGGTAATTTATTTTTTTTAATTCTTTTTCTACTTTCAGATAGTGTTAAGAAGTTGGCACAAAGTTCATCAAATACAAGTCTTCTAAAACTTTTTGATAAATTATTTTTAGCATCTTGAGTTTTGTGCAATTTGTTAATACTTGTGTTCCAGTCTAATAAGTTGTTTTTCTTAATATAATCATCATCGAGCCAGTCAACCATGGAAGGAATTTTGTTAAT
>CACKCD010000011.1 GCA_902598595.1 uncultured Pelagibacteraceae bacterium
CAGTTAGTGGATGAGCTTTACAATAATTTGAAGATGAGTCTACAGAAACAGCTATTGCTTTTTCTTTATTATGAATTCTTATTATTGCAGCGTCTGCTCCAGACCTTTTTACGGTATCACACATCACCATTTGATCATATTGATCTGTAATCCAATTTTTATTTGAATGATTTGCTGAAGATAAAATTTTAATTAAAGCATCTTCAATTTTTATTTTTTTTAATTTTTTAAAATCAACCTTATTTTTAGTTAATTTTTTTTTAATCCATTTTCTATCATAAATAGGTGCTTTTGAAGATAATGCATCTAATGGTATTTCACCTTCAATTTTATTGTTATATTTAAGAGTTAATTTATTTGTATCTGTAGTCTTTCCAATTATTACAAAATCAAGATCCCATTTTTTAAATATGTTTTCTGCATGTTTTTCTTTTCCATCTTCAAGAATAATTAGCATTCTTTCTTGACTTTCGGATAACATCATTTCATAGGGAGTCATATTTTCTTCCCTACAAGGAACCTTGTCTAGATTAAGTTCAATCCCTAACTCTCCTTTTGATGCCATTTCAACACTAGAAGAAGTAAGTCCAGCGGCACCCATATCTTGAATTGATATAATAGAATTGTCCTTCATTAACTCTAAACAAGCTTCCATTAATAATTTTTCTGTAAAAGGATCACCAACTTGTACGGTTGGTTTTTTTTCCTCCGAGTCATTATCAAATTCTGCAGATGCCATTGAAGCACCATGGATACCATCACGTCCTGTTTTAGAGCCTACATAAACAACAGATTTATTCAAACCCTTAGCCTTAGAGTAAAAAATCTTATCTTTTTTTGCATGACCAACAGCCATAGCATTGACCAAAATATTTTCGTTATATGTACTGTTGAATTTTGTTTCTCCAGCTACAGTTGGTATACCTATACAGTTTCCATATCCTCCAATTCCCGAGACAACTCCATTTAATAAACTTTTTGTTTTAAAGTGTTCAGGTGAACCAAAATGTATTGAATTAAGGAGTGCAATTGGTCTTGCGCCCATAGTAAATACATCTCTTAATATTCCACCAACACCAGTTGCGGCGCCTTGATATGGCTCAATATAAGAAGGGTGATTATGACTTTCTATTTTAAAAATAATTGCATCATCATCTCCGATATCAATTACACCTGCATTTTCACCAGGTCCTTGTATCACTTGTTTTCCCGTTGTATATAAATTTTTAAGATGTTTTCTGGATGATTTATATGAACAGTGTTCATTCCACATTGCAGAAAAAATTCCAAGTTCTAATAAATTTGGTTCTCTTTTCAAAAGCTTTTTAATGCTAGAATATTCCTCTAGTTTTAAACCATGTTTTTCTACAACTTGATTTGTAATCTTCATTTTTTAGTTTAGTAAACTTGAAAATAAATTTATTCCATCAGTATTAGAGATTAAATTATCAACCATTCTTTCAGGATGAGGCATCATACCCAGAATATTTTTTTTTGAATTAAATATCCCTGCGATATTTTCTAAAGAACCATTAGGATTAGAATCTTTATTTACATCTCCATTTTTATTACAATATTTAAATGCTATCAAATTTTCATTGGTCAGCTCTTTTAAATGATCTGGATTTGTAAAATAATTTCCTTCATTGTGTGCAATATTAATTCTTAAAATTTGATTTTTTTTATATTTATTCGAAAATTTAGTATCATTATTAATAACCTTAATATTTATGTCTTTATTTATAAATTTTAAATTTTTATTTCTTAACAAAGCTCCTCTTAATAATCCTGTTTCTGTTAATATTTGGAAACCATTACATATTCCTAAAACTAAACAACCTTCATTTGCTGCTTTTATAACTTCATTAATTATTAATGATTTTCCGGCAATTGCTCCTGACCTAAGGTAGTCTCCATAAGAAAAACCACCAGGAACAACAATTAAATCAGATTTAGGTAATTTAGTTTCTTTGTGCCAAATCATTTTGTTTTTAAATTGTAATTTTTCTAGCGCGACCGCTATATCTCTATCACAATTAGAACCTGGAAAAACAATAACTGATGAATTCATTAAATTTTAGTTACTTTGTAATCCTCTATGATTAGATTGGCTAAAAGCTTTTTACACATATCGTTAACTTTTTTTTCTGCTTTATTTTGATCATTATCGTTTAATTCTATTTCAAAATATTTACCCTGCCTAATGCTCTTTAAATTATCCATTCCAAGGTTTTGCAATGTATTTTGTACAACCTTACCTTGTGGATCCAGAACATCTTTCTTTAATGTAACTGTGACTGAAAATTTCAATTTATTTTTTCTTAAACTTAATCGAGGTTGTTTTGCCGAAATTAACCTCACTTATGTTTGTTTCTTCCGGCATAATACTTAATCTTCTAGCTACTTCTTGGTATCCTTGAATTACATTGCCGAGATCTTTTCTAAATCTGTCTTTATCTAATTTTTTTTCTGTTTTTACATCCCACAGTCTACAAGTATCAGGACTAATTTCATCGGCAAGAACAATCTCTTTTTCCTCAGTATCTTTATTCCATGCTTTACCGTACTCAATTTTAAAATCTACTAATTTAATTCCTATGCCCCTAAACATTCCAAGCAATATATCATTAATTCTTAATGAAATTTTATCTATTTCTTTTATTTCTTTTTCAGTTGCCCAACCAAAAGAATAAATATGTTCTTTTGAAATAAGAGGATCATGAAGCTCATCTTTTTTATAACAATATTCTAACAAGGGTTTTTCTAATACAGTTCCTTCAGAAATATCTAATCTTTTAGTTAAAGATCCTGTTGCAATATTTCTAACTATAAATTCAATAGGAAATATTTCTGCTTTTCTTATTAATTGTTCTCTCATATTTAATCTTTTAACAAGATGAGTTTTTATTCCACATTGAGATAAATTAGATAAAATATATTCAGAAATCCGATTGTTTAAAACACCTTTACCTTCTACTTTTGATTTTTTTAAATTATTAAAAGCAGTCGCGTCATCTTTAAAATGCTGAATGACTAAGTTTTTATCTCTTGTTTCATAGATAATTTTTGCCTTACCTTCGTATAGTTTGTTTCCTTTATTCATATTTGATTTATTTTTTTAAACTTCTTCTGAAAATTATATTAATTTTTTTAGTATGATAACTAAAATTAAATAATTTTTTAAGCTTATTAACAGGTATTTTATTTGTTATTTTTTTGTCTCTAGCAATGTTTTCATAAAAAGGAGAATTATTATTCCAGGATTTCATAGCATTTTTTTGCACTATCTTATAAGCCTCCTCCCTAGCAAAACCAGCATTGGTTAATTCTAATAAAACTCTCTGTGAGAAAAAAATCCCATTTGTAATATTTAAATTTTTTATCATGTTTTTAGGATAAATATTTAAGTTTTTTACAACATTAGCTAATCTACAAAGAGCAAAATCTAAAGCTATTGTTGAGTCTGGACCAATATTTCTTTCAACGGCTGAATGAGAAATATCTCTTTCATGCCATAGAGCTACATTTTCTAATGCCGGGATAACACTCGATCTTACCAATCTCGCAAGACCTGTTAAATTTTCACTTAATATCGGATTTTTTTTATGAGGCATTGCTGATGATCCTTTTTGTTTTTTTCCAAAAAACTCCTCTACTTCTAGAATTTCTGTTCTTTGCAGGTGTCTTATCTCTATCGCAAATCTTTCAATTGAGCTTGCAATAATACCTAATGTTGAAAAAAATTGAGCGTGTCTATCTCTTGGAATAATTTGTGTGGAAACAGGCTCTATATTAAGTTTTAGTTTCTTAGCAACATAATTCTCTACTCTTGGATCTACATTTGCAAATGTTCCAACTGCTCCGGAAATAGCACAAGTAGATATTTCTTTAATAGAGCTTTCTAATCTTTTTCTATTTCTTAAGAATTCTTGATAGAAAGTTAATAACTTCAAACCAAAAGTGATTGGCTCAGCATGTATTCCATGACTTCTGCCGATACATAAAGTGAATTTATGTTTTATAGCTTTTTTTTTTATAGATCTTAGTAATTCATCTATATCTTTTAATAAAATTTCACCTGATTGTTTTAATTGTAAATTGAAGCAAGTATCCAATACATCTGAAGATGTCATCCCTTTATGAAGATATCTAGCTTCTTTACCAGATTTTTCAGCAATAGAAGTCAAGAATGCTATAACATCGTGTTTAACTTTATCTTCAATATCCGAAATTCTTTTTACGTTAATTTTTGCTTTTGATTTTACTTTTTTAACGATACCCCTTGGAATAATCTTTAGTTTCTCCATTGCTTCTGCAGCAGCCAATTCAATATCTAGCCATATAGAATATTTATTATAATCTTCCCAAATTGCTTTAAGTTCTTTTCTAGAATATCTTTCAATCATTTTTATTAGATTAACTTAATTTTTTGACTGAGTAAAAATTTCGTATCCATCTTTTGTTATACCCACAGTATGTTCAAATTGTGCAGATAATGACTTATCTTTTGTAACCGCAGTCCATCCATCATTCAATGTTTTTGTTTCATAATTACCAAGGTTTATCATAGGCTCGATGGTAAAAATCATACCTTCTTTTATTTTTTCTCCTGTTTCCTTTTTACCATAGTGTAAAATAGTAGGTTCCTTATGAAAAGTTTGACCTATGCCATGTCCGCAGAAGTCTTGTACTACTGAACAACCCTTTGACTCTACATGTTGTTGAATAGTTGAGCCTATATCTCCAAGTTGAACGTCTTCTTTTAATATTTTTATTGCTTTCATCATCGCTTCATAAGTTGTTTCGATTAGCTTTTTTGCTTTGATAGATATTTCTCCTATTTCAAACATTCTACTTGTATCCCCGTGCCATCCATTTTTGTAAGCAGTAACATCTACATTAAGAATATCACCTTCATCTAAAATCTTATCTGACGGAATTCCATGACAAACAACATGATTTGCAGAAGTACAACAAGATTTAGGAAAACCTCTATAAAACAAAGGAGCAGAATAAGCTCCATGATCATTTATAAATTCATAACATAAATTATCTATTTCACCAGTTGATATGCCAGGTTTTATTATCTTACTTACCTCATCAAGTGCACCTGCCGCTATAGATCCTGCTATTCTAGTTTTTTCAAAAGACTCTTTTATATTCTTATTCATTGATTTTAAAATTTATTTTATTATTTAATTTTATGCCTTTTAATGAAAATTTACAATCATAGCAGAGTATGTTCAGTTTTTTTTTAACAGCATGAGATAATAATTTTGAATATTCTGGATCTATATCGCTAGCGATAGTAAAATGGTTACAATCTTCGCGTTGAATAATAAAGGCTATATAGATCTCATAACCCTTTTTCTTTGCTTTAATTAATTCTTCGATATGTTTAGCACCTCTCGTGGTGATTGCGTCTGGAAATTCTGCAATTTTTGGTTTTCTTTTTAAAGTTACATTTTTAACTTCTATAAAGGCTTTATAATTTTTTTTGGTAATCAAAAAATCAAATCTAGCATTGTCACCGAATTTTACCTCTGGTTTAATTAAAACATCTTTATCAAATTCTTTTATAAGATTATTTTTCAAAGCATCTAAAGTAATCTTATTTGTTAGGAGTGTATTCACTCCAACTTTTGAGCTTTCATCTTCAATAATTTGTAGTGTGTACTTTAATTTTCTATTTGGATTATTTGATTTACTTAACCAAACCTTATTGCCTTCTTTTAAAAGACCTTTCATTGACCCTGTATTTGGACAATGTGCAGTTATTACTTTATTTCCGATCTTAACATCTACAAAAAAACGCTTGTATCTTTTTATAAATACTCCTGATATTAATTTATTCTCAAAGTTCATATATAATTATTAATCTATGAAGAAAAAAAACAAAAGAGTTAATGCTGCAATTTTAATTATAGGCAATGAAATACTATCTGGCAGGACCCAAGATAAGAATACTTCATTTATATCAAATTGGCTAAATTCACAATGCGGAATATCAGTAAATGAAGTAAGGATTGTTCCCGATATTGAGAAGACTATAATCAAACATCTTTTAGAAATATCAAAAAATTTCAATTATGTATTTACCACTGGTGGTATTGGTCCAACTCATGATGATATAACAGCAAAATCAATCTCAAAAGCTTTTAAGGTTAAATATGAATATCACAATGAAGCATTTAAAATTTTAGAAAATTATTATGGAAAATCAAAATTTAATGAAGGTAGAAAAAAAATGGCAAAAATGCCGAGAGGATCAAAATTAATTTATAATCCTTCAAGTGCTGCTCCAGGTTTTATTTTTAAGAATATACTATCCTTACCTGGCGTACCATCTATTTTAAATTCAATGATTGAAAATTGTAAAAAATATTTAATTAAAGGCTCAAAAATTCATAGTAAAACTTTAAATCTTTTTACTGTTGAAAGTAATATTTCCAAACAATTAAGCTCTATACAAAAAAAATATAAAAAATTTGTTGATATAGGAAGTTATCCTTTTTTCAGATTAGGAAAAATAGGTGTTTCTATTGTAAGTAGGTCGACATCAAAGACAAAATTACAATACGTTAATAGAGATTTGATTAAATTAGTTAAGCTAAAAAAAATTGAAATATTAAAGATTTAAATATGTTTGAAAACATCATGCACAGTAATTGTGTTTATATCATTTGATTGATACATGAATTTACTATCTAAAATTTTAATCGAGTCAATTTTTGGAGCAAATTTTTTTGCATCTGTTGGTCCAAATAAAACAATCATAGGAATATTAGCTAAACCCATCATATGCATAACTCCATTATCAATTGATATACCAAGATTTAATCTAGATGTTAATGCTGTTACAAGAGCAGGGCACGAAATATTCGAATGATGTTCAGGAAATAAAGCATTAGGTATTTTAGATTTAATTTTATTTACTAATTCAGTTTCTCCTTTTTGAATAAAAAAAACTGGTATCTTGTTTTTTTCATCAATCTTGGTCGCAAGGTTCATAAAATTATTAATGGACCAACTTTTTTCTCTATAAGCATTTCCTTGAGTTAATGAAAATCCAATATAATTCTTATCAGGCAGTAATCTTTTTGCTTCAGATTTGTATTTTTCTTCTAGATTTTTTGGATTAAATTTTGATATTCCTATATTTGTATTTAAAAAATTACTTAGATTTTTAAGATGTTCTCCCGGTGTATACTCAGCTTTTTTGGTACAAAATTTAAATCCATAAGTAGATGAATAAAAATTATCATGAGGTATTTTATTTAAAATTATTGTATTTCTTAATTTAGATTGTAAATCTATAATTAAATCCATTTTATCTATTTCTCTATGTATGGATCTTTTTTTAGTTCCCAGATTAATAAATCTTTTTTTAGCAACGAGAAAATGCCACCATCTGAAACCAAAATATTTTAAACCTAGATCTAGTGTTTTAATGTCAAAATTGAATTCTTTTAATTTACCTTGAAAATGATTTTCGTGTGCACCTAAGTAAAAAAATTCAGAGGATTTAAAATGATTTTGAAGGCTCAAAATCAGTTCAAATAATTGTATAGAGTCACCTAAACCACCACCTGAGTTATAAAGCAAGATTTTATTCATTAAATATTTATACTTTATAAGATTAATAAAATAATATAAACGTCATTAACAAATTAATAATGTGCCATCGTGGTGAAATTGGTAGACACAAAGGACTTAAAATCCTTTTCATTAAATATTTTTTTTTATAAGGAGTGGTGTTATAACATAAAAATCTTTAAATGGAAAAAAAAGCAAAAATTATAGCCACTTTAGGCCCAGCAATATATACTGAAAATAAGTTAAAAAAGCTTGTAGATCTTGGTGTAGATGCATTTAGGATTAATTTTAGTCATAACACTAATGGTATTAATAAGATAGTTTCAAAAATTCGTAAAGTTGAAAAAAAAAATGGAAAAAAATTATCTCTTATAGCTGACCTTCAAGGTGTAAAACTTAGAATAGGCAAAGTTAAAAATGAGAACCAACATATCAAGTTTAATCAACGATTTATATTTGATAGTAAAAAAATTCCTGGTGACTCAAAAAGAGTAAATTTTCCTCATCCCAAAATAATTAAAAAATTAAAAAAAGGTAATAAGATTTTAATTGATGATGGAAAGTATTTATTTACAGTAATTAATAAAAAGGGAAATGCAGTAACTACAAAATGTCGTAGTCAAAATTGTATATTAAAAAGTAATAAGAGTTTTCATGTCCCAAATTTAGATATTACTTTTAATAAACTAACAGAAAAAGACAAAAAAGATATCAAGATTGCAGTTAAACTTGGTTGTAATTGGGTTGCTTTATCTTATTTACAAAATGAAAAGCTGATACTTGAAACAAGGAGATTAATAAAGAAAGATATGGGCATTATCTCAAAAATTGAAAATAAATATGCTCTTAAAAATATTAAAAAGATTATCCAAGCTACAGATTCAATAATGATTGCCAGAGGGGATTTGGCAATTGAAATCGGTCATAGTGAAGTTCCAAAAGTTCAATTAAGTCTTATAAAAAAAAGTTCTCAATTTTCAAAATCTGTAATTGTTGCTACTCAAATGTTAGAAAGCATGATTAAAAATAACACAGCTACACGGGCAGAAATAAATGATATTGCAACTGCGATATTTCAGGGTGCAGATACATTAATGCTTTCTGCAGAAACAGCTATTGGCAAATTTACTACTCAAGCTGTTTCTACTATGTCTCAAACTATTCAATCTACTGAAAAATATAAAAGAGAGCATATAGAGGATTTTAAAAATTCTATTATTACTAATAAAGATCCAGTTAAATCTATTCTTCGCTCTGTAAAAGATATTGCTTACAATCCAAATGTTAAAGCTATAATAGTGTTTTCTAATTCAGGTAAATCTGCAAAACTTGTTTCATCAATGCGTCCAGCTGCAAAAATAGTAACTATTTCACCTAACATAAATGTAAGCAGACAAGTATCATTGCTTTGGGGCGTACAATCTATAAATAGTAGAGATGCAAATGGATGGAAAGATATGATGTCTATTTCTAAGAAAATTATAAAAAAACTTAAATTTATTAAAAAGAATGACTTTGTAATCATAACAGCAGGTTTGCCTTTTGGTAAAGCAGGTATGACTAACATGGTTAGGTTATATAAAGTTGGTTCTTAGTGAAAAAAAATTTGTTTAAACTAAAGCAAGAGTAGAGCATAAAGAGATAAAAGAATTATTTTTTGCCAAAATAAATAATTAATGTATATATATGTAGGAAAGCCCTCGTGGTGAAATGGTAGACACAAAAGACTTTAAATATTTATCTATTGCTTAACCATATTGTTTCAAAGGGTTTAACTATCAATAGTTTATTCTTTATCTCAATTTTAGGTCCAATCAAATTTTTCCAATTATAATAAATCTTATTTAGATTCACTCTTTGAATTTTTGATGATAAATTTGAAATACAAATTATAGTTTGTTCTTTGTTAATACTTACTCTCTTGAATGAAAAAATTTTTGAACCAAGGTTCATATTATGCCTTGCGGCATTTGGGTGAAATGCTTTTTGTTTTCTTTTGACACTAAGTAAATTTGAAATTTTATGATAAAATATGCTCTGTTTGGAATTTTTATTATCTAGTTTTTTTGAAATATTTTTATAATTCCATTTATATCTATTAACGTCTCTATTATTTCCAGTTATTACATATTTAGCTTCATCATTGGATTTGCCAAACAAAGAGTTAAAATATAATGCAGGAATTCCTTCAAAAGAAATCATAATTGAATGTGCAGAAACATATCGTTCTAAAAAAAATTTTCCATTTGAGTCATAATCTGATTTTTTAAGTGCGTCAAAAACAGTTATATTTGCCTCATAAACTTTCTTTGATTTATCTTTAACTTTTCTATATGAAAATTTTGATCCATTCTTTTTAAGTCTTTTAAGAAAGTTGTTTAATATTTTTTTGTCAAATATTCCTTCTGTAGGCCTAATACCAATTCCATCATGTGATGAAATAAAATTTAAATAACTATTTCCATTTTTTGCTTTTGGTAGTTTTTTACTCCATTGATTTAAGTATGAACTATTCTCAAATAAAAATGCATGAATTAATAATGGTGGGAGAGAAAAATTATAAATCCAATTAGCTTCATCATTTTTACCAAAGTAACTTAGATTTTCTTTTTCGGGTAAATTCGTTTCTGAAACAATTATGGTTTCTATATTTAAAGAACTACAAATTATTCGTAAAAGTTTAATTATTTCATGAGTTTGTTTTAAATTAATACATTTTGTACCACTCTCTTTCCAAAGATAAGCGATTGCATCTAATCTAAAAATAGTTACACCATGATTAATAAGATTAATCATAATTTTTATAAATCTTAACAATACAAATGGATTTTTAAAATTTAGATCTATTTGATCTGCACTAAATGTTCTCCAAAGATATTCTTTTTTATTAAAAATATTAATTTTTTTTAGTAATTTGTGATCTCTCGGTCGTATTACTTTTGAAGTATCAAATTTAGAGGTTACGGTTAAAAAATAATTTTTACCTGGTTTTTTATCTTTTAAAAAATTTCTAAACCATAAACCTCTAGCTGATGAATGATTAATTACCAGATCAGCCATAATGTCATTTGATTTTGAAATTTTTTTTATCTCAGACCACTTACCAAGTTTATTCTCAATTTTATAATGATCTTTTACAGAAAAACCACTATCACTACTTGAAGGATAAAAAGGTAAAAAATGTATTGTATTAAAATATTTCTTTAATCTTTTTTGAAAAAAATTCTTAAACACCGAGATTGTTTTTTTCTTATCTGAGTAAATGCTATCTCCGTAACAAATTAATAATGAAGTTTTCTCTGAAATATTCTTTTTCTTCTTAGGATTTCTTCTATTAAAATTTTTAATTATTTGAATTATTTCATCTTCAAATTTATCAATATCCTTTTTAGGTAAAAATATTTTGTATATACTATCTAGTTTAGATCTTATTTTTTTCTGATCTTTTTGAGTTGACATTAATAATATTTTTTATTCAAATGAAATTATCTAACCCTATTTTTATCCTTATCAAAAAATAATACTTTATCTTTTGAAAAAGATATCTTTAGTGAATGATTATTAACATTTTCCGATGATTTGATTATAATTTGGTTTTCTGAAACTTTAGAATAAATAATTTTTTCAAATCCTAGATTTTCAATAAGATCAATTTTTACATCAACCTGGATTTCATGATTGTTTTTTAAGCTTATATGCTCAGGTCTAATACCTATATAAATCTCATCTTTAAATTCTAAATTATCAAAAGTTATTTTATTATTAAATAAGCGCAAAGTGTTTGAATTAGAAATATGTTCTTTATTAATCTTAATTATATTCATTTTTGGCGATCCAATAAATTCTGCAACAAAAATATTATTTGGATCTGAATAAATCTCATTAGGTGTTCCATATTGTTCGATATTTCCCTTGTTAAGAACTACAATTCTATCAGCCAATGTCATTGCTTCAACTTGATCATGAGTTACATATATTATATTTGAATTCATTTTTTTATGTAGTTTAGATATTTCAACTCTCATTTCAGATCTTAAAGCAGCATCAAGGTTTGATAATGGTTCATCAAATAGGAAAACTTTAGGATTCCTTGTGATTGCTCTACCAATAGCAACTCTCTGTCTTTGTCCACCTGAAAGTTGCTTAGGTTTCCTCTCAAGTAAATCTTCAATCTGAAGTGTAGAAGCAGCATTAATAACTTTTTGTTTAATTTCACTTTTTGAAATTTTTTCCATTTTTAAGCCAAAAGCCATATTTTCAAAAACACTCATATGTGGATACAAAGCATAGGATTGAAAAACCATTGCAATTTCCCGTTTAGATGGAATTAGATTATTAATTAGTTTGTTATCTAAATAAATTTCTCCTATATCAACAGTCTCTAAACCTGAGATCATTCTTAAAAGTGTAGACTTCCCGCAACCTGATGGACCAACTAAAACAACAAATTCTCCATCGTTTATTTTTATATCAAATTTATTTATTACTTTGTTTTTTCCATAACTTTTTTCAATATTTTTTAATTCAATCGATGCCATAAAAAAGTTTTCAACCTAGAGTTTAATTTTAACAGTTTAGATTTTATTTTAACTATAAAATTAGGTTAATGTAAAATTTGCATACCTGCCATATTTTTTTTTGAGGGTTTATTATTCCGACAGATTTGGTAGGTTTTTCTGAAAAATTAATAATGATAGGGGATATTATGAGAAAAATATTGATATACATATTTGCTTTTTCATTTTTCGTTAACTCAAGTTATGCAGGAATTACGTTCTGGACTACTGAGGTTCAACCAGAAAGAATGGAAAAACAAAAAACAATGGCCAAAGATTTTGAGTCCAAAACTGGTATTAGCGTTGAAGTAATTCCTGTTGAGGAAAAAGATCTTGGAACAAGAGCTACTGCAGCAGCAGCAGCAGGAAATCTTCCAGATGTGATTTATCACACATTGCAATACGTTTTACCTTGGGCTGAGGCAGGCATATTAGATGTAGATGCAAATAATGATGTTGTTAAATCATTAGGGAAAAAAACATTTGCACCAGGCGCATTAAATATGGCTAAGAAAGGTGGAAAAATTGCAGCTGTTCCAGTTGATGGATGGACACAAATGGTTGTTTATAGAAAAGATCTATTTGCAAAAGCTGGGTTAGAACCACCAACATCATATGCAAATATAGTTAAAGCTGTTAACGCATTATCAAGCAATGACATGTTTGGTTTTGTAGCCGCTACTAAAACAGATGAAAACTTTATGAGTCAGGTACTTGAGCATGTACTTTTAGCAAATGGAGTTAACTTTGTTAAAAAGGGTGGAACTAAAAAGCAAGGTAAAGCTTTAAAGAATTCTTTAGAATTTTATAAAGTAATTGCTAAAGCTAGTCCTCCAGGAGAATTATTCTGGAAACAATCTAGAGCTTTATATTTTGCAGGAAAAACACCTATGGTTATTTGGTCACCATTTATAATGGATGAGTTAGCAGGATTAAGAGACTCTGCTCCTCCAACAATAAATAGTGATCCTACATCACCAGAGCTAGCATCTAAAACTGGTTTTATTACTAATTTTAGTGGACCTAATAATAAAAAAGGAGCTGCTTGGGCTGACGTAAGATACTTTGGAATAACAGCGGATGCAGACACTGATGAAGCTAAAAAATTCATAGAATACTCAATGAGTGATGGATATACAGCGACATTAGGAATTGCTCCGGAAGGAAAATTCCCTGTAAGAAGAGGAAACAAAAGTGATCCTAGTGCTTACACGAAAGCTTGGAGTAAATTACCTGTAGGTGTTGATAGAAAAGCACCATTGACTGACCTTTATTCTGCAGATGTTATTGATAACATTGTTGCTGGTTTAGATACCGCAAACAGATGGGGAGTTAAAGAAGGTGAACTTTCTCGAGCATCAAAAATCATTAATTCTCAGTTTTTAAATAGAATCACTAGAGAATATATTGATGATCAAATCTCAGTTGATGAAGCAGTTAAGAAAATTAACGCTGAATTAGCTAAGTTTTAAATAATAAATTTATAAAGAGCGGATAATAAAGTATTATCCGCTCTTTATTATGAGCAATACATTATTAAAATTAGAAAAAAGAACTGCTTACACTTTAGTTTTACCTGCGGTTTTATTAGTTTTCGCAATTGTATTATTCCCTATATTTGCAAATGTTTGGATCAGTTTTAAAGACATTGAATTAAAAGATATTAGAATTCCTGAACCGAGAGCAAAGAAAATTGTTAAATCAATTTCAGAAAATCAATCAGAATTAAAAATTATTTATAAATTAAGAAATAGTTCGTTAATTCAAGAAATAAGAAATGTTCAGTTTCAAGATAAATTTCCAAAAAATATTTCACCAGTAAATCTAGATCCAAGATGTAATTTTCAATCTAAAAAGGTGATTTGTAATTTTGGAAACTGGGAGGCAAAATATAGAGAAAATTTTGAGATAACCATAAAGAATAATAATGGTGAAACAATTGATAAAAAAACAATTAAATCTCAAAAACCGATTTTAAGTGGAAAAGCAGATAATCCACTATTGTCTACAAGTTTTACTTTAGAAAATTTTAAAAAAGTCTTTAATGAAAATAATTTTGTTGAATTACTTTTAACTACTTTCTACTTCACTTTTTTTGGCACTGTTGGCGCGATAATTTTTGGAATTTTAGCAGCACAATTAGTAAATCAAAATATTCAAGGTCGAACATACATGCGAGGCATTTTACTTTTTCCTTATGTGGGTCCTGTTGTAGCTTTAGCTTATACTTGGACTTTATTGTTAGACCCAAATAGCGGAACTTTAAATGCATTATTGGTTAATTTTAATATTATAGATAAACCAATAAATTTATTGGGCCAAAAATACATAACAATGAGTATTTTAGGTTTTGAATTTAAATTAAGGCTAGCTTTAACTACAGTAATATTTTTTGAAATTTGGCGTTATTTTCCTCTCGCTTTTCTTTTTATTTTAGCAAGATTACAAGCTATTCCACAAAGTTTGTATGAAGCAGCTGATGTGGACGGAGCGAGCCCAATCCAAAAATTTATCCATATAACGCTGCCTCAAATTACAGCAATCATTTCAATTTTATTTATGATTAGGTTTATTTGGAACTTTAATAAATTTGAAGATATATTTTTATTAACGGGAGGTGCATCAGGAACGAGAACACTCCCTATTAATGTTTATCAACAAGGGTTTGCTGTATCAGATATCGGAATGGGCTCAGCTGTTTCAATAGTAATTGTAATGTTGCTTCTTACTTTCATGGTTATTTATTTTAGATTAATTGGAAAGAGGGCTAATGAAGTTTAAATCTCTTTCAATATTTTTAATCATATCCTCTTTTTTTCTGACATGTATCTTGTCAATTTGGAAGATTATGTCGACCTTACAGGGTCTAAGTTTTACTAATTTAAACATCACAACAGTTTTCTCTATTTGTATCCTGTTGTCGTTAGCATTTGTCTTAATCGGAAAAAAGATTAATCACTTAATAAAGATTTTCTCATTATCATTTTTATTTTCAATTTTATATTTTTACTTAAACGAGGCATCACCATATTGGTATACTCTTGGGGTTTTCTTAATCACTTTATTTTTCACGAACAAACTCAAAAAATATAGTATGGAGTCTTTGAAAGAAGATTTCATATCTGAAAAGATTATTTTTGATTTTATCACCTTGTTTGGCATTGTTTTCTTTGCATTCGTAATTTTATTTCCATTTTATATTATGCTGGTTACTAGTTTTAAAACGCAGATAGCTTTATTAGTTAATCCTTTGGACTTTAGTCTAGATTTCACAAAAAGCTTAACAGAATTATTTAAGTCTTATTTTGTAATCTTTGAAACTTATAATTTTGGAAGATATATCTTAATAAGCTCAGCAGTTTCAGTTGGAACTGTTATTGTAACACTATTATTTGCAATACCTGCAGCTTATGCAGTAGCTAGATTAAATTTCTTTGGTAAAAATTTTTTATCAACTTCAATTTTAATTATTTATATGTTTCCAGCTATAGTTTTAGTAATCCCATTATATACCGTGTTTAGTCAACTAGGATTAAGAAATTCAATTTTTGGTCTATTGATAGTATATACTGCTACTACTCTACCAGTAGCCATTTATATGTTGCAAGGATATTTTAAAAGCATCCCTAAAGAAATTGAAGATGCAGGTATCATGGATGGCCAGAATTGGTTTGGTATAATTTTAAAAATTATTATACCTCTTAGTTTACCAGCAATTGCATCTGTCGCTTTATATGTTTTTATGATTGCGTGGAATGAATTTCTTTTTTCTTTAATGTTTTTAGATAGTCCTAAATCTTTTACTTTATCGAGAGCTATTCAATATTTAAGTGGGGATGCAGAAACTCCGCGCCAATATTTAATGGCTGGATCTGTTATAGTTACTTTACCAGTGCTTTTTATTTTTGTATATTTTGAAAAATATCTGGTAAGTGGCCTTACTTCTGGAAGTGTTAAAGGGTAGTTCTTAAACGAAATAAATTTACTTATTAAACTTGTTCAATTATATATTAGCTTAAATACTCATGAAATATAAAAATACAGCCATCAAAGTAATTGATCTATTTTCTGGCTGTGGAGGTCTTAACGAGGGTTTTAGGGAAGCTGGTTTTAAAACTGCAGTTTCTAATGATATTTGGGAGCCGGCTGGAAAAACTTTTAGTAGAAATAATAAAGATTCTAAATTTATTTTAGGTGACATAACTCAAAAAAAAATAAGAGATAATATAATAAAATATGGCAAAGGCTCCGATGTTTTAATTGGAGGCCCTCCTTGTCAGGCATACAGTATGGCTGGAGCAAGAGATGTTGATGACCCAAGAGGAAAATTATTCAAAGATTATGTAAAAATAGTTAAAGCTATCAAGCCAAAATATTTTGTAATGGAGAACGTTAAAGGTCTGATGTCAATGGAACATGACAAAACAACACTTAATAAAAATGATCAAAAAAAACTAGATAAAATTAAAAAACTTGAAAATAAAAAAAATGAATTTCTTCTTAAACGTAAGAGATCTAAAAATACACCAAAGGTAAAATTTACAAAATCAGAGGAAAAACAATTAGAGGAGATTAAACAAAAACTAGCTGAAGAAAGAAAACTAACTTCCTCTTTAAGAGTAAAAGTTACTGAAACTATAAAAAAAAGATTTTTAAGTCTCGGTTATGATGTTCAAATTAAAGTTTTAAATGCAGCAGATTATGGAGTTCCTCAAAAAAGACAGAGAGTTATTGTTATAGGAGGTTTAGATGGTTATCCAGTAAATTTTCCAGAAGAAACTTACAAAGAAAAATCTAATGGAAAGAATTTAGAATTATTCAAAAGTAATTTACTTGATTGGGTTACAGTAAAACAAGCGATAGATGATCTTAAAAATAAACCTGAAAATATTCCTTTCAATCATATATTCAACAAATGTGGAAAAGATTTTCAAAGAAAGATTAATAAAACGCCAATAGGCAGAACAGTTTATGGAGGATTTTCAGATGCATATTTTAGATGCCCGCCTAATGAACCTAGTAGAACTGTAAAGGAAAATCATGGTGGAGTATTTATTCATTATGAAAAAAATAGATTTATGACCCCTAGAGAACTTGCAAGACTTCAATCATTTAAAGATAATTTTATTTTTGAGGGATCTAAAAGCCAAATTTTAGTTCAAATAGGAAATGCTGTTCCACCTAAACTTGGATATAATATTGCAAATACTTTAAAAGAAAATTTGTAGCGGGTCGTTTGTTAAACTTCCAATATTTCGCATAAGTTTTGCATATTAAATCTAAATTTTTTATTTGGACTCCTATTTCTATGAAGTTGAAATTCTCCTAATGAAATTTCATTATATTTTACAGTACAACTCTCATTCCAGTTACCTATATTTTTTGTAAAACTAAACTTATTAATATCCCAATTAAAGCTGGATAAATTATTTTTTTGTATAATTTTATAATGAAAACTAGATTTTTTTTGATATATCCAAAGCAAGTAATCACAAGACATTAAGTGATGTAGATAAATTGGTATCAATAGATTAATTGAATTAAATACTATTTGTTTAAAATTATCTCTATCCAGACTTTTAATATTATTTATTTGAAGTATTTCTTTAAAATATTCATTCAATACAATCCAACTTGATTGACCAACCTCGGAAGGACAAACCTTCATATTTGAATTTTTGTTAGTTTTAACTGATAGAGTCTTTTCTTCATTGAGATAAAAATCAATTGAACTTTTACTTTGTCCTCCTCTATTTCCTTTTTCTAAACCTATATGTCTAATTACTGAAGGTAGTCTATTTAGGGCTTTTGTTATTGTTGGTTTTAAAATTTTTTCATAAGACTCATCTGATCTGTCATTTAAGTGAGAACTATCTAATCCGCTTAAATCACAAATAACTTTTTCCGCAGACTGACCAAGCGTTTCGTTATTAATTGTCATTCTGAATTTTTAAAAATAAAAATATTTTACTTATTCCTCTTGTTTAATTATAAATGTTAGCATAAATACTTATGAAACTCACTAATGCCCTCGTGGTGAAATTGGTAGACACAAAGGACTTAAAATCCTTGCCCTTTTGGGAGTGCCAGTTCGAGTCTGGCCGAGGGCACCATTTTAAAAATGAAAAAAATAACAATTATTTCTGATACAAATAGAAAATCTTTAAAAATTAAAAAATTTTTATCTAAAAAGATAAAAATTAGTCCTGTTAAAAGATCTAATCTCATTATTGTGATCGGAGGTGATGGTTTTATGCTTAAAACTTTAAAGAAAAATAAGAAGTCTAAAAGTTTGTTCTACGGAATTAATTCAGGTAATTATGGATTTCTAATGAATAGGTTTTCAAAAAAAAATATTGTCAAAAATCTATCTAAAGCAAAGATGATAAAAATTTCTCCTTTAGAAATGAAAGTTAATAGTAAAAATAAGATGAATAAACATTTAGCAATTAATGAAGTTTCAATATTAAGACAGAGTAGGCAAGCAGCATCTTTATCAATAAAAAATGGTTCAAAATATGTTATCAAAAAATTAATCTCAGATGGAGTTTTAATTTCTACTCCAGCAGGAAGCACAGCTTACAATATGTCTGTTCATGGGCCTATATTAAATTTGAATTCAAAAAAGATATCTATTGCTCCAATAAGCGCTTTTAGACCAAGACGTTGGAAAGGAAAAATTGTAAGTGACAAATCTAAAATAACTATTAAAAATTTAAACTCAAAAAAAAGACCTATTAGTGCTGTAGCAGATAATATCGAAATAAGAAATGCAAAAATCATTAATGTGAAGACTAATAATAAAATAAAATTTAATCTTCTATACGATAATAACAGTAGTCTTCAAAAAAAGATAAAGTTGGAACAATTAAAAAAAGAAACAAATTAGTTGCGGTGCCCTCACACGGACTCGAACCGCGAACCTATTGATTACAAATCAATTGCTCTACCAATTGAGCTATGAGGGCTTGGTATTTTCTTTAAGGTAAAATATTATAAAACTCAATATAAAAAAACTGCTTATTTTATTGATTGATAAATGTGATGGCACACCACAGAAACAGTATTTGAAATATTCAAACTCTCTATATTACTATTCATTCTTACTTTAAATCTAAAATCTGAGTGCATTAAAGTTTTAGATTTTAAGCCAAAACCCTCTGAACCAAATAATAATACATTTTTTCCTTCCCATTTATTTTTTGTAAAATCCTTGCTTGCTGATACATCAAATGCATTAACCCAAAAATTTTTAGTTTTTAGAAATTTCAAAGAGGTATTTACGTTAGAAACTTTAAATATTTTTAAATGTTCAGCTCCTCCGCTAGCGCTTTTGTAAAGTAATTTACTTTTTGATGGGAAAGACCTTTCTTTTACAATTATCCCATCTATGTTGAATGCTACAGCACTTCTTATTATTGAGCCAATATTTCTTGGATCTGTGACATCTTCCAAGGCTATTAAATTAATATTTTTCTTTTTATTATCTATAAGGAATTCTTTAAGAGTGATCTCTTCTAAATGCTCTACTTCTGCAATTAATCCCTGGTGAGCTGTTTCATCTCTACCGCATAAATTATCCAGCTCTTTCCTTGATTTATAAAATACTGGTATATTTTTAAGTAAATTTAGCGACTGATTTTCTCTGTTTAATTTTTTTTGAGCATCTTCTGTTAAAAAAATCCTTTCTATTTTTCTAGAGGAGTTTTTTAGAGCCTCAACAACTGCATGCTTACCAACTATTAAAAATGTGGTTTTTTTCATAATTTTTAAGTAATTTTTTTAAATAATTAGCATATTTCAAGGAAAAATGATTGATTGCATTTATTACACAAATGCTTATAAAACGCTTGTTGTTAAATACTTTTTAAGTTAGGGGGTATCCCTAGTAACAAAATTTAAGGAGGGGTACCAAAGCGGTCAAATGGGGCGGGCTGTAAACCCGTTGACTTCGGTCTTCGAAAGTTCGAATCTTTCCCCCTCCACCAAATTTAAGGTGTTTAATGATATAAGAGCGTGTTAAGTTTGGATATTGCGGGTGTAGTTCAATGGTAGAACGCTAGCCTTCCAAGCTGGATGTAAGGGTTCGATTCCCTTTACCCGCTCCAAAAACAAGAATTAAAATATAAATTAAAAAGTGAGGATAAAATAAAATGTCAAAAGAAAAGTTTCAGCGAAATAAACCGCACTGTAATATCGGTACAATAGGACACGTAGACCATGGAAAAACAACTTTAACTGCAGCAATAACTAAAGTGTTGTCTGAAGCAGGAGGAAAATCAAGCGCAAATTTTGTTGCTTATGATCAGATAGATAAAGCACCTGAAGAAAAAGAAAGAGGAATTACGATTTCAACTGCGCACGTAGAATATGAAACTGAAAAAAGGCATTACGCTCACGTTGATTGTCCTGGACACGCGGACTATGTAAAAAACATGATCACTGGTGCTGCACAGATGGATGGAGCAATTTTAGTTGTAAATGCTGCTGACGGTCCAATGCCACAAACAAGAGAACATATTCTTTTAGCTCGACAGGTTGGAGTTCCAGCTATTGTAGTTTTTTTAAACAAAATTGATACAGTTAAGGATAAAGAATTAGTTGATCTTGTTGAAGAAGAAATTAGAGAACTTTTAACTTCTTATAAATTTCCTGGAGATAAAATTCCAATTGTTAAAGGATCAGCTTTAAATGCGGTAGAAGGAAAAGATGAAGCAACAGGAAAAAATGCCATTATGGAATTAATGAAAGCTGTTGATGATACTATACCTCAACCTAATAGACCAAAAGATAAACCTTTTTTAATGCCAGTTGAAGATGTATTTTCCATTTCTGGAAGAGGTACAGTAGTTACAGGTAGAGTAGAATCTGGAGTTATAAAAGTTGGTGAAGAAATAGAAATAATAGGAATAACAGATACAAAAAAATCAGTTTGTACTGGTGTTGAGATGTTTAGAAAACTTTTAGATAGCGGTGAAGCTGGAGATAATATTGGAGCTTTATTAAGAGGTGTAGAAAGAGATGATGTTCAAAGAGGACAAGTTCTTGCTAAGCCAGGCTCAGTAACACCTCATACAGAGTTCGAATGCCAGGCTTATATTTTGAAAAAAGAAGAAGGTGGAAGACACACTCCATTCTTTACAAAATATAGACCTCAGTTTTATTTCAGAACAACTGATGTTACTGGTGAAGTTACTTTACCATCTGGTACAGAAATGGTGATGCCAGGTGATGATGGAAAATTCACAGTAAAACTAATTACTCCTATTGCCATGAATGAAAAATTAAATTTTGCAATTAGAGAAGGTGGTAAAACAGTTGGAGCTGGAGTAGTAACTAAGATTATAAAATAAACTCTTAGGAGCGTAGTTCAATTGGTAGAGCGCCGGTCTCCAAAACCGGAGGTTGTGGGTTCGAGTCCCTCCGCTCCTGCCAAAAATTAATTTATGAAAAACCCTTTAAAATTTATTCAAGAAGTTAAACAAGAAACTTTCAGAGTAACTTGGCCGACAAAAAAAGATACTATGATGGGCGCTCTTATGGTTTTTGCTTTAGCCTCAGTTGCCGCAATATTTTTTCTTCTTTTAGATCAAGTTTTGAGATTTTTCCTAAACCTCGTTTTAACTATAAATTTTTAATATATGAATTGGTATATAGTTCAAGCTTACTCTGGATTTGAAAAAAAGGTCGTAGAGTCAATAAAGGAAGAGTTAAAAAAAAACAAATTACAAGAAAACTTAGGAGAAATCTTAGTTCCAACTCATCAAGTTACTGAGGTTAAAAAAGGAAAAAGAACTAAAAAAGAAAAAAAGTATTTTCCAGGTTATGTCCTAGTCAAAGTAGAGTTAACCAAACAAATCTATCACCTGATAAAAAATTTACAAAAGGTAAGTGGTTTTCTTGGTTCAGCAGATAAACCTACTCCAATATCTGACAATGAGATCAAACGTATACTTGGACAGGTTTCTGAAAGTGCTGTTAATCAAAAAAGTGGGATAACCTTTGAAATTGGCGAAAAAGTCAAAGTTTGTGACGGTCCTTTTGCGTCTTTTAACGGATTAATTGAAGAAATTGATGAAGAAAAATCTAGACTTAAAGTGTCAGTTTCTATATTTGGTAGAGCAACTCCTGTAGATTTAGAATTTAACCAGGTGGAAAAAAATTAAATGGCAAAAGAAATAACAGGTTATGTAAAGTTACAAATTAAAGGCGGTCAAGCTAATCCAGCTCCTCCTGTAGGACCTGCATTAGGACAAAGAGGAATAAATATAATGGAGTTTTGTAAGGCTTTTAATGAGAAGACGAAATCTTTTATGGGAAAACCTGTGCCTGTTGTTATCACAGTATACAAAGATAAAAAATTCGATTTTATAATTAAATCTCCTCCAGCTTCACACTTTATTAGAGAAGCTGCTAAATTAAAAAGTGGTTCTAGCGAACCAGGAAGAGTAGTTGCTGGTTCTATTACAATGAAGCAAGCTGAGACTATTGCAAAAGAAAAGATGAAAGATCTAAATGCATTTGATTTAAAAGAAGCAACAAAAATTATTTGTGGATCAGCAAGATCTATGGGAATTGAAGTTAAGGAATAAAAATGAAAAAAAGATCAAAAAGATACAAAGAAATTTCTAAAACGGCAATAAAAGATAAAAAAATCTTTGCAAAAGAAATTATAGACTTAGTTAAAAAAAATTCTAACACTAAGTTTGATGAGTCAATTGATGTATCTTTAAGAATTAATTTAAAACAATCTAAAGGAGGAGATTTAAGTTTAAGAACAATAGTAAATCTTCCAAATGGTTCTGGAAAAAAAAATAAAGTTGCAGTTTTATGTGAGCCTGACAAAGTTGAAGAAGCAAAAAAAAGTGGAGCAGAGGTAGTTGGCTCAGATGATTTAATTGAAAAAATTGCTTCTGGAAAATTTGATTTTACAAAATTAGTATGTACCCCTGCCATGATGGGAAAAATTGGAAAGCATGGTAAAGTATTAGGCCCCCAAGGATTAATGCCGAATCCCAAACTAGGAACTGTTACGAATGATATTATAAAAGCAGTTAAAGACATAAAAACAGGACTAGTTGAAATTAGGAATGATAAAGATGGCAATTTAGCATCAACAATTGGTAGAAAAAGTTTTTCAAGTGAAAAACTTCTTGAAAACTTTAATCATTTTATTGAAAGTGTAAAAAAAGAAAAGCCAGATACAATTAAGGGCGAATTTATTAAAAATACATTTATAACTTCAACAATGGGTATTTCTTATAAAGTAGGAGCTAGATAATATTTATGATGAGCAAGACAGCAAAGAAAAATTATGTAGAAGAGATGAAAAAAAATTTTTCATCAAATGAGTCAGTAATGATTGCTCAATATCAAGGATTAAATGTTAATGAGCTTGATGAATTAAGAAAAGAACTTAGAGAAAAAGGTATTCTTTTTAAAGTAACAAAAAATCGAATTACAAAAATTGCAATTAAAGAGACCCCTGTTAAAGATTTGGAAAAATACTTTACTGGACCCACAGCTGCAGCGATATCTTCTGATCCAATTTCAACAGCAAAAATTTTGACTAAATTTGCTAAATCTCACGATAAGTTAAAAATAGTAGCTGGATTCATGGATGGTAAGGTTTTAGATCAAAAAGAAGTGGCTATAATCGCCACACTACCTTCACTTGAAGAAGCAAGAGCCAAAATTGTAGGTATTTTAGCTTCACCAGCTCAAAAATTAGTTAGTATTTTGCTTGCACCTGGCTCAAAAATTGCTAATTTAGCGCGCGCAAAGAGTTTAAAAAATTAATTCATAGGATCCAAAATGGCAGACTTAAATAAAATTATTGATGAGTTATCAACATTAACTGTAGTTGAAGCAGCTGAACTTTCAAAACAATTAGAAGAAAAATGGGGAGTAACAGCGGCAGCACCCGTTGCAGCAGCAGCTCCTGGTGGAGCAGCAGCACCTGCAGCAGAAGAAAAATCTGAATTTTCTCTTTTTTTAGCAGCAGCTGGAGACAAAAAAATTAATGTTATTAAGGAAGTAAGAGCAATAACTGGTTTAGGCTTAAAAGAAGCAAAAGATTTAGTTGAAGGTGCACCAAAAGAAATTAAAGCTGGTGTAGCTAAAAAAGAAGCTGAAGAATTTAAGAAAAAATTAGAAGCAGCTGGGGCTAAAGTAGAATTAAAGTAAACAAAATTTAAGACTAAATTTTACTGCACTGTAAAAATTTGCAGTAAGATTTTTTATTATTAATGCAACTATCTTTTACTCAAAAGAAAAATATTAGAAAAAATTTCGGCAAACTAATTGAAGGTTTGTCAATTCCAAACCTTATAGAAGTACAAAAAAATTCTTATAATGAATTCTTAGAATCCAAAGCCCTTGAGGACCAAATGAGTGAATTCTCAAAAGGTATTGAGAAAGTCTTTAAAAGTATTTTTCCTATCGAAGATGGATCTGAAAAATCAACTCTAGAATACATTTCCTATAAATTAGAAAAGCCAAAATTTGATGTTATTGAATGTAAACAAAGAAGTCTTTCTTATTCTGCAGCGCTTAAAGCAAATCTTAGATTAGTTGTTTACGATATTGATAGCGAAAATAATACTAAGCAAATTCTTTCAGCTAAGGAACAAGAGGTTTTTATAGGCGATCTACCTTTGATGACACCTAGCGCAACTTTTATAACTAACGGTGTTGAAAGAGTAGTCGTAAATCAAATGCATAGAAGCCCTGGAGTATTTTTCGATCATGATAAAGGAAAAACTCACGCAAGTGGTAAACTTTTATTTAATTGTAGAATTATTCCTGGAAGAGGGTCGTGGTTAGACTTTGAGTTTGATCCAAAGGATATTTTATATTTTAGGATAGATAGAAAAAAAAAATTACCGATTACTTCAATTTTATTTGCCCTAGGTTTTTCAAAAGAAAAAATCATTAATACATTTTATACGACCAATAAATATACTTTTAATCCTGATAACAAAATGTGGTCGACAGACTTTAATCCAGAGAATTATAAAAGACCTATAAAATTATCTTATGATTTAATTGATGCAAAAAATAAAAAAAAGGTTCTTTCAAAAGGGGAAAGATTAAACATTGTAATTGCAAAAAAACTTAAAGAAAAGGGCTTAGAGTCAATATTAACTTCAAAAGATCAGCTGGTAGGTAAATATATAGCCAATACCATTAAAAAAAAAGATGGAGAAGATTTAATCCAGGCTGGTTTTGATATTACAGAGGATCAGTTAGAATCAATTGTTAACTCAGAAATTAAAACACTAGACATAGTAAACATAGATCCGATTAATAAAGGCCCTTATCTTTTAGAAACTCTCAAGATTGATAAAAACTCAAATAAGTCAGAAGCTTTAAATGATATTTATAAAGTTTTAAGACCAGGAGAAGCTCCTTCATCCGAAGTTGCTGAGGAAATATTTAATAATCTTTATTTCAAAAAGGAACGTTATGATTTATCTGAAGTTGGTAGAGTAAAACTAAATTCAAAATTAAATCTAAAAATTAGCAACAAGAAAACTGTTTTAACTACAGAAGATATAATTGCTATTATTCAGTTTATGCTTAATTTAAGAGATGGAAAAGGCGATGTTGATGATATAGATCATTTAGGTAATAGAAGAGTTAGATCGGTTGGAGAACTTGTAGAAAATCAGTTTAGAATTGGTCTTTTAAGAATGGAAAGAACTGTTAAAGAAAAAATGTCAACTTTCATTGAAATAGAGTCTGCTATGCCACAAGATCTAATTAATGCTAAACCAATAACTACTTCTTTAAAAGATTTTTTTGCTACTTCGCAACTTTCTCAATTTATGGATCAAACAAACCCTCTATCTGAGATAACTCACAAAAGAAGAGTTTCTGCTTTAGGGCCTGGGGGATTAACTAGAGAAAGAGCTGGATTTGAAGTAAGAGACGTTCATCCAACACACTATGGAAGAATTTGTCCTATAGAAACACCCGAGGGACCTAACATTGGATTAATAAATAGTTTGGCTACATATTGTAGAGTAAATAAATTTGGTTATATAGAAAGCCCATATAAAAAAGTAGTGAATGGAAAAGTAACCTCTGAAATTAAATATCTTTCAGCGATAGAAGAAGAAAAATATACTATTGCTCAGGCCAATTCTCCTATTAAAGCAAATGGATCTTTCGAAGAAGAATTAGTTGCTTGTCGAAAAAATCTTAACTTTGAATTAGCAAACAGAGAGAATATAGATTTTATAGATGTATCACCTAAACAGTTAGTTTCAGTTGCAGCAGCATTAATACCTTTTTTAGAAAACGATGACGCAAACAGAGCATTAATGGGATCAAATATGATGAGACAGGCTGTTCCACTACTAAAGCCTGAATCTCCGTTAGTAGGAACAGGTATAGAGTCAGATGTTGCGTTAGACTCAGGTGTTACGATAGTTGCTAAAAGAAATGGTGTAGTTGATAAAATTGATGGAAAAAGAATAGTAATTAAAGTAACCGATGTAACAGATTTATCTCAATCTGCAGTAGATATTTATAATCTTTCAAAATTTCAAAGATCTAATCAAAATACTTGTATTAATCAAAAGCCATTAGTTAAAGTAGGAGATCAAGTTAAAAAAGGAGATATAATAGCTGATGGCCCTGCTACTAAGCTAGGAGAGTTAGCGTTAGGTAAAAATGTAACTGTAGCCTTTATGCCATGGCAAGGTTATAATTTTGAAGACTCAATACTTATATCAGAAAGATGTGTAACAGATGATATTTTTACCTCTATACATATAGAAGAATATGAGTCTATGGCTCGTGACACTAAATTAGGTGCCGAGGAAATTACAAGAGACATTCCAAATGTTAGTGAAGAAAGTTTAAGAAATTTAGATGAGTCAGGAATTGTATATGTGGGAGCAGAAGTTAAACCTGGCGATATATTAGTTGGTAAGGTTACACCAAAAAGTGAAACCTCTTCTAGTCCAGAAGAAAAATTATTAAGATCAATTTTTGGTGAAAAAGCTACGGACGTAAGGGACTCTTCCCTTAAATTACCTTCTGGAAGCACTGGTGTAGTTATTGATGTTAGAGTTTTTAATAGACACGGCATAGAAAAAGACGAAAGATCAATAGCGATAGAAAGAGCTGAGATTGAAGTTGTTCAGGAAGACAAAAAAGTAGAAGAAGAAATATTAAACAGAAATATAAAGCTTAGAGCTATAGATTTGTTAAATAATCAAAGTATTAATAAACCATACAAGGAACTTAAGCCAGGAAACACATTAAATAAAAATGATTTTGAGAACTCTACATTAAAAGACCTTTGGAAAATATCTTTTGAAAAAAAAGAAATAAACGATAATTTAGAAAAACTAAAAAATCAGTTTGATAATGCTGCTGAAGATATCAAAATACGTTTTGAAGATAAGGTTTCAAAGATTCAGCAAGGTGATGATTTATTACCAACAGTAATGAAAGTGGTAAAAGTATTTGTTGCTGTTAAAAGAAGATTAATGCCGGGCGATAAAATGGCTGGAAGACATGGCAATAAGGGAGTAGTGAGTAAAATTGTTCCTGTTGAAGACATGCCTTACATGAAAAATGGAAAGCCAGTAGATATTGTACTAAATCCGCTTGGAGTACCGAGTAGAATGAATGTGGGTCAAATTTTAGAAACTCATTTGGGATGGTCATGTTCTGAACTTGGGGAGCAAATTAAAACTTATTTAAAAGATTTTGATTCTAAAATTGATAAATTAAAAAGTGAATTAAAGAGTATATATGGAAAAGATTATTACGATGAAGTAATTTCTAAATTATCAAAAAAAGAGATCGCTGAATTAATAGAGAATATTTCAAATGGAGTACCTATCTCGACCCCAGTTTTTGATGGAGCTAGCACTAAAGATATTACTGAAATGTTAGATTTAGCAAAACTACCAAATTCAGGTCAAACAAATTTATGGAATGGTCAAACAGGTGAAAAATTTGACCGTCCAGTAACAGTGGGCATAATTTATATGCTTAAGCTAAATCATTTAGTAGAAGATAAAATACATGCGAGATCTACTGGTCCATATAGTTTAGTTACTCAACAACCTCTTGGAGGAAAAGCTCAACTAGGCGGTCAGAGATTTGGTGAGATGGAGGTTTGGGCCTTAGAAGCTTATGGTGCTTCTTATACTTTACAAGAAATTCTTACTGTTAAATCTGATGATGTGGCTGGTAGAACTAAAGTTTATGAAACAATTGTAAAAGGTAATAATAATTTTGAGTCTGGTGTACCTGAGTCTTTTAATGTTTTAGTAAAAGAGATTAGAGCTCTAGGGTTAAATATTGAGTTAAATTAATATGGAAAAAAACTTAACAAAAAATTTTGGAAATCAAAACTTAGCCCAAGAAAATAATTTTGATAGTATTAAGATTACTTTAGCTAGTCCTGAAAAAATTAAATCTTGGTCTTATGGAGAAATAAAGAAGCCGGAGACAATAAATTATAGAACATTCCGACCAGAAAAAGACGGTCTATTTTGTTCAAGAATATTTGGACCTGTAAAAGATTATGAATGTCTTTGTGGTAAATACAAACGAATGAAGTTTAGAGGGATTATTTGTGAAAAATGTGGAGTTGAAGTAACAAAATCTAATGTTCGAAGAGAAAGAATGGGTCATATAGACCTAGCTTGTCCCGTTGCACATATATGGTTTTTAAAGTCTTTACCAAGCAGAATATCACTAGCTATAGACATGAAACTTAAAGAAGTAGAAAAAGTTTTATATTTTGAAAGTTTTATTGTGGTTGAACCTGGACTAACGACATTGAAAAAGAATCAATTACTTTCAGAAGAGGCATTAATGAAGGCTCAAGATGAATTTGGAGAAGACGCTTTTACAGCAGGAATAGGCGCTGAAGCCGTAAGAGAAATATTAGTTAATTTAGACTTAAAAAATGAGCAGAAAAAATTAAGAGACTTGTTGCCAGAAATTAAATCAAAGGTAACAGAAGAAAGAACTATAAAGAGATTAAAATTAATAGAGTCATTTATATCTTCAGGAAATAAACCTGAGTGGATGATTTTAACTTCTGTTCCAGTTATACCGCCTGAATTAAGACCTCTTGTTCCTTTAGATGGTGGTCGATTTGCTACATCAGATTTAAATGATTTATACAGAAGAGTTATAAATAGAAATAATCGATTAAAAAGATTATTAGATCTTAAAGCTCCAGATATTATCGTAAGAAATGAAAAAAGAATGCTCCAAGAGTCCGTGGATGCATTATTTGATAATGGTAGAAGAGGAAGAGTAATAACAGGAACAGGTAAAAGACCTTTAAAATCTTTAGCTGAGATGCTTAAAGGTAAACAAGGTAGATTTAGACAAAATTTGTTAGGAAAAAGAGTTGATTACTCAGGAAGATCAGTAATAGTAGTAGGCCCCGAGCTTAAATTACATCAATGTGGTTTACCGAAGAAAATGGCTTTAGAATTATTTAAACCATTTTTATACGCCAGATTAGATAAATTAGGTTTGGCTACAACTATTAAACAAGCAAAAAGATTAGTAGAAAAAGAAAAAAGTGAAGTATGGGATTCATTGGAACATATAATAAGAGAACATCCTATTTTATTAAATAGAGCTCCAACTTTACATAGACTAGGAGTTCAAGCTTTTGAGGCAAAACTTATAGAGGGAAATGCTATAGAGCTTCATCCTTTAGTTTGTGCAGCATTCAATGCAGACTTTGACGGGGATCAAATGGCAGTTCACATCCCTTTAAGTTTAGAAGCTCAATTAGAAGCTAGGGTTTTAATGATGTCCACAAATAATATTTTAAGTCCCTCTAATGGTAAGCCAATTATTGTACCAAGTCAGGATATTGTGTTAGGAATTTATTATTTGTCACAAGCAGAAGAAAACGACGAAAAACCTAAAGGTATATTTTCAGGAATAGAAGAAATCGAACAAGCGTTAGAAAATGACTCAATTAGTTTACACTCAAAAATCATTTCTATTTTTAAAACAGTAGATGAAAATGGCTCTGAAAGAATTGAAAAGTATACTAGTACAGCAGGAAGATTTTTATTAGCAAATCTTCTACCAATTAATCAGAATATAAAATTTAGTTTAGTAAACAGATTATTGACTAAAAAGAATGTTTCTGAAGTTATAGATACCATTTTTAGATATTGTGGACAAAAAGAAACAGTCATTTTCTGTGATAAAATTAAAACTCTAGGATTTAAGCATGCATTCAAAGCAGGTATTTCATTTGGTAAAGATGATTTATTAATACCAAAAACTAAAGAAGAACTAATAAATAATACTAAAAAACAAATTGAAGAATATGAAAAACAATATTCAGGAGGTTTAATTACTAGAGGAGAAAAGTATAATAAAGTAGTTGATATATGGTCAAAGTGTACTGATACTGTAGCAAACGAGATGATGAAAGAAATTTCTTCTGCTGAAAAAATCTGTGAAAACAATAGAATAGAAACTAACTCAGTTTATATGATGGCAGACTCGGGTGCCAGAGGCTCACAAGCACAAATGAAACAGCTAGCAGGTATGAGAGGGCTAATTGCCAAACCGTCAGGTGAAATTATAGAAACTCCGATAATATCAAATTTCAAAGAGGGCTTGTCCGTACTAGAATATTTTAATTCAACTCACGGAGCTAGGAAAGGGTTAGCTGACACTGCATTAAAAACTGCTAACTCTGGCTATCTTACAAGGAGGCTTTGTGACGTTGCACAAGATGTTCAAGTTACTAAAAAAGAGTGTGATTGCAAATCAAAATCTTCTGTTAAAATTTCTGAAATTATTGAGGGTGGAAATATTTTAGTTAGCTTGTCAGAGAGAGTGCTAGGCAGGGTTATTGCTGAAGATATAAAAAATCCAGTTACTGGTGAGGTTATTATTAAAAAACAAAAATTGATTGATGAAAATGATTGTGAAAAAATAGATGCTGCTGGAGTGAAGTCTGTAAATGTTTACTCAGTTATTACTTGTGGATCTACAAGAGGCGTATGTGCAATGAGTTATGGTAGAGATTTAGCTAGAGGAAAGTTAGTAAGTGTTGGCGAGGCTGTAGGAATGATTGCAGCACAATCGATAGGAGAGCCTGGAACTCAATTGACAATGAGAAC
>CACKCD010000012.1 GCA_902598595.1 uncultured Pelagibacteraceae bacterium
TAGGAATAGCTTTTAAAGGATTGTTACCTGGCTTTGGCATAGGCATCAATTGCATTTCTCCTAATATTCTTGAAACTCTTAAAGTTGGTTGAGCGCCTTTGCTCATCCAGTATTTAATTCTTTCAAATTCTACCTTAATTCTTTCCTTCTTATCTTTTGGTAGTAAAGGATTATAAGATCCAAGTTTTTCAATGAACTTGCCGTCTCTTGGATATCTTCCGTCTGCAACTACTATTTTATAAATAGGTCTTTTCCTAACACCACCCATTGATAATCTTATTCTTAACATATTATACCTTTCATTTTAGTTGATTTAGCATTTCATCTGGTATCATTCCAGATGGAATTTTTTTTCCTTGTGACATTTTTTTCATCATATCTGACATCATCTTGAATTGTTTAAGTAATTTATTTATTTTAGAAACATCCACACCTGATCCTATTGAAATTCTTTTTCTTCTTGATCCACTAATTATTTTAGGATTTTCTTTCTCTTTTTTAGTCATTGATAAAATTATGGCTTCATTTTCTACTAACATCTTCTCATCGATATTTGCTTGATCCATTTTAGCTTTCATTTTATTTATGCCGGGAAGCATGGACATAACTCCTTCCATTCCTCCCATTTTCTTCATCTGTCTTAACTGAGCTAGATAAGAGTCCATAGTAAATATTCCTTTTTTTAAATCTTCTTCGGTTTCTTTAATTTTTTCTTCACTTAGATCCTGTTGTGCTTTTTCAACTAGAGTAACAACATCTCCCATACCTAAAATTCTATTTGCTAGTCTATCCGGATGAAATATTTCTAGATCTGTAATTTTTTCTCCTACACCAATAAATTTTATCGGTTTACCCGTAACGTGTTTCATGCTTAATGCTGCCCCACCTCTTGCATCACCATCTACCCTTGTCAGAATAATTCCTGAAAGATTAACTGCGGTGTCAAATTCTTTAGCTACGTTCACGGCTATTTGTCCAGTTAATGAATCTGCTACTAATATTGTTTCAGCTGGTTTTGTAATATCTTTAATTTGTTTTATCTCTGACATCATGGGTAGATCTATTTGGGTTCTGCCTGCCGTATCAAATATTATAATATCTGAACCATTTAAATTAGCAGCGTTCAGAGCTCTTTTGGTGATGTCAATTGGCTGTTGCTTTTCAACTATTGGCAAACATTGAATTCCATTTGCTTCTGCAAGTAATTTAAGCTGCTCTTGAGCTGCTGGTCTATAAACATCCAAACTAACAACCATTACTTTTTTTTTATGATTTTTTTCAATAATTTTTGCTAATTTCGCAGCTGAAGTTGTTTTTCCTGAACCTTGCAAGCCAACTAATAATAGTGAAACTGGTGGGACAGCTTTGAAGTTTAAATCTTCATTTTTAGAACCTAAGATTTTTACTAATTCGTCATAAACAATTTTAATTACCATCTGACCAGCAGAAGTTGATTTAATAATTTCTTTACCGATAGCCTTAGGTTTCACATTCGAGATAAATTCTTTAGTGACAGAAAGGGCTACATCTGCATCTAATAAAGCTAGTCGTATTTCTTTTAAACCTGAGTCAACCTGCTCCTCTGTTAAAGAGGGAGCACTTTTAAGTTTAGAAAAAATATTTTCTAATTTATTTGTTAAATTTTCAAACATATTAATAACATCCAACACCAATCGCACTAGTGGGCGAACCTTCGCTGACTAGTGTCGACACTCTTGTTTTCAAGAGCACCGCAAAAACTTAGGTATTTGCGGAAAGTTTGGAGAAACTACAATTTGGGGTTTTAAAAGTCAACGAATAATTATACTAATCAATTATGGCAACTATTAACGCATACAAAATGGATGGATTAGGAAATGATTTTATCATTATCGATAGAAGGGAAAACTCTATTAATTTAGCAAAAGAAAAAATTATTGAATTAGGAAGTAGAACTAATATTGGGTTTGATCAAATAATCTTTATAGAAAAAGAAAAAAAAAGTTCTTACCCAATAACAATTTTTAACTCGGATGGAGGTGAAATTAGTGCTTGTGGAAATGGATCTAGGTGTGTTGCCTATCTTCTGAGTAAAATTTTGAATACTAATGAAATTAAATTACAAACAAATAATAGAATACTTAATGCAAAAATAATTAAAAATTTTTATGTAGAACTCGAAATGGGAAAACCTTTATTTAGTTATGAAGAAATTCCATTATCTAAATCAATAAATTCAGGAAATATTACTTTAGACATCAACAAAAAAATATTTACAAACGGATTTTCAGTAAATGTTGGAAATCCACATATAATTTTTTTTGTTAAAGATTGTTTTGAATATGATTTAAAAATTATAGGTCCTAAGATAGAAAATCATGAACTATTTCCAGAGAAAATCAATGTTACGTTTGCTCAAGTAATTGATAAAAAAAATATTAAAGTAAATGTTTGGGAAAGAGGAGCCGGACTTACTAAGGCCTGTGGGACAGCTGCTTGTGCTACTGCGGTTGCAGCCTTTAAAAATAAATTAGTTAATAATAAAGTAGATATTAAGTTTAAAGAAGGTCTTTTAAATATAGAAATAGATAGATCTAACAATATATTCATGTCTGGACCTGTTTCTGAGATAAAAAATATTAAAATAAATATTTAGTATGGGATTATTTGATAAATTTAAATTAGGGCTTGGAAAAAGTTCTTCTAGTCTGTCAGATGGATTTAAAAATATTTTTTCCAAAAAAATTATAGATGATGAAGTTTTAACTAAATTTGAAGAATTAATTATTTCCTCAGATGCAGGAGTAGATGTTGCTAGAGAGCTTAGGAAAGATTTTGAAAATTTTAAAATTGATAAAAAAATAGATGACCACAAAGAAATTTTAAAGCTGTTAGCTGATAAAATAGCAATAGAACTTTTAAAATATGAAAAAGATTTAAGTTTTATGGGTAATGCCAATTCTTCTGTAATAGTTATTTCAGGAGTTAATGGTGTAGGAAAAACTACAACGATTGGAAAGCTAGGAAAATATTTTAAAGATAATAATAGATCAGTTGTTTTTGGGGCAGCAGATACTTTTCGAGCAGCAGCTATTGACCAGTTACAAGTTTGGGCCGCTAAAGTTAAAGTAGACATAATTAAATCTGAGATAAATAGTGATCCTGCTTCTGTAGCTTTTAAAACAGCAGAATTTGCAAAAAAAAATCAAATAGATATTGCATTAATTGATACTGCGGGAAGATTGCAAAATAAAAAAAATTTAATGGATGAATATAAAAAAATTATAAGTGTTCTCAAAAAAATTGATGAAAAATTTCCTAATGAAGTAATATTAGTTTTGGATGCGACTACTGGACAAAATGCTTTAAATCAGGTCGAAGAATTTAGTAAAATACATAATATAACTGGGTTAGTGATCACTAAACTAGATAGCACTGCTAAAGGCGGGATTATTTTAGCAATTTGTAAAAAATATAATTTACCTATTGTAGCTGTAGGAATGGGAGAAAAAGATACAGACTTACATCCATTTAAAGCTGAATTTTTTGCTAAAGCACTCTTAGGATTAAACTCTTAATATTTTTTTATAAAATCATTAATCTCCCGTAATAAACTGGAATTAAATTCCATCATGTGATCATCTTCGGTTGTAAAATACGATTGTTTGGGACTATTAGCTTTTTCAAATAATTCTTTACCCATTGAAAAAGGAACAACGTCATCTTTTTTTCCATGCATTATTAAAATTGGAGAATTAATCATTTTAATTTTACTAATTGAGTCATACCTATCTTTTAAAAGAAGTCTTACAGGTAAATAAGGATAATAGATTTTTGCAGAACTCTCTATCGATGTAAAAGGGGACTCTAATATTATACTGTTAAAGTTATTTTCTTTTCCTATTTCAACTGCCACTCCGCTTCCTAAAGACTCCCCATATAAAATAATTTGATGATTATTGACTCCCTGATCATTTAACCATTTTATTGACGCTTTTGCGTCTGCATATAAATTGTTTTCTGTTGGAGATCCTTTATTACCGCTAAATCCTCTCCAAGAAATTAATAAAATGTTAATATCTAATTTATAAAGTTCATTAAGTTTATAAACTCTATTTGATAAATGCCCGGCATTTCCATGAAAAATAACAAGTGTCTTAAATTTCTTTAAATCTTTTCTTATTATCCAAGACTTTAGCTGAATTTCTTCATCAACTTTTATAAAAATTTCATCATAATCAAACTGGATCTTGTCATTTTGATAGTTATTTTCTGAAGGATGGTAGAGTAGATTCCTTTGATAAAAATATATAAAAATTATTAAAGCTATGTAGGCAATTATAAAAGATGATAAAGTTAAGTATAAATATTTCATTTAACAATCTTTCTAGCTAAATAAACGCCAACAAATACAAGGGCTGCTCCATAATAATGGAAGCTCAAAAGACTTTCGTCAAATAAGATTATTCCATAAATAGCGGAATAAATTGAAAATATATAAAGAGTAAATCCCGCTAAAGAAGCTCCAACATATTTCTGTACTTTAGTGTATAAAGTGAAAGCTATAATGCCTGGAGAAATAGCGGCAAACAAAACCCAAAATACAAAATTATTGTTAAATGCAGTATTAAAAAAGTAAGTCTCTTCGATTAAATAAAAAGGAAATAAAGAAATTGCTCCAAATAAAGCTATAAGAGTGAATCTAGCCATAAGACTAAAGCTACTTTTCCAATTAATAAGAAAAATAGAATAAACTGCCCAACCAACAGCAGCTCCTAACATCCACAAATCTCCAGAAGTAAACTTAAAATTTATTAAATAAGTTAAATCACCTTTACAAATTATTATTAAAACACCTGAAAGGCATAGAATTAAGCCGGTAATCCTAGAGAAATTAATTTTATCTCCAAAAAATAAAACTGATAATACGATAATAAATATTGGTGAAGAGGTATAAATGATTCCCATATTAGCCATTGTAGTCGACATACCAGCAATAAAGGGAAAGGCGCCACAAATTCCACAACCCATAAGTCCTAGGAAAAAAAGTTTAAAAGACTCTTGTTTGAATTTTTTCTTTTTTTTTATAATTTCATTAAAAAAGAACGGCATCAAAATTACAAATACAGTAAGCCACCTCCAAAACGCTAGTGAAACTGGTGGGACATATTCAACACCCCCTCTCGCAACTATAATATTTGAAGCCATAAAAATTGGCTGAATAAATAAAAGTAAATAAGGATAAATACTATTTTTTCTTGTCACCGAAGGCTTCATATAACATCATTACTATTACTAAGCCCATTAGGATATAAACTGGTAAAACATCTTTAAAACCAATCATCATTGATCTAGTCAATGTAGTTGCTAGACCAATCAGAAAAGCAATACAAAAAGCGCAGCCAATTATTGAAGTAATTTTATTCATCTTTACAGTTTTTTTCCATCCAGTTAGCTGTTCCTAAAAATCTTAAATCATCAAGTTTATTTCCAACTAATTGAACTCCTAATGGTAAGTTATTTTCTCCAGTTAGTAAAGGGAGTGAAATTGTTGGTAAACCTAAATATGTCCAACATTTTTGAAAATCTGCGCTGCCTGTAGATTTAAGACCTTTATCAGCTACTCCACTTGAAGATGGAGTGATAATCCCATGATAGTCTTCAAAAACTTCTTTGTAAGACTCGTAACTTTGTTTCATAAAATCAATTGCATCCGTATATTCTTTAGCAGAATATTTCATGCCTCTTTCAATCGCATCTCTCATTTCTTTAGAAAGTTTATTTTTATCTTTTTTATAGTAAACTTGAAAATTATTTGCCAAATCAGTTTCATGGATAATTTGATGATATTTTGGAATTTCTTTAAAATATGAAGGCATGTCAAAAATTTCTATGTTCTTCTTGAAACTTTTAATCAAAAATTCAAATGCTTTTTGAGACTCTTTGTCGATATTTTTCCAATTTTCTGTTTTATAAAAAATAAACTTTGGTTCAAAGACTGGTCCCTCTTCACAAACTTTTATCATATCATCAGCAGCGAAATGTACCGTGGCGGTGTCATACAAATCTTTTTTTATTAATGATTTTGCAAGTAATGCTACATCTTTTACAGTTTTTCCGAATACTCCAATCGTATCAAGCTTATCTGAAGTTTTTAAAACTCCATTTCTTGAAATTAACCCATAAGAAGGCTTATAACCAACAACTCCACAATAAGAAGCAGGTCTAATTATAGATCCACCAGTTTGAGAACCAATTGATAGATGAGCCATATGAGAAGCTACGACTGCTGCAGATCCGCTAGATGATCCACCTGGAGTTCTTGAATAATCATGAGGATTTTTAGTTTTACTTGGGTGAATGTAAGCAAGTTCACAAGTTACTGTTTTTCCCATAATAATTGCTCCTGCCGTCTTTAATAAATTTACTATTTCTGAGTCTTGAGAACTTGACATTTTTTTTCTAAAAACAGTTCCACACTCTGTTGGCATATCATATGTTCCAATTATATCTTTAATGGCAATAGGAAGGCCATGTAAAGCACCAAGTGGTTTACCTGATTTTCTATACTCGTCTGCCTCCTCTGCTTTTTCTAATAGAATTTTTTTATCTAAAAAAGCCCAAGCTTGAACATCTTTTTCAAACTTTTCAATTCTTTTGATGTAAGCTTTACATAAATCTACGGATGAAATATCACCGGATTTTAACTTTGAAACCAATTCATTGGCATTTAAAGAAGCTGTGTCTATCATCTTAATTTATTAATTAGCAAATAAAGTATCAGGTAGCCACAATGCGATACCAGGGAATAGATACATTAATACCATCGCAAATATAACAATTCCTAAGAAAGGCATTATTCCTCTAAAGATATCTAAAAGTTCAACATTTTTTGTTTGAACGCCCTTCAAATAATATGCCGACATGGCCATGGGTGGTGTTAAAAAAGATGTTTGTAAATTTAAAGCAATTAACATGGCAAAGAAATATGGATTCACTCCAAAAAATTCAACTAATGGTAAAAATATTGGAACAAAAATAATTAATATTTCAGTCCATTCTAAAGGCCATCCAAGTAAGAAAATTATAATCTGAGTAATTACTAAGAACTGCCATGGTGCGAGATCCATAGATTTAAAGAAATGTTCAAATACTTCATGACCTCCTAAATAAGAAAAAACAGATGAAAAAGTCCATGAACCTATGAAAAGCCACATTATCATTGCAGTTGTTTTTGCAGTAAGAAAAACTGACTCTTTAAAGTTTTTCCATTTCAAAGTTTTATAGAAAAAGGAGAGAACTATTGCACCAAAAGCGCCAACTCCCGCAGCTTCTGCTGGGGTTGCTAACCCTCCTAAGATTGTTCCAAGCACTAAAATTATAAGAGAAAATAAAGGAAGAAAAGAGACTAAGACTTCCTTTAAAATTTCAGATCTTGGAGGTATTTCTTCTTGAGGTGGTTTAGGAGCTATAGAGGGATTAAAATATGCTCGAGTAATCGCATAACCTATATAAAGTCCTGCAAGTAATAAACCTGGAAGTATTGCTGCAGCAAATAATCTTAAAGGCGATAGTTGAGCTATAACAGAATAAACAATTAACATAATGCTCGGTGGAATTAATATTCCAAGACACCCTCCTGAGCAAATTACTCCTGAAGCAAATTTTTTATCATATCCTGCTTTGATCATAGCCGGCCAAGCTAACAGACCCATTAAAGTAACCACCGCACCAATTATCCCTGTTGCAGTTGAAAAAAGTGCACAGGTAATTAGAGCTGCTACTGCCATTGAAGCTGGCAATCTGTGTGAGGCTAATCTAATTGCAAAAAACAATCTAGAAACAATTCCTGCTCTTTCTACTAGATATCCCATAAATAAAAATAAGGGGACTGCGGTTAACACCGTATTATCCATCACCGTATAAGTATTTTGAACAAATAATTGAAAAATTCTATTGTCTAATAAATGCTCCATTCGAGTTGGATCAAAGTAGGCATAATAACCAAATCCAACTCCCATTGCCATTAAAGTAAATGCAATAGGAAATCCAAGAAGTACTGCAAATAAAAATATTGCCATCATCAAGATAGCAACTTCTGGATTAGTTAAACTAAATAACATCTTTTTGATCCTCGTCTTGCGAAGTTCTCATTAACATTTTTTCTGTTTCTTCAGCAACAACCATCCTAGCCGGCCAGTGGCCAGTTTGAATGCAAATAATTGATCTGAAGACTTCACTAATTCCTTGAATGATTAAAAGTATTCCCGCTGAAGGTATTAATGCTTTTGCCATGTAAATTTGGATTTGAGCAGGACTATTCCAACTTGTTTCCTTAATCTTCCACGCCAAAGCAGCATATTCATAACCATAAAATGCTAAGGCTAACACGCCAGGAAAGAAAAATATAAAGTATAAAATTAAATCTATGTAGCCTTGTGTTCTAGGTTTGAATAATCTGTAAATTACATCTCCTCTTACATGAGCTTCTGTAGATAAAGTGTAAGCTCCCGCCATCATAAAAATAGCTCCATACATTTGTAAACTAAAATCAAAATTCCATAATGTAGGTGCATTAAAAGCATAAGCCATTACTACTTCATAACAAGTTCCACCCATTAATATTACAATACACCAGGAAAATGCCTTTCCTACCGATGTACTCAAATGATCTGCAAAGCTGATAAATCCTCTCATAAAAATAAACTATTCTAAAATTTTATTCTTTTCCATAAAAAAAAGGGGGCCAAAAAGCCCCCTTTTAAAATTATAAAAAAGTTAATTAAATTTTAACTTTTGCAATACTTCCGAACTCATTTTCATAAGCCAGCTTGTAATTTGGCTGATTCATCAGCAAGTATTTCATAACTCTTTTAGCGTATTTTTTCTGAGAATCTACAATTTTCTTAAAGAAAGGATCTTTCTTATTGAAATCACCTATTACTTTATCCCAACCTTTTAATTGTTGAGCTAAGATTTCATCAGATGTTTGATACACATTAACTTTATGTTGATTCATCAATTTTGATAAATCAGCTGAGTATCTCACTAACGCTTTGAAGTAGTTGTCTGTATTCGCAGCATAAGCAGCATTTTTTAGTATCGCTTGGTGTGCAGGCGATAAACTATTAAATGTCTTCTTATTTACTGGAATTTCAAACATCTCTTGAGATTGGTGGAAGCTTCCTAAGTGATAATGCTTAGAAACATCTTGCATACCAAACTGAGAGTCTGAAGTTGGGTTGTTAAACTCAGCAGCTTCAATTAATCCTGTTTTCATTGCAGGTTGAATTTCACCGCCTGGTAATTGTCTAACTACCATTCCCATTGCTGTTAATACGTTAGTCGCTAAACCAACTGTTCTGTACTTCATTCCTTTAACATCAGACACTTTAGTTACGTTCTTTTTGAACCAACCAAAAGGCTGAGCAGGCATCGGCATATGGAAGAATCCAATATAGTCGAAACCAACTTTTGCAAGTGTTTCGTCGTATAGTTTTCTACCTCCACCGTACTCCATCCATCCCATTACTTCTTGAGATGACATTCCGTATGATGGACCTGTACCAAATAATGAAGCGGCAGCATTTTTACCATACCAGTACGCAGTCACCCAGTGTCCCATATCTAGAACTCCTGAACTTACTGCTTGACCAATTTCTCCAGTTTTTACAACTGAACCAACCGGTTGAAGATCAATTTTTAATTGACCACCTGACATGTCGCTAACCATTTTTGCATAGTCGCCAGCCATTTCGAAGAATATATTCGCTCCTGAAGGCCAAGCTGCTTGCATCTTTAAAGTTTTCGGAGCACCGAACGCAATGTTTGGCATTGCAACTGTTGCTGCCGCTGCAACACCCGTAGCTGCTGCTGCTTTAAAGAACTTACGTCTTGAAGGAGTTTTAACTCCTTTGATCGTTTTTTTTGACATATGTCCCCCTTAATTATTAATAATTACAAATATTTAAACATATAAATTTGAGAGAGTCTCACTCAAATTAAACTAAATTTGACGCTTACAACTCAAACTAGAATTTGATTATTTTTGTTTAATTTACTTTATTTTTACAGCTTCCACTTTGAAAAAACTCATCAATATTATCTATAGCTAAATCCGCCATTGCTGTTCGAGTGTGTTTTGAAGCACTTCCTAAATGAGGAAGAATAAATGCGCTTTTATGTTTTAAATAACCAGGATTTAAATTTGGTTCCCCTTTGTATACATCTAATCCTACAGCATAGACTTTTCGTCTATTTAAAGCTTCTATTAATGCCTCGTCATTTACAATATCTCCTCTAGCAACATTAGTGACTACTGCTCCTTGAGGTAAATATTCTAGAGTTTCTTTGTTAATTAAATCAGTTGTTTCTTTTGTAGCCGGACAACAAACTGATAATACGTCGGAAATGCTTAAAAAACTTTTAAGATCTTTATGATAAATCGCTCCATCTTCTTTATCTTCACTAAGTTTCGATCTGTTGTGGTAATGTATTATCATACCCAAGGATTTTGCAATACTTGCAATTTTTCTTCCGATTCTGCCCATACCTAAAATTCCTAATCTAGTTCCTGTTAATTGTTTTCCTATTAAGTAATCAGCTGACCATTTCCAATTTGAACTTTTTGCAGCTTCAATACCCTCGGGTGCTCTTCTGCAAGCTCCTAAAATTAACAAAATTCCAATTTCAGCTGTTGCATCTGTCAAAACTTCAGGAGTGTTTGTAACTATAATATTTCTTTTTTTTGCTGCTTCTAAATCAATATTTCCAAATCCTACCGCAAAGTTTGATAATATCTTAACACTATTGGGTAATTTATTTATTGTTTCTGCATCTAATTTATCAGTGAGAGCGGATAAGATTCCATCACAACCAGCGCTAAGTTCTATTAGTTTTTTCTGCGAATACAATTCATCATTACTATTAAATTTTGCATCAAATATTTTTGAAGCCTTATTTTCACTTGATCTTAATAGCCTCCTAGTAATAAGAATTTTTTTCATTTGAATAATTAATTTAAATCAAAAATCTTACCAGGATTCATTATATTATTTGGATCAAGTGTTCTTTTTATAGATTTCATGACTGGAATATTGTCTCCATGCTCTTTCAAAAGATAGTCTTTTTTATGGAGCCCTATACCATGCTCTCCCGTAATTGTTCCATTAAGCTCTAAGGTCTTTTTTATAAGCAAATCACTAAATTCTCTTATTTTTTTATATGTTTCTTTTTTTAGAGGGTCGTAGGGTAAAATTACGTGAAAATTCCCATCCCCTAGATGTCCGACCATTGGGGCTCTAAGCCCAAATTTTTTTGTTTCTTTTTCGGCAAAATTTACACATTCAGTTATCTTTGAAATTGGAAGACAAACATCAGTGGAGTAAACTCGTCCGTTTTTTATCAATGCTTTCACAGAATAATAAACATCCCAACGAGCTTGCCATAGTTTATTTCTTTCAGCCAAATCTTTTGCCCACTTAAAGGAGCTTCCATTATTATCATTAGAGATTTCCTCTACAACTTTAATATTCTCTTTGTTGGATGCCTCTGACCCATGAAATTCAAAAAATAAAGTCGGTAGAACTTTAAGGTCTTTTAGTTTTGAATAATTAATACTAATATCCATTTGATCCTTATTTAACATTTCGATTCTAGCAATCGGTACACCGTATTGAATTATTTGTTGTGCAGTCTGAACAGCATCTTCCAAAGTTTGAAAATGACAAACTGCGCTCATAATACTCTCTGGAATTGGGGATAGTCTTAATTGTATTTCGGTTATAATTCCAAGTGTTCCCTCAGAGCCAATAAACAGATTTGTTAAATTATATCCTGCAGAAGTTTTTTTTGTTCTGCTTCCTGTGTTGATAATATCTCCGTTAGGAAGAACAACTGTTAGCCCAGTAATAACAGTCTTCATTGTCCCATATTTTACAGCCATTGTTCCTGAGGCTGATGTTGAAGCCATGCCTCCTATAGCTGCGTTAGCTCCAGGATCAATAGGAAAGAAAACCCCATCTTCTCTTAAATAATCATTCAATTGTTCTTTAGTAACACATGCCTGAACTCTACAATCAAAGTCTTCAACATTTACACTTAAAACTTTATTCATTTTTTCTAGAGAAATTGTAATACCTTTATCATTTCCAACGACATTCCCCTCTAAAGAAGTGCCTGTGCCAAATGGAACAACAGGCACTTTGTGATCATTACAGAGCTTTAAAATTTTAGAGACTTCTGAATTAGTTTCAGGAAAAACTACGGCTTGAGATAAAACAGGATCATAAGTATCTTCGCCTCTAGCATAATTAGTTCTAGTAGATACAGATGTAGAAAATCTGCCATTAAAAATTTTTTTTAGTTCCGACTGAACTTGTTCATTCATAAGGAGATATTAATTCAAATTTAAGGAAAATAAAGCTTATTTAGCTAACATTTTTTTAATATTTTCAAGAGCTTCTGAAATGTTGGCTTGCGAGGCTGCAAAACTAAATCTTACGTAATCTTTTGCAGTTTTTCCAAATGCCGTTCCAGGCACTATAGCTACACCTGCTTCATGCATACATTTTTTTGCAAACTCTGAGCCATTCATTCCTGTTCCAATAACTTTTGGAAAAGCATAAAATGCTCCTCCAGGCAAACTACATTCTACACCAGGTAAATTATTTAAACCTTCATGAATAAGTTTTCTTCTAATTGTAAATTTTTCCATCATCTGATTTATTGAGTCATCAGGTCCATCTAATGCTGCTATTCCAGCAAACTGGGCTGCTGCATTTACACAAGAAACACTATTGATCAATAGTTTATTTACATGACCTATAAGTTGTTCTGGCCAGAAGCTCCAGCCCAATCTCCAACCTGTCATTGAATATGCTTTACTCCACCCTTCAAGAACAATTAATCTTTCTCTTAATTCTGGATATTTAAAAAATGATGGCATTTCTTTTCCATCAAATATTTGCCTGCTATAAATCTCATCGCTTAAAATAGTTACATGGGGATGTTTTTTAAGACCTTCTGCCAAAACATCAATGTCTGATTTTTCAACAAAACTACCTGTGGGGTTATTTGGATTGATTAAAATCAGTAATCTAGTTTTGTCAGTTATTAATGATAAAATCTTTTCTGGGTTAAATTTAAGATCTTTATCTTCAGTTAAATCGTATGGAACAGGTTTTGCTCCTGTAAAATTAATCATAGACTCATAGATAGGAAATGCAGGTGTTGGATGAATAATTTCTACGCCTGGTTCACCAAAACATTGGATTGCATAACTCATTGTAGGTTTGCCTCCTGGCATTATAATTATTCTTTCAGGATCAACGTCTTGATTATATAATTTTTTAATCTTTCTTGTCACAGATTGTCTACACTCTAGAATTCCATTGGATAAAACATAACCATGATGGCCATCATCCAAAGCTTTTTTTGCTGCTTCAACAATATGTTTTGGAGTTTTAAAGTCTGGTTGGCCTAATCCTAGATGTATCATTGGCTTTCCTGCGGCCTCTAGTTTTTTTGCCTCTGCAAGAACGCTAAAAGCTGTTTCTGTTCCTAATCTGTCTAGACTTTTTGCTAGTTTCATAATTTGATAATTTTTTTTAATTTCTATTTCTATAAACTAATTTCGAACTATTCAACTCTTTTAAATTCTTACACCCCATCAAAACCATATTTCTGTCAATTTCATCGTACATATTTTTTAATAAATGTTCGACACCTTTTTGGCCGCCCGCTGCTAAAGAGAACAAGAACATTTTGCCAAAACTACATGCTTTAGCGCCAGCAGCAATAGCTTTTAATACATGTGTTCCTCTTCTAACGCCTCCATCTAAAATAATCTCTAGCTTATCTCCAACAGCATCCGATATTGCTTTGACCTGGTCAAATGGTGATCGAGATCCATCAAGCTGACGTCCTCCGTGATTTGAAATCATTATTGCCGTACATCCAATATCTATAGCCCTTTTTGCATCTTCAATGGACATAACTCCTTTCAACGCAAAAGGTCCATTCCATTTCTTTGCGCAGTACTCTGCATCTTTCCAGCCCATTGCAGGATCATATTGTTCATTAATATATTCAATAACTGATTTTGCTATATTTGTTCCTTTATCAGTTTTCTTTTTAACATTTGCTAGTTCAAATTTTTTACCAATTAAATAATTAAATACCCATTGAGGTCTCATCGCAAAACTCATTAAACTTTGAAATGTAAGTTTTGGAGGAGTTGTAAATCCTGTTCTATGATCTTTTTCTCTATTACCTGCTACTAAAGTGTCTACTGTCAAACACATTGCGTCAAATCCAGATCTTCTTGATCTTTCAATTAAGTCATCAGATATAGATCTATCTTTGTGAACATAAAGTTGAAATAGTTTGGGACCACTAGAAATATTTGAGACTTCTTCTATAGTGTTATTGCCCATAGATGACATACTGTAAAAAGTATTAAATTTTTCTGCCGCCCTTGCTGACGCTCTGTCTCCATCAGGATGATAAAGTCTTTGCATAGCAGCAGGTGAAAGAAAAATAGGCATATCAATTTTTCTACCAAATAAAGTAGTTGATAGATCGGGTTTTCCAACACTAGCAAGAACATTGGGAACTAAATCGCAGTCATTGAAGGATTCGGTGTTTCTTCTTAATGTTGCCTCATCATCAGCTCCACCGTCAATATAATGAAAAATAGGAGAAGGTAATTTTTTTTTAGCGAGTTTTCTAAAATCCTCGAAGTTGTGACAATTTTTTAAACTCATTATCTTCTGAATCTTAGATTATTTCTATTAAGGTCACTTATTTTTGTGCAACCCATCAATTTCATGTCTCTTTGCAATTCCGCTTTATATTGTCCTAAAGCTCTTTCTACGCCTGCTTGCCCAGCAGCAGCTAAGGCATACAAATACAGTCTTCCGCCTGAACATGCCTTGGCGCCTAACGATAAAGCTTTAAGCATATGGGTTCCTCTATGAATTCCTCCCTCACAAATCACATCCAGTTTATCACCTACCGCATCAACGATTTCTGCTAGTTGATCAAATGGAGATCTTGATCCATCAAGTTGCCTTCCACCATGATTTGAAACCATTATACCAGTGCATCCAATATCTACAGCCCTTTTTGCATCTTCAACGCTCATTACTCCTTTTAATGCAAAATGGCCTCCCCATTTTGAGCAAAGTTTTTCTGCATCTTTCCAGTTCATAGATTGATCTAACATAGTGGAAAAATAGTTTCCTATGGAAGAATTAGTGCTAGTACCCTCCTCCACAAAATCTTGAAGATGAGGTAATTCAAACTTGCCTCTTGTCAAATAGTTTATTCCCCACATTGGTTTAGTAGCAAAACTAAATAAACTGGATAAAGTTAATTTAGGTGGAGATGTAAAACCAGTCCTTAGATCTCTTTCTCGATTTCCTCCGGTTATTGTATCAACTGTTAAAGCCATGACGTCAAATTTAGCTGCTTTTGCTCTTTCTAAACAAGAGTCATTTAATCCTCTATCTTTATGAAAATAAAATTGGAACATTTTTGGTGTGTCAATCATTGAAGAGATTTCCTCTACGCTTACAGTTGCTAAAGCTGAAACACCAAACATAGTGTTAAATTTCTGCGCAGCCCTTCCAACTGCTCTTTCCCCATCGTAATGAAAAAGTCTTTGCAGGGCAGTGGGGGCTAGATAAAAAGGTAAATCAAGTTTTTTACCAAATATCGTTGTTGATAAATCGACGTTCTCAACTCCTCTTAGTACATTTGGAACTAAGTCAACATCATCAAAAGCACTAGTGTTTCTAGCATAAGTTATTTCGTCATCAGCAGCACCGTCTATATAGTGAAAAATTGGAGAAGGTAACTTCTTTTTAGCTAGTTTTCTAAAATCCCTGAAATTATGACAATCTTTCAAATTCATTATTATTTAAAAATTTTTAGAAAATGTAATCTGTTGATTGTCTGTACCTGGGTTAGTATCTCCCCAGTTATTATTTGAAATATGACTGTAGCTATAACCTATTTGTGAATTTTCAAAAATATCAAAACCTAGTTTAATTTCACTTTTAAATTCTAAAACACTCCCTAGATCTTTACCGTCACCTTTCTCATATACACCAGGCGTAAAACTTGGTAAAATTTTTAACGGCCCAACACCGTATTGACCTTCAACGCCTGTGTACAAATAAACCGAGCTATCTCCAGTCATAAATCCCCCTGTAACAGGAGAAAACTTTCCTAAAAAAGTATCTCTAAACAGAGTGGGGTTTCTGTGTTCAATACCAAATAAACTTGTCTGGTCATCACCTTCCTTATCGATTACATCAAACGTACCTGCATAGAAAGATATATCTTTACTTCCTTCATCTGCTGAGGAAGAATTTAGAGTAAAAGTGAGTAAAGCTAAAAATACCAAAAATTTAAATTTCATAGTCTGAAAGTACAATTAAATCTCCCATATGTATAGATACCTTTTGTCTAATTATTAAACCTTTTTTTGAATAATAAAAAAATTATTACTCCGCCAGACACAAAAGCTAAATATGGCAATAACCACAATAATAAATTAACTTTATTAAATGGAGGTTTATAGACAATCCATTCTCCATATTTTTCAACTAAAAAATCATATATTTCACTTTCTGATTTTCCATTTTTAATTTGATCTTTAACAACTAACTTAATTGTCTGTGCAAACTCAGAATTTGAATCAGCGACAGATTGACCCTGACAAATTAAACATCGTAAATTTTTAAAGATATTGTTTGAGTCTATAGAATTAGTTTCTGCATTAACAATGTTGAAATTTAACAGTATAAGATAAATTATTATTTTTAATTTCATTTTTTTCTTACGATGCTCTTAATATATTCATAATCACTCTCAAAAATAGGTCCTATAAATTTTTTTATTATTATAAGATCCTTGTTAATTAGAATGCTTTCTGGAATACCATAAATGCCAAAATTAATTGATTGTTTGCCTTGGTTATCAACTGCTAAAACATCATATGGGTTACCTAGTTCAATTAAAAAATTTTTTGCATTTTTTTTATTATCTTTGAAATTTACCCCTAACATTTTTAAATTTTTTTCTTTATTTAATTTGAGTAAAATAGGATGTTCATCTCTACAAGGCGCACACCAAGAAGCCCAAAAATTGATCAATGTAAATTCATTTTCTTTAAAATTTTTTTCAGTAATCATTTTATTTTTACTAAAATGATCTAATTGTACATTAGTTATCTTTTGTCCAACTAAGCCTTTAGTATCATAGATCGAGTTTTTATTTAAACTTATGAAGAATACTCCAATGATGAATATTATAAATAAAAGTATAAATGATTTAATAATTTTTTTTTGCATTTTTAAACAATCTTAAAAAACCACCTAATGAAATAAAAATAACTGATATCCAAATCCAGATCATAAATGGTTTTTTTTGAAATTTAATATTATAATAATCTGATCTATCAATATTGCTCATTGTAATATAATAATCTTTTAATAAACCAGATCTTATAGAGGCTTCATAAGTAATTGTGCTTGGACTTTGATAAATTCTTATTTCAGGATAAAGAGTTCTAGATAAATTATTTTGAGAATTATTTATTTCAAATTCTCCAATAACTGCCTTATAATTCTTAAATTCCTCTAATTGCAAATTATTAAATTTTACAGAGTAATTTTCAAATTCTCTTTTTTCTCCTTTTTTTAAATTGAAATCCTTTTCTAGAGAAAAATTATGATTAAGTCCTATAAATAAGACCAAAGCACCAAATGCAAAATGAGAAACTATTCTTGATGCATCAATCTTTTTTTTTTTAAATAAATTGTATAAATCTCTTAAAGAATAAATAATAAGAAAAAGAGCAGAAATTATTATAAAATTTGATATCAAGCTGTAACTTTTAAAAAGAAATATTATGGCAAAATTTATCAAAATCGATGCAATTAAAATTTTAATCATCAAATTTAAATTATAAGAGTTATTTTTAATCCATTGTGTCTGAGGGCCTAAAGACATGAAAAATAAAAATAAAATTACTATAGGTATTATTACTGAATTATAGAAAGGCGGCCCAACTGAAACTTTATAATCAGTTAATACTTCGGTAAATATAGGATAGATAGTGCCTAATAGAACAGTTATTAAATAAAAAATCATAAACCAATTATTGACAAGTATAAAAGTCTCTTTGCTATTAGGATTTAAATTATAATTACTTTTTTTAAACTTATTAAACAAAAGTATTACAGACGCAAAAATCATTAGACTTAAAAATACTAGTATATAAAGTCCTCGTGAAGGATCATTTGCAAATGTATGTACAGAATTTAAAATACCTGATCTAACAAGAAAAGTTCCTGTAACACTTAAAATAAAAGTTAAGAGACAAAGAATTATTACCCAAAAATAAAATAAATTTCTTTTTTCTAATACCATCAAAGAATGTAATAAAGCTGTCATTGCAAACCATGGGAGAAGAGATGCGTTTTCGACAGGATCCCAAAACCAAAATCCTCCCCACCCTAATTCGTAATAAGCCCAAATAGAACCAGCTAAAATTCCAAGCGTTTGAAAAGACCAAGAAATTAAAACCCAATTTTTAATCGATTTAGCAAATAATCTTCCATCATAATTAATTAACAAAGAACTTATAGCAGCAGAAAAATAAATCGATGACCCTACGAAACCTATATAAAGTAAAGGAGGATGGATAGCTAAAGCAGGGTCTTGCAGAATTGGGTTCAATCCTAATCCTTCTTGAGGCACTGGTAAAATTACGCTGAAGGGATTTGAATTAAACAAAAGAAAAAATAAAAAACCAAGTATTAAGATGTTTTGTACAATTAAACTATAAATTCTGTAATCTCTTAAGTGACTTTTGCTATATAAAAGAAAAAAATAAGAAAAGATTGTTAAAATTATAGCCCATAACAATAAACTGCCTTCATGATTACCCCAGGTTCCTGAAATTTTATAAAAAAATGGCTTTAAAGAATGAGAATTCTGATAAACTGTAATTATTGAGAAATCAGAAACTACAAAAGCTGCTATTAAAGTAAAGAAACAAATTATTATAAGTGTGCTTTGGAATAAACAAATATGATAAATGTTTTTACTTATTAGTTTTCCTTTATTACCTAAATCTTGAAATAAGAAATAAATTAAAGATATTCCTAATAATATATTTAAAAATAAAAGTGTATTGCCAATATTACTTAACATTTTTTTCCATTAGATCTTTTAATTCTGGCGGCATATATTTTTCATCGTGTTTTGCCAATATTCTATCTGCAACAAAATAGTTTTTATCTTGTAGTTTCCCTTCAGCTACTACACCTTTGCCTTCTAAAAATAGATTGGGCACAGTACCAATGTAACTAACAACAATTTCGTTTTTAAAATCGGTAACAACAAATTTAATTTCCTTTTTATCAATGCTAATAGAATTTTTTTTCACCATCCCTCCTACTCTGATTTTCTTATTAAAAATGATGTCCTGGCTGAGTTTAATATCTGTGGGTGATTTAAAATAAAGAATATTATTAGTTAAAGACTTTAAAATAAAAAAAACTCCAAGAACTAAGAAAATTAACAACACACTTAGAAAAGATACTCTCTTTTTAACTTTTTTTGTGAGCATTAAAATGCTTTAGATTGATTTGTTGTACGTAGCTAAAACCTGGGAAGCGACTTTAGATTTTGATAAAACTAATTTTTTCTCTGATTCTGGAAGTTGATCAAACTCTTTTATGAAATCTTTTTCGTATTTTTTTAAGGTCTTATAAGTTTTATAATATATAATTCCACAAGCTAGAAAAGTAATAGCAAAAGATAACCAGACGTAAAGACCGTATCCATTCATTAAAATAAAATTTTCAATCATATTCTTTTAATATTCTTTTTCTTTATTCTAATGATTTCTGTCTTATATTTCATTAGTAAAATTAACGCACAATATAATAGTAAAACTAATAACATTAGCATTAATGGCAATAGCATTGAAGAATGTATAGTGCTAGTTCCATCTAATTTTATGCTCGCAGGCTGGTGAAGAGTATTCCACCAGTCAACAGAGTATTTAATAACTGGAATATTTATTAATCCGATAATTGCAATAATGTTTGAAACTTTATTAGCTTTATCCTCTTGTTCAATTAGCTTATGAGAAAGAATAAATAGAATATAAAAAATAGATAACACCATCATTGATGTTATTCTAGCATCCCAAGCCCACCAGGTACCCCAAGTCGGTTTTCCCCACAAAGATCCTGTAACAATTGCTAAACATGTAAACATTAGTCCTATAGGTGCAATGCTCTTTGTAATTAAATTAAGATTTTTTATTTTGAATATAAAACTTAATATAGATAGTAAAGCTATGCTTGTAAAAGAAGCTAAACCTATCCAAGCAGACGGAACATGAACATACATTATTCGAACACTATCACCTTGTAAGTAATCTGGTGGTGATAATAGAAGAGCAAACATCAAGGCGATAATTAAAAGGATGAAAAAAATTGAGTTTATGAAACTAATCAACTTTTCTATCCAATTAAATATTCTACTAGGATTTATAAGATCAAACATATCTCTGACTACTATAATATTATTTTTATGTGAAGGGTGAATTTAAGCCCAATTGAGAATTGAGAGGGAGTTAAGAAGTATGAGTTAATTCCCAATTAGGCAAGAACACCTAAAACTAATATAAATCTATGTCATAGATTTGAATGAATAATGTTATATTTGAGGCAGTCTAATAAACTTAATTTGAAATTTTAAAATAATTTGAACCTTTTTTGCCTGAAAAAATTTCTTCTATTAAAGGGTGCTTAACTGGCTCTTTAGACTTATCTAATAATAAATTTTGCTCTGAAACATAAGCTTCATAAGTAACATCATTGCTTTCAGCTAAAAGGTGATAAAAAGGTTGATCTTTTCTTGGCCTAACGGCTTTAGGTATAGACTGATACCACTCTTCTGAATTATTAAATTCAAAATCAACGTCATAAATCACACCTCTAAAATCAAAGTGTCTGTGCTTTACGACTTCTCCTATTGAAAATTTTGCATTATTGCTAGACGCCATACCTGATAATTAGTAATTTTTTTATTAAAATCAATATCTAATTTATTAAAAATTTATTATATGTTAAACACTTAATGTGAATAAGTCATTTTTAAAATTTATTGCAGATTTTGGCCCTCTATTAATTTTCTTCACAATATATTACAAAAGTGGAAACAATCTAAGTATAGCAATACCTCCTTTAATTATTTCAACTATTATTGCGGTTGGAGCAATTTATCTCCTAGAAAAAAAAATACCTTATATTCCACTTGTCGGAGGAGTCATTATTTCTTTATTTGGTGGTCTAACATTATATTTCAATAATCCTGTTTTTCTATACATGAAGCCAACAATAATTAATATTATCTTCGCAATGGTATTAATAGTTGGAAAAACTTTTTTTAATAAAAACTTCTTAGAGTTTTTTTTTAAGGCAGCTTTTCAGCTTGATGAGTTAGGGTGGAGTAAACTTAATAATAGATGGGCTTATTTTTTTATATTTTTAGCAATTTTAAATGAAATTGTTTGGAGAACACAACCTGAAACTACATGGGTAAATTTTAAGGTCTGGGGAATATTGCCATTAACTTTTATATTTACTGCTATGCAGCTACCTATGATAAATAAACATAAGATATGAAAAGTATAAAACTAATAATAAATAATGATTTAAAAAGAGAAAAAGAAAAATTTTTTGTTAAAAAAGAACTTCAATGTATATTAAATTTATATGCAAAGATGGTCTCTAATGGAACTTGGAAAGATTATTCTTTTTCATCTGGATCTAAAGAAATATCATTTGACGTTTATCAAAGAGCATCGGACCAACCAGTTTTAAGAATATTGAAAAATCTGAAACCTAATTATTATAATGAAAAATTCTTAATAAAAGATAGAAACGGTCAAATCCTTAAAAAGTCAGAAAATCTAAATCAACTGATAGATAAAACTAGTTGGAATAATTTAAGATTAGTAAAATAATTATCTTCTTTGACCAAAAAGTCTTAGAAGCATAATAAATAGATTAATGAAATCTAAATATAATGTTAAAGCACCCATTACTGCTTTCTTGCCTATTAGCTCACCACTATCGCTAGCCATGTACATGTTTTTAATCTTTTGTGTATCGTAAGCAGTTAACCCAACAAATACTAAAACTCCAATGATAGAAATTACAAAATACATCATTGAAGATTTCATAAAAATGTTAACGATTGATGCAATGATTATTCCAAAAAGACCCATCATTAAAAAAGAACCTAATTTCGTTAAGTCTTTTTTAGTTGTGTATCCATAAATACTCATTGCTCCAAATGTTCCAGCAGTTATAAAGAAAACTCTAGTTATGCTTGCTCCAGTATAAATTAAAAATATCGAAGAGAGAGAAGCTCCCATTAGGGCTGCGAAAACCCAAAAAGCCGTCTGAGCTTTTGCGGCAGACATTTTAGCAATTCCGAAACTCATATAAAAAACTACGGCCAACGGGGCTAACATTATTACCCATTTTAAACCTGAGGCATAAATAGTATTTCCAAAATTAGTTAATCCTATAATTTGACCACCTTCAGAAACTACAGACATTTTAAAAAACGCTAGTGCAATAAATCCAGTTAGCAACACTCCGGAAGCCATATAATTGTAAACTTTTAACATGTAGGCTCTTAAGCCCTGATCGATTATAGCTTCTGAGGCAGAAGATCTTACTGAAGTAGATTGTTTATTAAATTCCATACGTTTAATATATGAATTTTTATTAACTTTTCAATAGGCAATAATTGCTTTAAAAAAACCTCTAATATTACATTTTTATGAAATTCAAAAAGTTAGGGAATACAAATTTAGACGTAAGTTTAATATGCCTCGGAACTATGACTTGGGGTACCCAAAATTCTGAAAAAGAAGCTTTTGAACAAATGGATTATTCAATTGATCAAGGAGTTAATTTTTTTGACACCGCCGAACTTTATTCAGTTCCTCCAACCGCAGAGTCGTATGGAAAAACAGAAACAATGATTGGAAATTGGTTTAAAAAGAAAAAAAATAGAGACAAGATTATCTTGGCATCAAAAATTGCTGGACCTGGTTTAGATTGGATTAGAAATGGAAAAAAAAGTTATAATGAGAAAGATCTGGCTGAAGCAATTGATGGAAGTCTTAAAAGATTAAAAACCGATTATATAGACTTGTATCAATTACATTGGCCAGAAAGATCAACAAATACTTTTGGTAGACGAGAATACACAATCAACAAAAATGAGGGAGATTGGAACGATTTTGAAAATATTTTACAAGCATTAAAAAAATTCATTAAAAGTGGTAAGATTAGACACATAGGTCTATCTAATGAAACTCCATATGGTCTATCGAAATATTTAGAATTATCTAAACATAAAAATCTACCAAGAATGGTCTCAGTGCAAAATCCTTATAGCTTAGTAAATAGAACTTACGAGATAGGCATGTCAGAAATTTCTATTAGAGAAAAATGTGGTTTACTAGTTTACTACCCTCTAGCTTCAGGGGCTCTATCGGGAAAATATAGAAATGGTAAAATGCCAAAAAATGCTAGGATAACTTTGTTTAAAGGATGGGAAAGAATGATTAATCCTTTAGCGATGAAAGCATACGATGAATACTATAAATTATCTAAAGAAAATAATATTACTATGGTTCAGCTTGCTCAAGCTTTTGTTAATTCAAGACCTTTTGTGACAAGCAATATTATTGGAGCTACAACTATGGATCAGCTTAAAGAAAATATTGGAAGTATAGAGGTTGAATTAAATGAAGAAATATTAGAAAAGATCAATATTATTCATAATAATAATCCGAATCCTGCTCCCTAATTCAACCCATTGAAATAGATGATTTTTAGTATAAAAATAAATCTATGTTGTTTAAAAAAATTAGTATTTTAATCTTTCTAATATTATTTTCATTTAGTGCTACTGCTAATACTCCTAGGTCGACTGGTAAATATAAAAATTGGGAGAGTTTTACTGTTCAAACTGACAAAGGAAAAATTTGTTTCGCACAAACTATACCAACAAAAAGAGCTCCTGCTTCAATTAAGAGAGATAAATCAAAATTATTTGTAACTTTCAGACCATCTGAAAGCATCAAAGATGAAGTAAGTTTAACAAGTGGTCATGATTATAAATCATCGACAGTTACAGCTAGTTCAGGAAAAAAAAGATATTCTTTTTTCTCTCAAAAAAGATTTGCATGGCTTCTTGATGATCAAGAAGAAAGAAACTTTATTAAATTAATGAAAAGAGCAACTAATCTTATTATTAAAGCTAGAACTACCAAAGGTGCAGAAACAACTGATCATTATTCAATGATGGGATTTACTAAAGCGTATAACACCGCAAAAAAAACTTGCAGTTAAATGAAAAAAATTGTTTTAGCCTATTCGGGTGGGCTTGATACCTCAATAATTCTTAAATGGCTTCAAGAGAACTATAAAGCAGAAGTTATTGCTTATACATCAGATATTGGTCAAGAAATGAACAAGCAAAAAATTATTAAAAATGCAAAAAGATTAGGTGTTAAAAAAATCATTATAGAAAATTTAAAAAATACATTTGTAAAAGACTATGTTTTTCCTATGATTAGAGCGCACGCAGTCTATGAAGGAGTTTATTTATTGGGAACATCTATAGCTAGACCATTAATTGCAAAGAGACAAATAGCTATAGCAAAAAAATTTAATGCTTTTGGGGTTTCTCATGGAGCTACCGGTAAAGGAAATGATCAAGTAAGATTTGAGCTCGGCTACGCTTTTTTTGGAGGAAAAAAAATTAAAGTTATAGCCCCTTGGAGAGAATGGAAGTTGCAGTCTAGAACAGATTTAATTAATTATGCAAAAAAAAATAAAATACCTATTCCTAAAGATAAAAAAGGTGCTCCTCCTTTTTCAGTAGATGATAATATTTTTCATACTTCAACAGAAGGTAAGGTTTTAGAAAATCCAAAGAATTCTCCACCAGAATATATATTTCAAAGAACAATTTCACCAGAAAAAGCACCTAATAAAAAAACAAAAATTAGGATTACTTTTAAAAAGAGTGACCCAATAGCAATTAATGGGAAAAAATTAAGCCCAGAAAAACTTCTAGAAAAATTAAATCTAATAGCAGGAAAAAATGGAATAGGTAGAGTTGATTTAGTAGAAAATAGATTTATTGGTATTAAATCAAGAGGAGTTTATGAAACACCTGGAGGTACAGTTTTATATGTTGCTCACAGAGCGATAGAGTCAGTTACTCTTGATAAACAAACAGTTCATGACAAAGAAAGAATTATGCCTGAATACGCTGAATTAGTTTACAATGGTTACTGGTTCTCAAAAAAGAGAATTAACCTTCAAAAAATTATTGATAAAAAAAGAAATCAAGTTTCTGGAGATGTTGTCCTAACTTTGTATAAAGGTAATATTGTCATAATGTCAAGAAGAACAAAAAACAAAGCTTATTCGATGAAGAAAGTGTCATTCGAAGAAAATAAATCTTTTAATAAGTCTAAAGTCGAAAAATTTATAAAATATCACTCAAAACAGTTATATAAATCTTAAAATTCTGATATTAATTGCTTGATGAACAGTACGATTCGAAATATTCAGTTAACCGCTGTATTATTCGTTTTATTTTCTACAGTTATTGCATTTCTGCTTGAAGTTAAAGAAATGTACGACGAAAGAAACATTGAGCTAGCTGATTTGCTTTTAATGTTCATATATATAGAGGTGATTGGCTTAGTAAGATCATACTGGGAAACTAGATCTGTTAGAATTTCTTATCCTTTAGTAATAGCTATAACAGCTTTAGCACGATTTATAATATTACAAGATAAAGAAAGTGACCCTACAAATTTAATTTATATTTCAACTGCAATTTTAATTGTTGCTATTGCAACAGTGATAATAAGATTTAGAAATAGTAAATATCTAAAAATAGATAGTTCTAAAGCAAATGAGCTTTAAAACATTTTAAAGTATTCTTTAATAAACATGCGATAGTCATGGGCCCAACGCCTCCTGGAACTGGTGTGATTGCTTTTACTTTATTTTTAACTTCTTCAAAACTTACATCTCCAACAATTTTATCTCCTTGTTTATTTATTCCAACATCGATGATGATCGAACCATCTTTAACCCAATCCTTTTTTACCAAATTTGCTACTCCAACTGCTGCAATCAGAATATCAGCTTTTAAACATTCTTCTTTTAAATTTTTTGTTTTTGAGTGAGAAACAGTAACTGTGCAATTTTCCTTTAATAAAAGTTGTGCCATTGGTTTTCCGTTAAGGTTTGACCGTCCAATTATAACTGCATGTTTTCCAGATAAATTTTTTTCTATTTTTTTTAGGAGTAGAAGACATCCTAAAGGAGTACATGGAACGATTGCATCATGCCCCGAAGCTAAGTTTCCTACATTTATTGGGTTAAATCCATCTACATCTTTTGATGGATCAATTGAATTAATAATTTTTTCTTTATCTATTTGATCTGGAAGAGGAAGTTGAACCAAAATACCAGAAACACTTTTATCTTTATTTAATTCTTTAATCTTCTTTAAAACTTCCTCTTCTTTAACATCTTTTGAATATTTGATCACATTAGAGTTAATTCCAACTTCTTTTGAATTTTTTTCTTTGTTTCTCACATAAATGAGACTTGGGGCAAATTCACCAATTAGTATCACGGTTAACCCGGGAACTTTGTTAGTTTTGCTTTTAATTGATACAATCTCTTTTTTAATCTCTTCTTGTAAAGCGGCTGCTTCTTTTTTTCCGTCAATAATCATAGTTAAAATAATGAAGGTGCAAACATTTCAAAAACTAAATTTCTTAAAAACATGAGTCCCAAGATTAGTATAATTGGAGAAATATCAATTGAACCTAGATTAGGAAGATATCTTCTAATAAAATTAAGAGGAGGATCTGTTAATTTATGAGAAACATCCAAAACAGAATAGACAAATCGGTTACTTGTATTTAAAATATTAAACGCAACTAACCACGTCATTATTACATTTATTATCAATATCCAGATATAAAGGTTAACAATGTTGTCAAAAAGTATAAAAACTGATTTCATTATTTCTTCTCCACATAAACAGATGTGCTTGGAAAAGCGAATGAAGCACCATTACTTTCTACAATTTCTTTGATTTTAACAGCTAATCTTTCTTTCACTTTAAGCCATTCACTCCACTCGTTTGTAACTGTAAAACATCTTATATACATATCTATTGAACTATCAGAAAACTTATCTATTCTCACAGCGTGTTCTGTATCTTCACCAATTTTAAAATCTTTATTTGTAGATATAAATTTTTCAATCTGATCTCTTATATTTTTTAATTGTTCGATAGTGGAACTATACTGCAAAGTAATAATCCAACTAATTCTCCAATTAGTTGTTTCTGTAATATTAACTACAGCGTTTTCTGCAAAAGAAGCATTGGGTATGGTCGCAATAGACTTATCAAATTTTCTTATTACTGTGGATCTAAAGCCTATTCTTTCAACGATACCTTCGGTAATACCTTCTACAAATATCCAATCTCCAATTTTAAATCTTTTTTCTACCAAAACCAAAATACCGGAAATTAAATTTTTAAATAAATCTTGAGCTCCTAGAGCAACAGCAACTCCAAATAATCCAAGCCCGGCAATTATAGGGGCAATTTTGATACCCCAAATATCAAGCGTTGCTGCAAAACCAAAAAATATAATTAAAATTTTGTTTGCTTTGACAACCCAATTAAGTAAATCTTTGGATAATAATTCCTCTACCCTTTTTATCAAAAAAGTTATTGGTTCTACAATTTGATGTATCAACCAAAATATTAAGATAGTAATTAAAGAACGGTTTATATTGTCCACAAAGATAGACATTTTTCCTTCGAAATCCATATAGGAAGTTGCCATAAATATACCAAGCACTATTGGTAAAAATTTTACTGGACCAGCCGACGCCTCTACCAGCGCATCGTCAAATTTATTTGAAGTTTTCGCAACATAATTTTTTAATCTTTGGAGAATAAATTTTGCAATTAGTCCTCGTAACAATAAAAAAAATAAGAAAATTGTAATTGCCAACCCAATTTGTGTAAAATTAACACCAGAAATACCTTGTTGCCAAATTTCTACAAATAAATCTTTAAAATTATCTAATACATTCATATTTTTTTTCTAAATTTTTAGTAGCTCTTCTCCTGGATTAAAAACCTCTACTTTTTTCCATCCGTCAGATATAAATATTTTTGCCACTTTGTCGCTTATACACATAACTTTCGACTCTGTCATTAATGGATAAAGAGAATGATTTCTTGTTATTTCTATAAAACTCTCTCCACTTCTTAATGAATAGACGAATATTATGTCAGGAGAATGATTTGAAATTATCTTTTTGTTTTGATCATTCAAATCTGTAATTTTTTCAGATTTATAATTAATAATTTTAGCGATTTTAAGCCCTTCCTTTTTAAGCTCTAAATCCAATTCATAGGAAACATTATCTCCACAAAAATAAGCTAAATTAGATTTTTCATTTATTTGGTTTGAACTAACAATTAAATTTTTTAATGCGTTTACTGTTCCACCCGCAGAAATAGTATTATTATAACCTGACATTCTTGCTATTTTCTCAGTAATAGCTCCCACACAAAAACATAACTTACTTTTATCTTGTTTTGTTACTTTCAAGTTTCGAATAGCATTTGCACTAGTAAAAATAAATGCATTATATTTTTTTGTATCTATAGGTTCGATTTTAATTGGACAGATCTTTAAAGTTGGTATGTGAATTATTTTATGACCTAAAGAAAAAAGTTTTCCCATCAAATCTTCAGCATCAATAAGCGGTCGTGTAATTAAAATATTCATTTCTTTTTGAATTTTTCTCCTGCTAAGCTTAATAATTTTTCTCCTACAGCTTTTCCAATGCTGGAAGCATCGGTATCTTTGCCAGTAAGTTCATAATTAAAATCATCCTCTCCAATATCTGAAAATAATTGAGCTTTTAATTTTAAATTATTATTATGAATTTCAGCTAATCCACCCACAGCAGTTTCACAGTCTCCACCTATTGTTTGTAACATCTTTCTTTCTGCCATAGCACACAGACTAGTTTCCTTGTCATTAATTTTTTTTATAATATCAAATATTAATTCATCATGCTTTCTGCACTGAACAGCGATAATCCCTTGACCTACAGCAGGTAGCATTTCATAAGTTTTAAAAGTGAAGCTAATTTTACTTTCTAAGTTTAAACTTTTTAATCCTGCTGCTGCTAAAATAATTGCGTCAAACTTGTTTTCCTCTACTTTTTTAATTCTTGTATCTATATTCCCCCTTATACTGGTGACAGAAATATTCTTATTTAATTTTTTTAGTTGAAGCTCTCTCCTTCTAGAGCCTGAACCTATTATCGTGTCCTCACTTAATTCTCTTAAATTTTTAATTTTATTACTCACAAGGGTATCACGAGGATCATTTCTTTTTATAAAGGCTCCAATAATCAATTCTTTGTGTTCAAAAGATTCCATGTCTTTTAAAGAATGTACAGCGATATCGATATTATTTTTTATTAAGTTTTCTTCAATCTCTTTGCAAAATAAATTTTTTCCCCCTATCTCTGACACCTTAGTATCTTTGTGAATGTCACCAGAAGTTTTTATAATTTTAATATGAATATCTATGCCTTTTGAGCTTTTTAAAATAAGATCTTTAACCTTAGATGCATAAGCTAGAGATAATTTGCTACCCCTGGCTCCAATTATAATTTTTTTCATTATTAGTATATATATTTGATAGATGTATTTTATACTATTTTAAAAAATTAGGGATTTATAATGAAAGAAAAAATTACCTTTTTGGGAATTGAAACTAGCTGTGACGAAACAGCTGCTGCAGTCATAAGAGAAAATGAAAATGGGACTGCAGACATATTATCAAATGTGGTTTCAAGTCAAATTGATGAACATAAAGAGTTTGGGGGTATTGTGCCAGAATTAGCTGCACGCGCACACTTGGAAAATATAGATTACATAATCAATAAATCTTTGAAAGATAGCAATGTCACTTTGAATAAAATAGATGGCATTGCTGCAACTGCCGGCCCAGGTTTGATTGTTTGTTTAACTGTAGGATTAAATATTGGAAAGTCTATAGCTGCTTTCTCTAACAAACCTTTTGTAGGTGTTAACCATTTAGAAGGACATGCGCTTAGTCCTGGATTAGAAAATAAAATTGAATTTCCTTATTTGCTTCTTTTAATCTCAGGAGGTCATACACAGTTCCTCATAGTCAGAGATGTGAATAATTACGAACAACTTGGTACAACTATTGACGATGCTCTTGGAGAGGCATTTGATAAAACTACAAAAATGTTG
>CACKCD010000013.1 GCA_902598595.1 uncultured Pelagibacteraceae bacterium
TTGTTAAAATTTTTTTTAATAACTGCATTTTCTACAATTTGATTTAGGTCTGATATTGTAGCGGGTAAAAAAATAACCTCATTAAATAGATTTTTTTTTTTTTTACTATTGTAAGAGACCAAAATCTTAATCTTTTTACTATCCTTTAATAATTTTTCTAACGAATCCCCGGTAAAACCATCCTGGTGTAGCATTAAAACATCATGATTTTTTAGCACTTCTTTATTTATATCTTTATCGGCACAAGTTAGTTTGAAATTTAAATCATCTTTAAGTTCTTCTAGTGAAGTGTTAAAATTTATAGAGCCAAAACTTAAAACATTAATTGAATGCATATTTTAATTAAAAATAAAAATCTATTCTTCGATAATTATAAAGTAAAATGCTCTATAGGTAAAAGAGGAATTGGTATAAAAAAGAGAGAAGGAGACCAGATTACACCCAAAGGAAAATTTAAAGTTAAATATATATTATATAGAAAAGATAGAGTTTCTGATTTAAAGACCAAATTAACAAAATTGATAATTCATAAGAATATGGGATGGTGTGATGATCCTAAATCAAAGTCTTATAATAAGCTTGTTAGATTACCTTTTAAATATCATTATGAAAAACTTTATAAAACTAATAATACTTATGATATAATTTTAGTTCTAAACTTCAATCTAAATCCTATACGTAAAAATAAAGGTAGTGCAATATTTATTCATATAGCCAAAAAAAATTATAAAAGAACTGACGGTTGTATTGCTATCAGCAAAAAAAATTTAAAAAAAATAGTTGAAAAAATTAATAAAAAAACAATTATAAATATAAATTAAGATCTTTCGCCAAAGATCGCACTCCCAATTCTTAAATATGTAGCTTTATAATTTACAGCTTTCATATAATCAGAGGACATACCCATACTGAGCTCTTTGAGACCAAGAGAAGAGTTTAATTCTGAAAGACTTTTAAAATATTTTTCAGTATTTTCATCATTAGGAGGTATCGCCATTAAACCTACGACATTCATTTTTTTTTCTCTAGTGCAATAGTTATAAAACTGATCGACTTCATTGTATTGAATACCTGATTTTTGAGACTCATTACCTATATTTACTTGTATAAAATAATTAATAGATTTGTTTATTTCGCTTTGATATTTAAATAAAGAGTCTGCAAGTTTTTGACTATCAAGTGAATGAATATAATCAAATATTTCAACTGCTTTTTTTGCCTTGTTATTTTGTAATTTTCCTACCATGTGTAATTGTAAATCATTTTTTTCTTTTTTGATTTGACTCCATTTAGAATCTGCCTCCTGAACTTTATTTTCACCAAAATGATTATGGCCAAGTTCAATTAAGGGCATTATATGCTCTAAAGAGAACGTTTTACTAATTGCAATTATTTTCAAACTATTAGATTTGTTTATTTTAGATAAATTCGATTGTATTTTATTAAATCTTTCAATTATGATGCTCATATGTTTACCTTTAAAAAGAAATATTTTTTAATAATAGAAAATATCAAAGATATAGATTTAAGAAATATTAAACTTATTAATAAATACACAATTATTTATAGAAATACTGATAAAATAGATAATATCAATAATTTAATTAAATTTAGAAGATATTGTAAGGCAAAAAAAATAGATTTTTACGTATCTAATGATGAAAAACTTATTACAATTTTAAGGGCTGATGGCCTATATATTTCAGCTCACAACAGAAACCTAGGTTTGGTAAAGCTAAAACAATCTAACTTTAAAATAATAGGTTCGGCACATAATATCAAAGAATTGAATACAAAAATTTTACAAGGCTGTTCTTCTGTTGTCTTTTCAAGACTTTTTAAGGTTAAAAACCCTCTAAAAAAAGGTTTTATGGGTGTTATTAAGTTCAATCTATTTAAATTATCTAGAAGGGAAAATTTGGTGCCCTTAGGAGGTATTAATTTATCTAACTTAAATAAATTAAAAATGGTTAAATCAAATTCTTTTGCTCTTTTATCTGAAATAAAAAAAAAGCCGGCTAAATTATTTAACCGGCTTTTTTAAATTACTTAAACTAGTGAATTAATTAAAATTCCATAGCTAATGTAAATATAGTTTTCTTCTCTTCTTTAGATGCAGTGTAGTCAGCATTGTCTACCTCAACGATAGCCATACCTAATGTAGCTCCACCTAAGTTGTACGCAACTTGAATTGATTCTTGTTCTGAATCTACTATTGTCTTAGTATTTGTACTAGCAGCCGCTGCTATAGCGTTGTTAGTTGTAGCTGAGAACTCTTCATCATTGTAAGAAACACTTAATACATCATTTACTGCAATCTCAATACCCATTGAAGTATTTTCATACTCTGTAACGGCAGTATTTTTGTCAGTTAAACCTGGTGCATAGTATCCTTTGTTGTAACCAATTTTAAAGTTACCCATTGCGTATTGTGCAAAATAGTTACCTGATTCAGCTTCTTGAACTGTTGTCGCTGCTTGACCATCTGTTGTGTGGTAGTCAGCTCCAATTTTTAGACCATCCATTGGCGCAGCAGTTAAAGAGTAACCAGTCATTTGGTTACCAGCATCTGCTACAGGATTAATTGGTCCTGAGTTTTTGAAACTATTACTTTGACCGTCAGCCATGTTTGGTACGTAACCAATTTTAGCTGTCATGCCAAATGGTAATAAATCAGCAGGTAAATGGTACTGAACGTTAGGGTGACTAGATACATCTAATCCAGCTTGTACTGTCATAGTTGATCCCCAGTCGTAACCTGTTCCTAATGCTCCAATTCCATAACCTAATTCTTGAGATAATCCACCTTCAGAATCGAAGAACCCAATTGTACCCATGTCTCCCATACCAATTACTAGTTGTGAGTCATCGTTTGTTGCAGTTCCACCATCAGCTGGATCTAACTCAGTGCTGTAACTCCAAGTGAAACCATTGTCCATTTCTCCAGACGCAGTTGCATTTAGTTCGTTACTAACACCAACACCTTTACTTTGTGCTTCGTCAGCTCCACCTATTACGTAAGATGCTTTAGCAGCGCCTGAAATTGAAAGCTCACCTGCTGTAGCAGCGAAAGAAATAGCGAAAGAAGAAACTAACACAAGTAATGTTTTAGTTATGTTTTTCATATTTTTCCTTTTTGTTAATATTATTATTAATAATAATGTTGAATTATTATCAAATAATTGATCTAAACAGATTATTAAGTATATTTTACAAGGTTTTTTTCATTTAGTGTTGTAAAATTACAACAATATAATACACTAAATAACCTAAAAAACTGGTTATAATAGGATTTTTGGGGCTATATATAAATATATTTTGATAATTTATGAATAATCTTATTTTTAAAATTCCCTTAAAAGCAGCAATTATATTGATCTTAATGGCTCTCACCGCATGTGGTGGATTTAAAAAAGTTGATCAAAGACAGATGCCCGATGGGTCAAAAGCAAAGGCTAGAAAAAATTTAGAAGAAGGAAGAGGTGTATCGATAGCTGGTATTGGTAGAGGATTAAGAAAAACTACATATGAATTTAGTACATCTAATCCAATGTGGAGAGCTTCACTTGAAACTTTAGATTTTATTCCATTAACAACTGTAGATTATTCTGGTGGTATGATTATTACTGATTGGTACTCTGACAGTAATTCTGCAAAAGAGTCAATAAAAATTTCTTTAAGATTTTTAGCAAATGAAATTAGAAGTGAAAGTCTAAAAGTAATTGTCCATCAAAAAACCTGTTCAACAAATCTAGACTGTAGAGTAATCTTATTAACTGATACAAAAATTAAAGAAGAATTACACACCACAATTCTTAAAAAAGCTGCTTTACTAGAAAAACAATCTAAAGAAAAAAAGAAGAAAAAATAAATTTTTAATGGAAAGAGTAAACTTTCAAGCAATTGAAAAAAAATGGCAAGATAAATTTAATTCTTCTAAACTTCATAATGTAGATGGAAAAAAATTTTATTGTTTAGAGATGTTTCCATATCCATCAGGCAAAATTCACATGGGGCACGTAAGAAATTACACTATAGGAGATGTCATAGCTCGATATAAATATTTAAACGGCTTTAACGTTCTGCACCCTATGGGTTGGGACTCTTTTGGTCTTCCAGCTGAAAATGCAGCAAGACTCAATAACTTAAATCCAAAAAATTGGACTGAAGAAAATATTAAAACAATGAAAAAACAGTTAAAGATGCTAGGATTGTCTATAGACTGGGACTTAGAGATATCTACTTGCAATAAGGACTATTACAAACATCAACAAGAATTATTTATTGATTTTTATAATCAAGGGCTAGTGTCTAGAAAAGAAACTTATGTCAATTGGGATCCCATTGAAAAAACTGTGTTAGCAAATGAACAAGTAATTAATGGCAAAGGATGGAGATCTAATGCTGTAGTCGAAAGAAAAAAACTGTCGCAGTGGTTTTTTAATATTACAAAATTTTCAGATCAACTGTTGAAGGATTTGGAAACTTTAAATGGATGGCCAGAGAAAGTAAAACTTATGCAAAAAAACTGGATCGGTAAATCAATTGGTTGTGAATTAAATTTTAAAATTAAAGACCTTAAAAAAAATTTAAGGGTTTTTACTACAAGACCAGATACAATTTTTGGAGCAAGTTTTATTGCGATCTCTACTGATCATCCGATTAGTAAAAATTTTAATGAAAAAACCGAATTTAAAAAATTTCTAATAGAGTGCTCAAAAATTGGGACTACTGAAGAAGCGTTAGCAAATGCAGAAAAATTAGGTTTTAATACTGAATTGTTTGCTGAACATCCTTTTATCAAAAATAAAAAGTTACCAATATATGTGGCTAACTTTGTTTTGATGGATTATGGAAACGGAGCTATTTTTGGTTGTCCAGCCCACGATCAAAGAGACTTTGATTTTGCAAAAAAATATAAACTTCCAATAACAAAAGTAATTGCTGATAAAGATAATCCTGAAATAGGTGAAAAAATGAAGGAAGCCTACACTGGTGCTGGTAAAGTTATAAACTCTGAATTTTTAAACGGTCTGAATATAGAGGAAGCAAAAAAAACTATCATTAGTAAAATCGAAGAAGAAAAAATCGGAGAAAGAAAAACTTTATATAGACTAAAAGACTGGGGAATATCTAGACAAAGATATTGGGGATGTCCTATACCAATGATTTATTTAGAAGATGGTTCGGTAGTTCCGGTAGATAAAAGTGAGCTACCAATTGTGCTTCCAGAAGATGTAGATCTAAATTCCTCGGGTAATCCATTGGATAATCATCAAAGTTGGAAAAAAACAACACATAAAAAAACTGGAAAACCAGCGATAAGGGAAACCGATACTTTAGACACTTTTGTTGACTCATCTTGGTATTTTTTAAGATTTTGTTCTCCTAAAAATGAAAAATTTCCTTTTGACAAAAAACAAACAAATTATTGGATGCCTGTAGACCAATATATTGGTGGAATTGAACACGCAATTCTTCACTTACTTTACTCACGGTTTTTTATGAAAGCAATAAAACAAACTAATAGTCAAATAGAGTGCTCCGAGCCTTTTAAAAATTTATTTACTCAAGGAATGGTCTGTCATGAAACATATAAAGATCTTAAAGGAAATTGGTTAGATCCAACAGAAGTTGAAAAGACCTCAGAAAAAGAGGCAAGAAAAATATCTGATAAGTCCCGAGTTATTGTTGGCCCGTCTGAGTCCATGTCTAAATCAAAAAAAAATACTGTAGACCCAGAAACTATGATTAAAAATTACGGGGCTGACTCGGTAAGATGGTTTATACTATCAGATAGTCCTCCTGAAAAAGATATTCAGTGGTCTGACGCTGGAGTGGTGTCCTCAAGTAAATTTCTTCAAAAGATTTGGAATCTAAATGAGTCAATTTTAAATAATGTAGAAACAAAAATAGATGAGGAAAAACAAAAATCTTTTGAGAATAAAATAGACCTCAGCGTTTACAAAATTGACAATGCTATAAATAATTTTCAATTTAATGTAGCCATTGCTCAATTTTACGAAATATACAAGTATTTTAGCAATTCAATGAAATCAGGAATAAATAATAAAACTTTAATTTCTAACATGATAAAAATAATGAAATTGATGATACCTTTCACGCCTCATATTGCCTACGAATGTTTAACAAATTTAAATTGTGTAGAGTTTAATCAATGGCCAAAGGTAAATAAAAAAATTATTGAAAGTATTAAAACAAAGATGGTAGTCCAAGTTAATGGAAAAACTAGAGATGTATTAAATGTAGATAGAAATCTTGAAGAGTCTCAAGTGGATAAATTAGTAAAAAAATCAACAAAAGCAAGCAAACATATGTCAGATAGAAAAATTGTGAGAACTATTTTTGTAAAAAATAAAATTATAAATTACATTATCAAAAATTAATGAAACGAATTTTAATTGTATTTTATCTTATCATCACATTTCTGATGTTATCAAACTGTGGATATAAAGTTTTGGATGATACAAAAACAAATAGATTTAGTATTAAAGAAATAAGTACATCTGGGGACAAAAGAATTAATTTTAAAATTAAAAACAGCCTAATAATAGATACAACAAATAATATAGCTAATAGTCTGATTATTGAATTAGACACCAAAAAGACAAAAAATGTGAAAGAAAAAAATATTAAAAATGAGATAATCAAATACGAAGTATCCGTTATCTCGAACTTTAAAATAAATCTTTTGGAAAGAAGGAAAGAATATACATTTAGTGTGTCATCAAATGGAGATTATTTAGCTGCAGATAAATATTCCACAACCTTACGAAATGAAAAGAGATTGATGGAAAGTTTAACTAAGGATCTTATTGATAAAATAAAAAAACAAATTAATCTAATTACAAATGATCTATAAAAGTTTCGTTTTAGAACAAAATTTGCAATCTATAGAAAATTTGAAAATGTTTTTGTTTTATGGTGAAAATCATGGTTTAAAAAAAGAATTTAAAGAAAAAATTAAAAACCAGAACAAAAATCAAGAAACACTTAATTTTTTTCAAGATGAATTAATTAAGAATAAAAATATTTTAGTAAATGAGATATCAAATCAATCTTTATTTAATGAAAAAAAGATTATTTTCATAAACGAAGTGAATGAAAAAATTATTGATATTGTAGAAGAAATTGCTGAAAAAATAAGGGATGAAAAAATTTTCTTATTTGCAGGCGCACTCGATAAAAGATCAAAAATAAGGAGCTATTTTGAGAAATCAAAACTTTCTGGTATTGCTGCTTGCTATCAAGATAACGAAATTACATTTAGAAAAATAATAATGAAAAAACTTGGTGGTCACAAAGGACTTTCAACAGAAGTGATTAACTTAATCATTGACAACACCGGATTGGATAGAAGTAAACTTAATAATGAAGTTAATAAAATTATAAGCTGCTTTAACGATAAAAAAATAGATGTCGAGAAGATAGATTTACTACTTAACACTAAAACTAGAGAAGATTTTAACTTACTTAAGGATGCAGCTCTCAATGGCAATAAAATCAACACTAATAGACTACTGTCAGACACCGTTTTTGAACAGGAAAATAATATTTATTATCTAAATTTGATTAATCAAAGAATTAATAAATTGAATGAAATTGAAAGTCTGAAAAAAAGCAACTCTAACTTAGAAACGCTGGTCTCTAATTTGAAACCTCCAATATTTTGGAAAGATAAACCAATTTTGATTGAACAATCCAAAAAGTGGAACAAGAATAAAATCCAAACAGCCTTAAAAAAAACTTATAATACCGAATTGGAAATTAAATCAAATTCTTCAATTAGAAAAGATTTATTAATTAAAAATTTGATAATCGATTTATGTGCTACTGCTAATTCCGTTTAAGTAAATTTGAAACAAGCTCAAATTGTTCTAGATTTTTATATAAAATAGTAATTTTGCCTGAATTATTTTTTTTATTTTGAATTTTTATATTTAAGCCTAAATTTTCTTGAATTTTTCTTTCCTCGTTTAATATGTTTGCGTCAATTTTAATTTGACCAGATTTTTGCGGACCCTTTTTACTTCTTACTAAAAGTTCAACACTTCTAGCACTTAGATTCTTAGCTACAATTTCTTCAGCGATATTTGTTGCATTAGACAAACCTATTAAAGGTCTTGCTTGCCCTGCAGTTAGATTACCTTCTTCTATTAAGCCAATAACGTCTTTTGGCAGAGATAATAGTCTCAAAGTATTAGTTATATGACTTCTACTTTTAGACATAAACTTTGCAATTTTTTCATGATCATAGCCAAATTCATCTGACAGCCTTTTGTAACCTTTAGCTTCTTCTATAACGTTAAGATCATCTCGCTGAATATTTTCAACTATAGCCACCTCTAAAGTTTCGTTATCTTCAAGATCTAAAATGACTATTGGGACTTCATGTAAACCTGCTTTTTGCGCTGCTAACCATCTTCTTTCGCCAGCAACTATTTCATATCTACCTGGATCACCTTCATCTTCTCTTACAGCTATTGGCTGAATAATGCCGTTTTTCTTTATAGAATTGGCTAATTCTATTAGTTTTTCCTCATTAAAATGAATTCTTGGCTGATATTTATTAGGCCTTAAATCACTAATTCCAGCTCTGTGTGTATTTTGGCTTATTTTTTTCTCTTTTTTCTCAGGTTTTTGATCTCCAAAAAGTGCTGATAAACCTCTTCCTAATCCCTTCTTTTTTGAAGTACTCATGCTGCACTTTCCACATTATGATTCTTTTTACCTAAGAATTCATCTGCTAATTTTAAATAAGATTTACTTCCTAAACATGCTTTATCATAGATTACACAAGGCATACCATGAGATGGCGCTTCAGATAACCTAACATTTCTAGGTATAACTGTTTTGTAAACTTTCTCTTTGAAATAATTTCTCGCTTCCTTATCAACTTGTGAGGATAACTTATTTCTTTTATCAAACATTGTCAGTAAGATTCCTCTTACCTTTAAATTTGGATTCAAATTAATTTTAATTCTGTCTATAGTTTTAACTAATTGGGTTATGCCTTCCAAAGCAAAGAATTCTGTTTGGAGAGGAACTAATATTTCATTAGATGCTACTAAAGCCATTATTGTAAGTAGGCTAAGGGAAGGCGGGCAATCTATAAATATATTATCATAGTTTGATAGTAAATTATTTTTTCCTTTATCTAAAATTTGTTTCAAAACAAATGCCCTATCTGAGTCATTTGCTGTTTCAACCTCAAGTCCTGACAGATTGACGTTTGATCCTATAATGTCTAAATTTTTAATATCTGTTTTTTGAATAGCACTGTTCAATTCAATTTTTTTTATAAGTAAATTATAAATATTATTTTCTTCATCATTGTTAGATCTTCCCAATCCTGTAGTTGCGTTACCCTGTGGATCTAAATCGATAATAAGATTATTTTGACCCAAATTGGACAGTGCAGTAGCTAGATTGATTACCGTTGTGGTTTTACCAACTCCCCCTTTTTGATTTATGACTGCTATAGTAGATCTGTTATCCATTTTATTTAACATCGACCAATATTATTTTTGAATCTTGGTCAGTAATACTTCTTTCCAACTTATAACTATAATTGTGATCTAATGAAACATTATTAATTTCAGACTGTGCATTTTTACCTTTTAAAATAATTATTTTATGGGGTTTTTTTAACATTTCACGTGAAATATGTATAATTTCTCTCAATTTTTTAAAAGCTCTGCATATAATTATGTTTGAAGTAATCTTATCCTTATAAATGTCTCCTTTTATCTCTATATTTTTAATATCTAGTTTTTCCCTAATTTTATTAAGGAAATCTCTTTTTACTTTTGATTTTTCATACAATTTCACGTGAAATTTGTTATTTTTTGAGTGAATAGCCAATATTAACCCTGGAAATCCTGCTCCAGTGCCGAAATCAGCTATATTATTGGTCTTTTCACTGTTTAAAAATTTTAAAATCTGGGCCGAATCAAGAATATGCCTGGACCAAATATTATTTTCAGTATTTTTAGATATCAGGTTATATTTTTTATTATAATCTAGAAGACAATCATGGAAAATTTTAAGCTCATTAATTGAAGAATCTGTAAATTTTAGCTCACTTTTAAGCGTATTTATAACATTTTTCTCGCTCATTAAGCTCTTTTCTTAGAATCCGATCTCTTAAGATAAGAAAGTATGATTATAACTGCAGCTGGAGTAACACCGTCAATTCTTATGGCCTGTCCTAACGTTTTTGGTCTTATATTATTAAGTTTTGATTTGATTTCATTTGAAAGGCCACTCAATAGATCATAATTTATGCTTTCAGGTATAACAAAAGACTCATCCCTTTTAAAAGACTTGATGTCATCAGACTGTCTATCTAGATAACCTAGATAGTGAGCATCGATTTCAACCTGTCTATCAAGACAAGGCTCAAACGAGGGTAATGAAGGAAATATCTGCCTTATTTTTGCCATATTTACATTCCTCTGGCCTATTATCTCTATAGCAGACCTTTTTACTCCGTCCATCGCAATTTTAATAGAATATTTCTTTGCCTGATTTGGAGAAAGAAAATTTGATTTTAAAGATTTATTTAGTTTAAATAATTTTGTTTTTTTGTCTAAAAAAATATTTTTTCTTGGTTCGCTCAAAAGATTAATTTTAATTCCTAAAGGAGATAATCTTTGATCAGCATTATCTGCTCTTAAAGTTAATCTATATTCAGCTCTGGAAGTAAACATCCGGTAAGGTTCGGAAACACCCTTTGTAATTAAATCATCCACCATAACTCCTATATAAGAGTTAGATCTATTTAAAATAAATTCTTTCTCCTTTTTAACTTTTAAAGCAGCATTTACTCCAGCTATAAGGCCTTGCGCTGCAGCCTCTTCATATCCAGTAGTTCCATTAATTTGTCCTGCTAAAAAAAGACTATTGATTTTTTTTGTCTCTAAAGTAACTTTAAGTTCACGTGGGTCAACAAAATCGTATTCAATGGCATATCCAGCTCTTTTCATCCTAACTTGCTCTAAACCCTTGATTTTAGCCAATATTTTGAGCTGTATTTCCTCAGGAAGAGAGGTTGATATACCATTTGGGTAAACGGTATTATCGTTTAATCCCTCTGGCTCAAGAAAAATTTGATGTTTTTGCTTTTCCTTAAATTTTACTATTTTATCTTCAATAGACGGGCAATATCTAGGACCTACACCTTTTATGTTGCCTGAGTACATTGCGCTTTTAGAAATATTATCACTTATAATTTTATGAACCGCTCCATTAGTATAGGTCATCCCACACCTAATTTGTTTGTTATAAAGCTTGTTAGTTAGAAATGAAAAATAATAAGGATCATCATCTGCTGGCTGCATTTCTAGTTCGTCATAGTTGATAGTATCTCCATCAAGCCTAGGCGGTGTACCTGTTTTAAGTCTTCCAATTTGTAAGTTAAGTTTTTTTAATTGTTCACTTAATCCCGTTGAAGGTCTTTCATCATATCGGCCAGCGGGTGTCTGTTTTTTTCCTATATGAATTAGGCCGTTTAAAAAGGTTCCAGTGGTAAGTATTAATTCCTTACACCTAATTTTGTTTCCGCTTTGACATATAAAACCAATGATCTTATTTTCATTAAATAAAAATTCTGTAACAGGATCAGCCACTACCTCTAAGTTTTTATAATTTAGTAAAATCTTTTGCATATGTTCTTTGTAAAGAGTTCTATCTGACTGAGTTCGAGGCCCCTGTACAGCTGGTCCTCTGCTTCTGTTTAATAATCTAAATTGAATTCCTGATTTATCAGCTACAACACCCATTACCCCGTCTAAAGCGTCTATTTCACGGACAAGATGACCTTTACCCAGCCCTCCAATGGCGGGATTGCACGACATTTCACCTATCGTCTCTATTTTGTGTGTAAAAAGAGCAGTATTGACACCCATTCTAGCAGATGCAGCAGCTGCCTCACATCCAGCGTGTCCACCACCTATTACAACTACATCATAGTTTTGTTTTGTCATCCGTTGAATGTAACGCGGTATATTAAGAATACAAGAGGTATTTTATTTACCTATGCAGAAGTCTCTAAATATCGATCCAAGGATTTCTTCGACATCAACTTTGCCTACAATGCTTCCAAGATGTCGTGTAGCCATTCTTAGGTCTTCAGCTGCTAATTCTAAATCTTTATTTTGATCTTTTTTAAGAAAGTTATCTATTTCCTTCATACACTCATTAAGTTTAACTCTATGCCTTTCTCTTGTGATTAAAGCAGTATTATTAGATGTAAATTTTTTGCTTAATTTCTCTTTTATCTTTTTGATCAAATTATCGATGTTTTTATTTTCTTTAACTGAAGCTAAGACTATTTCTGCATCAAATTTGTGATTTTGCTTCTCTAGTACGTCTGATTTATTAAGTAAAACTATTGTATCTTTATTGATCATTTTCTTAATTTCATTGTTTATGCTTTTTGAAGAATTATCTATAACAACAATATTTAAATCTGCTTCTTTTGATTTACCTAGAGCTAAAGATATCCCTTTTCTTTCAACGTTATTTTTAGTGTCTCTAATACCTGCGGTATCGGCTAGGATTACAGGATAACCATCAATATTTAAATAAATTTCAATTACATCTCTTGTTGTTCCTTCCTCATCTGAAACAATTGCAACATCTCTTTTTGCTATTAGGTTTAAAAGAGAAGATTTACCTGCATTCACTTCACCTGTTATAGATACTCTAAATCCATCTCTTATTTTTTCTCCTATTTTATTATCCTCTATGATCTTCTGAATATCTTTATGAATTTCTTTGATAGTGTTTTGCACTTTCTTTAAAACTTTTTCTGGTAAATCCTCTTCAGCAAAATCTATTTTAGCTTCGATGTAAGATAATGACTTTATTAATTTTTCTCTCAAATCGTTATAATAATTTGATGCATTGCCCTGTACTAATTTAACAGCTTGATCTCTCTGAAGCTCTGTTTCTGCATGAATTAGATCACCTATGCTTTCGGCTTTTAAAAGATCAATTTTATCATTCTGAAAAGCTATCTTTGTAAATTCACCTGGTTCAGCTAATCTACAATTTTCTTGTTCTGATAATGCCTTTAATAAAGCGTTAATTACAGCATTACTTCCATGGACTTGGAATTCGGCTAGATCATCGCCGGTATAGCTATTAGGCCCAGGAAACAACAATAATAGCGCCTCTGGGTCTATAACCTTATCATTTTTTGGGTCATAAAATTTACAATAATTTACTTCGTTAGGATTGATTTTATTTAACTTAGTCAAATTTTTACATACCCTTAAAGTATCTTTACCTGAAATTCTAACTATGGCTATTCCTGACGGACCTCTGCCTGATGAAAGTGCGTAAATGTTCATTGAATTAAATTGATAAACCCTGATTGGAAATATATTTGCTTATTTTTTTAAGAGTATTATTCTTCGAAATATTTTTTAAAATTGTTTCTTTAAAGGGATCAAGTAATTTATTTTGTTTAAAGAAATTATGAGTTATGTCGATTCCTATACCGGTAATAATATTCTCAGATTTTCTATTATTAGTAAATTCTTCAAGAGCAGGAGTGCTTTTTAAAGACATACCTAATTCTGTATAATATTTAAAAATCTTTTGTAATTTATTAATATCCCTTAATACAAGATTAAAACCTTGCCCTGCTACAGGATGAACTGTGTGCAGTCCCTCACCTAAAATTAAAATATCGTTTTTATAATAGGTTCGTTTTAAATTAAGCATTAATGGATAAAATTGCTGATTTGAGATCTGTATTTTTTTTGTTTTTAAAACTTCAGAAATTTTAGATTTTACAACTAAATTAATATCTTTTTTAGGAAAATTTTTATCTACACTCCACACAAAGGAAAAATTATTTTTTGAAAAAGGCAGTATTGCTAAGGGTCCATTTTTTAAAAAATATTGAGCAGTATTCATATCCTTCAAGTTGTGTTTGACATAACCTGTAATAGCGATTTCTTTATAATCTTTATTTAACGATCTTTTATCAACTACATTTTGATAAATTTTTGAGGATCTACCTGAGCATAATATTTTCATGTCATAACCATCTAAATCTTTTAATTCATTAATATTTTTTTTAATAGTTTTGATCTTTTTTTTTTTTATTTCTTTAATTAGAATTTTTTTAATTTTGTCATTCTCAAAAACGTACATAAGATTCTTGCTATCTTCATTAAAGTTTAAGAAATTCATGTTCTGATCTTTTGTCTCGTAGAAAAGATGAATCTTTTTGGAAGGCCAAAATAACTTTTTGTCGAGTTTATCCATGATTGCATGAAAAAACTCATAGTTAGAGGCTGAGATAGCTGTCGTTCTTTTATCTTTAGAATACTTGTTTTTTTTAGATATTAAATGAACTTCTAAACCTTCTAATTTGTTTAGTGCCAAAGCAGTCATTAAACCAGATAGACCATCTCCAACAATGCATATTCTCTGTTTATTCATATAAAAATTTTTAACACTTTCATAAAAATGGTAAAAAGTACGTAAAACGATTCGAAATGAATACAAACTTTTTAGACAGTTTAACAAATTTTTTGAAAAAGCGAACCTTTGAATTATTAGGACTTATCCTGATTTTAACAGGAATTGGACTAGCAATATCTTTTGCGACATACGCTCCAGAGGATCCATCATTTATTTATGGTGAAAGCAATATAGAAATCAAAAATTTCTTTGGACTATATGGAAGTAGAATCGCCGACTTTCTTCTTCAGAGTTTTGGGGTAGCTTCTTTTTTACTTTTGGCAAATTTATTATTTTGGGGAATAAGTTTATTAATAAAAAAAGAAATCAAAAGAATAGTATTAAAATTATTTTTAATTGTAGCTTACCTTACACTAGGGTCGATTTTTATTTATCTAACATTTAATAATTCTTTTTGGTTAATAGATAATGGTAATTCAGGATTTGTTGGTGAGATAAGTTATAATTTTATAAGTAGTAAAGCTCCCTGGATTAATAATCAATATTCTATCTTTACGTTATTTTTTTTAACGTTAATTTTTTTCATTATCTCCTCTGATCTAAATATGAAAAAAATAATAACACAAATATTCAAATCCTTTTTATCACTATTCAAAAATAACAAGGAAACCCTTTCAGTAAACAATTTTTCTAGTGACAAAGCTGTTGAAGAAGTTTCTTCAATCGAAAAACCCCAGCAATCTTTTATTTTTGATAATGAAATAAAAGAATCTCAAAAGACGTCCGAAACAAAGATCAAATACAAATTACCATCGATCGATTTTTTAGAAAAAAACTCTTCAAAATCTAATCTCTTAAATGAAAATAAAAATAGACCTGACAGCGAGTTTATGGAAAAAATTCTCTTAGATTTCGGCATAGATGGAAAAATTAAAACTATAAACAATGGCCCTGTGGTAAGTTTATATGAATTTGAACCTGCTCCAGGTGTAAAAGTTTCAAAAATTATAAATTTATCTGAAGATTTAGCACGTAATACAAGCTCAACATCAACTAGGGTTTCTGTAATTCCAGGAAAAAATACAGTTGGTATTGAAATCCCAAATGAAGTAAGGGACGGCGTCTCGTTAAGAGAAATAATATCTAATGAAAAATTTCAAAAAAAAGAAATAAGACTTCCTATAGCGCTAGGAAAAAGTATTTCAGGTACACCGATAGTGGGAGATTTAACTAACATGCCTCATTTGTTGATAGCAGGAACCACAGGATCTGGAAAATCTGTTTGTATAAATACTATAATTGTATCTTTGCTTTACAAACTAAATCCAGATTTATGTAAATTTATTTTGATAGATCCTAAAATGTTGGAACTCTCTACTTACGAAGGCATACCCCATTTACTTACACCAGTAATTACAGATGCAAAAAAAGCTACTTCGGCTCTAGCTTGGACAGTTAAAGAAATGAATAGTCGTTATAAATTAATGAGTAAAGTTGGAGTAAGAAACATCGATGGCTACAACGCTAAACACAAACTTAAAATGCCTTACATAGTTGTCGTGGTTGACGAAATGTCAGATCTAATGCTAGTTGCTGGCAAAGAAATTGAAAATTATATTCAAAAGCTATCTCAAATGGCTAGAGCAGCAGGTATTCACATTATCATGGCAACTCAAAGACCAAGTGTAGATGTTATTACTGGTACAATTAAAGCCAATTTTCCTACGCGTATATCTTTTCAAGTAAGTTCTAAAATTGACAGTAGAACTATTTTAGGAGAACAGGGTGCAGAACAATTACTTGGTAAGGGTGATATGCTTTTCATGTCGTCGGCAAATCGCATTATTAGAATACATGGTCCGTATGTTTCAGAAAATGAGATTGAAAGAATTGCAAATACTTTAAGAGCTCAAGGTGAACCAGACTATATTGAAGATATAACAACCCAAGAAAGTAAAGAAGGTACAGTAACAACTGCTGAAGATGGCGATGAAGATGAGCTTTTCAAACAAGCTTTAGAAATTATTAAGTCAGAGGGAAAAGCGTCTACTAGCTTTTTACAGAGAAAACTACAAATTGGTTACAATAGAGCAGCTAGAATTATTGATATGATGGAAGAAAAAGGTATTGTTAGCAAAGCAAATCATGTTGGTAAACGTGAAGTTCTTTAAAAAAATATTCTTAATTTCTATTATATTAACGACAAATCTTTCTGCTAATGAAAAAGACCAAATAGTTAATAAATTAAATAATTTAAATTCTTTAGAATTTACGTTTAATCAAATTATTAATGATAAAACTGAAAAAGGAAGTTGCCTTTTAGAATTTCCCGGAAAATTAAAATGTGATTATTTTGATGATAAGCACAAAGAGCTAGTAATAAATAATAAAAGATTAGCAATAACTCAGAAAAGGTATAACAAAACTTATCGCTATCCCGTAGCTAACTCTCCATTTTTAAGTATTTTATATAAAGATAAACTTTTAGAAATTGTTCAATCTGGAGAATTAGAATTATCTGATCAGATTATTAAGCTAATTTACTTAGGAGATAATGAGATAACAGTTTTCTTTGATAGAAAAACTCTAGATTTGAAAGGTTGGGAAATCATTGATCAGTATAACAATAATATAAATTTTTCTTTAAATATTATTGCTAAAAACGATGTGTTTAAAAAAGAAACTTTTAAAATTCCTGAGATAAATTAAGCTACGAAATCAATTTCCTCTTCTTTGAAAATTTGAAAACCTTTTGATTTATAATTTTGGAGAGCATGTTTATGATCTAAACTACAAGTATGAACCCACATTCTTTTAGGATTCTTTCTAGATGCGCTTGCAATCGCATGACTAACTAGTGTTGAGCCTAATTTTAATCCTCTAAACTCTTTTAATACACCCATATTAATTAATTCAACTTCATTCAAACTTGGGTGATATTCCTGTTCATAATATCCAACGAGATCATCTCCTTTTTTTAAAAGATGAGTTTCTAAATTTTTATTCATGACGTACTTAATCCATTCTTTATCAGACCAAAGCAGTCTATCTCGCCAAAAATGGTCTAAGCCTATTTGTTTATAAAAAAATTTATTAAGTTGAAAATTTTTTTTATCATCTAAAATAATTTTATAATTTTCGGGAAGATTAAGATCAATTGTATTTGAAAAATCTTTTATCTCTAAAAAATATCTTTTAACTCTTGAGACCATTAGTTAACCATTTTTCCGATCTTTTCACCTGCAAAAATATGAAAATGTAAATGGGGAACTTCTTGCCCACCATCACTTCCGATATTTGTTAAAGCTCTGTAGCCTTTTGCCTTAGAGCCCATTAAATTTGCTACATGTGTAACAGCTTTATTTAATTCAACTATCTCTTTATCAGATGCTCTACTATTAAAATCATCGAGATCTACATACTCACCCTTTGGAATAACTAATACATGTACTTTCTTTTGAGGATTAATATCGTGAAAAGCTAAGACATGATCATTTTCATAAACTTTCTTGCAGGGGATTTCACCTCTAAGAATTTTAGCAAATATATTATTCTTATCGTAACTCATTTTTGTCTTTTCTTAAGTTCACTCATCACGTCTTCAATCTTAATATTATTAGCCTCTAAGTAAACCATCAAATGATAAATCACATCTGCAGCTTCGTGTATTTTATTTGAATTTTTTTCCACAGACTCTATTAATTCACCTATTTCTTCTTTTACTTTCGAAACACTTAAGTTCTTGTCGTTAAGAAGTTTATTTGTGTAAGATTTATCAGGAGATAAACTTTTTCTCTCTCTGATTGTTTTTATTAATTGTTCTAAGTTTTCAAACATTTTATAACCTTACCGATACATTTTTGGAATTCAAATATTCTTTAGCATCTTTGATTTTATATTCACCATAATGAAAAATAGAAGCAGCTAAAACTGCGCTTGCGCCGCCTTTAACAATGCCATCATATAAATGATCTAGAGTTCCAACACCACCAGAAGCTATTACAGGGATATTGGTGCTGTTCGTAATTGTTTTTAATAAATCAACGTCGTAACCAGATTTAGTTCCATCTTTATCCATTGAAGTTAATAAAATTTCTCCGGCTCCATTCTCTTCTACTTTTTTAGCAAACTCCACTGCATCGATACCAGTTTTATTTCTTCCGCCATGAGTAAAAACTTCCCATTTGTTATCTGATACTTTTTTAGCATCGATTGCAACAACGATGCATTGAGATCCAAATTTTTTTGATGCTTCCTTTACGAAGTCGACGTTCTTTACTGCAGCAGTATTAATAGAAACTTTATCTGCTCCTGCTAATAATAAATCAGTAATATTTTTAATTGTTCTTACGCCACCACCAACAGTTAATGGCACAAAACATTCTTTTGCAGTTTTTCTTACAATATCAATAATTGTTTCTCTATTTTCATTTGATGCAGTGATATCTAAAAAACAAATCTCATCAGCTCCACCATCACTATAAATTTTAGCTTGTTCAACTGGATCTCCAGCATCTTTTAATTCAACAAAGTTAATACCTTTAACAATTCTTCCATTCTTAACATCTAAACAAGGTATAATTCTATTTTTAAGCACTGATCTCCTTCGCTAACTCATCTAGTTTGATATCACCATCATAAATAGCTTTACCAACAATGATACCTTCAATTTTTTTATTATTTAATTCTTTGGCTTTCTTAATATCCTTTATTGAGGAAACACCTCCTGAAATCACAACAGGACAATTAGAAAGCTCTGCAATTTTAACCGTTTCATCAAAGTTGGGACTAGTCTTCATTCCATCTCTATTAATATCTGTATAAATAATTCGGCTCACCCCATAATTGTTTACATCTTTAAGAAAGTCTATAGTTTTAACATTTAGATTTTCTTTCCAACCTGAAACAGAGAGATTTCCATCCTTCGCGTCTAACCCTAAAGCTATTTGATTTTTAAATTTTTGACACGCTTCTTTTAAAAATTCTTTATTTTTAATCGCGCCACTTCCTAGAATTACTTTTTCAACGCCTACTTCGATATATTGCTTAATGCTATCAAGAGATCTAACACCACCACCTATTTCGATCTTCAAATCGTATTTACTAACTATTTCTTTAATAATGTCTAAATTAACGGTCTTTCCAGTTAATGCACCGTCCAAATCAACAATGTGTAAATTTTTAAATCCATGGTTCTTATATTTACCTGCTTGATCGATAGGTGAACTTTCGTATTCTGTTTTATTTTCAAAGTCTCCCTTGATCAATCTCACACATTTTTTATCTTTAATATCTATTGCTGGAAATATTTGCATTATAGTTTTATAAAGTTATCAATTATTTTTAATCCAATTTTATCGCTCTTCTCCGGGTGAAATTGGGTACCAAATAAATTATCTTTTTCAACAGAACATACAATCTTTGATGAATAGTCTGTTGTTGCTGAAATCACTGATTTATCTTCAGGAATAAATTCGTAACTATGCACAAAGTACATGTGGGATTTGTTTTTTATATCTTTAAATATTTTACTTTCTTTTTGAATTTCAATTTCGTTCCAACCGATGTGTGGAAGTTTAAATTTTCCCTTTTGATTATTAATTTTAGAAACTTTACCAGGAATCCACCCTAATCCTTTTGTTTCTGCTTGCTCATAACCAACATCAGCAAACATCTGTAAGCCTACGCAGATACCTAGCAAGGGGTTTTTTTTTGTGATTGCAAATTCTTTTAACGTATCTACTAATCCATTAATACTTTTTAAAGAATCTACGCAGCTTTTAAATGATCCTTGTCCAGGTAAAACAATCTTATCGCTAGATTTAATTTTTTTAATGTCTGATGTAACCTCTAGGTTAACTTTACCTTTAGCGACCTCTGTAAAAGAGTTAATGACTGAGCTTATATTGCCCGATTGGTAGTCAACAATTGTGACGTTCATCAAATTTAAATAGAGCCTTTTGTCGAAGGTATAGAGTTTTTAATTCTTTTATCAATGGCTAAAGCATCTTTCAATGATCTAGCTAAACCTTTAAAACATGACTCAATCTTGTGGTGACTATTTTCACCATAAATATTTTCAATGTGTAAAGTAACTCCAGCGGATTGTGAAAAAGCTTGAAACCATTCCTTAAATAATTCTGTATCCATTTCCCCAAGTTTCTCAACTGGAAGGCTAACTCTCCAAATTAAATAAGGTCTATTTGATACATCGATTGATACACGACTTAAAGTTTCATCCATTGGAATCATTGTTGATGCATATCTTGTAATCCCTTTTCGATTACCAGCAGCTTTTTTAATAGCTTCACCTATGGCAATACCAGTATCTTCGGTAGTGTGGTGTAAATCGATATGTGTGTCTCCTTTGGCTTTAACTTCTAAGTCTATCAAAGAGTGTTTAGATAATTGCTCTAACATGTGATCTAAAAAACCTATTCCAGTTTTAATCTTATATTTACCTTTGCCATCCAAATTAACTGCGACAGAAATAGCTGTTTCTTTTGTTTTTCTAGTAATTTTTGCTTTTCTTTTCATAAACCAAGCTGATTTACCTTTGATATATATTCAAATGCTCATTTTATCAATAAATCACTATTGAAGATCTGAAATTAATCTCCACATATAATATCATGAATACAGCTGAAAAATGGCACGGTACAACGATTGTACTGCTTAGAAAAAATGGAGAAACTGTTGTTGCTGGAGATGGACAAGTAAGTCTTGGCAATACAGTATTAAAAAGTAAAGCCAAAAAAGTAAGAAAGATTGAAAGCAGAGGAGTAATAGCTGGTTTTGCCGGATCTACTGCTGATGCGCTAACTTTATTTGAAAGACTTGAAGCAAAACTTGAAAAACATGCTGGCAATCTGCAAAGAGCAGCGGTTGAGTTAGCCAAAGATTGGAGAAGTGACAAATTTTTAAGAAGATTAGAGGCTTTGATGGCCGTCGCGGATAAAAAACATAGTTTCATAATTTCTGGCACCGGAGATGTATTAGAACCAGAAGACGGTATTATAGGAATTGGATCTGGTGGAAATTATGCTCTAGCCGCTGCAAAAGTTCTAGCAGAAACCGACTTAAAGGCTGAAGAAATTGCAAGAAAAGCTATTAAGGTTGCATCTGATATTTGTGTTTTTACTAATAATAACGTTACGGTGGAGAAGGTTTAATTATGGTTAGTTCTAAGAATGTTACAAATCTAAATTTAGTTAAAAATACTAAAAAGAAAAATTCTAGAGTGAGTGCTTTATCACCCAGAGAGATAGTTTCTGAACTAGATAGATATGTAATTGGACAAAAAGAAGCTAAAAAAGCTGTCGCTGTGGCCCTAAGAAATAGATGGAGAAGACAGGCACTTTCAGATGAAATGAGAGATGAAGTTCTTCCTAAAAATATTCTTATGATTGGACCAACTGGGGTAGGTAAAACTGAGATTTCAAGAAGATTATCAAAATTAGCAGAAGCACCGTTTATAAAGGTCGAAGCTACAAGATTTACAGAAGTTGGATACGTTGGGAGAGATGTTGAACAAATAGTTAGAGATTTGATTGAAATAGCTATCGCTATGGAAAGAGAGAAAAAAAGAAAAGAGGTTAAAGCAAAAGCTGAACTTAAAGCAGAAGATAAAGTTTTAGATGCGTTGGTTGGAAGTAAAGCAAGTGTAGCTACTAAAGAAAGCTTTAGAAAAAGATTAAGAAATGGTGACCTTGATGAGAATGAAATAGAAATAGAAGTTCAAGATAAAGCTTCTGGCCTTCAAAGTTTTGAGATACCAGGTATGCCTGGTGGAAATGTGGGCATGGTAAATCTTGGAGATATTCTTGGAAAATCAATGGGAAATAAAAAAGGTAAAAAGAAAAAAATGACTGTTAAAGAATCTCACGATATTTTAGTCGCTCAAGAATCCGACAAAATGATCGAAGAAGATAAAATAATTAAAGAGGCAAAAAAAACAACTGAAGAGAATGGAATAGTATTCTTAGACGAAATTGATAAAGTCTCAGCAAGAAGCGATAGAGTAGGTGGGGATGTATCCAGAGAAGGAGTTCAAAGAGATCTATTACCATTAATTGAAGGTACAACTGTGAGTACAAAACACGGGCCAATTAAAACTGATCATATACTCTTTATTGCATCAGGAGCTTTCCAGCTAGCAAAACCATCAGATCTACTCCCCGAATTACAAGGTAGATTGCCAATAAGAGTGGAATTAAATGCTTTGAATGAAGATGATTTTAAAAGGATTCTAAAAGAGCCAGATAACAGTCTCATTAAACAATACAAAGAATTATTAAAAACAGAAAATGTAGAATTGACATTTACAGATGATGGGATAGATATGCTGGCAAAAATATCTGCTGAGGTTAACTCCTCAGTTGAAAATATTGGTGCTAGAAGACTCCATACAATTATCGAAAAAGTCCTAGATGATATCAGTTTTAATGCTACTGATAAGGCGGGAGAGACTATTACAATAGATAAAGAGTATGTTAAGGAAAATCTAGGTAATCTAGTAAAAGATACAGACTTATCAAAATTTATTTTATAATTTTTTAAGTTTAACTATAATTGCCCCATCACCACCATCAGATAAATCTGCATTTGAAACAGACAATACATGTTTTAACAAATCTGAATCTGATTCTATAAATTGCGGGACTGAGTATTTTAATTTGCTAAGGTTTTTAGAAACGTAGACATCTTTATCTGTATTAGAATGAATCCCTTTTCCAGTAATAAATAAAATTTCTTTATAATTTTTTTTAACACATGATAAGATTATCTCTTTTACTTTAGAATTAGCATCTAGTAACGTAAAACCATGAAGATCAAAACTAAACCTAGCACCTTTTGAAAAATTGGTTTTTTTAACATAGTCTTTGTCAACTATATCAGTAGGGTTTTTGATGTAATTTTTCCAGGTATTAATATCTTCTTGAGAAATATTTTTCTTTTTCGTCACTTACTGACAATTTCGGACAAATACCAGTTGGGTCCCTTTTTCAATATATTTTTTGTGAACTTCCAATAATCAGTGACTTGCTTTATCTTGTCAGGATTTCCTTCGATAATCTTATTATCTTTATCTTTTTTTACTGAAATAACTTCTGAAACAAATTTTACTGATGCAAAAAGTTCATTCTTAATTCTTTCGTATTTTTCTACACTAGACTCTTTTACTCCTATAAAAGTAAATTCAGATTTTATATTTTCTTTGTTTCTTGCCTCTATAGCTTGTTCAAAATTTGAGGCCATATCTGGTGTAAGAAGACTTTTTAATTTCTTATTATCACCCTTCGCGAATGAAGTTAATATAGTTTCATATGCGATTTCTGCACCTCTTAAAAATTCTTTTTTTTCTTGTCCTTCTAACTTTTCATAATTTTCTTTAAAACTTTTAATGTTATTGTTCGGCACATTAAACTTCTTCTCTGTAAAACCCGGATAAATTTTAGGTTCATGACCGGTCTTTCTTCCTAATATATTTCTAAGTCGCAGTATTATAAATCCAGCGATCATTCCTAATAAAATAATGTCTATATATCCAAAATTGTTACTCATAATTTGATAAATATACATTAATAATATAATTTTGTAACAGACAAATGAACTCACTTTTTCTAATATTTATAGGCATACCAGCGATAGAGGTTTTTCTTATGATTAAGATAGGGGGAAAAATAGGAGCATTAAATACCGTATCTTTAATTTTCCTAACAGCAGTCATTGGAATTTATTTTGCAAGATTAGAAGGAATTAAAACCATTAGATCAGGTGTGATGAATCTCTATCAAAATAAGATACCAATTTATGAAATAATATCTGGGGCATCAATTGCTGTAGCAGCTTTACTTCTTATCATCCCAGGTTTTTTTACAGACACTGTAGGTTTTTTACTTTTAATACCTTTTACAAGAAGAATTTTAATTAGCTCTTTTGTAAAAAGGGGAAATTCTAAAGAGAATAAAGAAAACTCAAATATATTAGATGGAGAAATTATAGAGGATAAAGACAAAAAAGATGAGTTATAAAATTGTAGGTAAATACATCAAAGATTTAGATTTTAAGATTCCTAATCCAAAAGTTTTTTCTTTATTATCAAAGAATATTTCAAATTATAAAATCAGCATTGATATTAAAAGTAATCAAATAAAGGATAAAATTATAGAAGTTGAAACAACTTTGAGTCTTACACCTAGTGAAAATGAAATTGAAAAAATCACTACAAAGATAATATATTCTACTATTATTCAACTAAATGATGCTTTGACTGATAAAAAAGAAATAGAAAAAATAATTTTAATTAATGTTCCAACTACAATTTACCCAGAACTAAGAAAAATATTTTTATTTGTTTTCGAAAATTCAGGGTTTAAAGATATAAAAATTAAAGATGACGTTGATTTCCAGAAACTTTATAATCATAAAAAAACTCAGTAGAAATTTTTTTTAAGTTCAGATTTTAAGAATTTCTCATGACCTTCAATCTCTACTTTGGAAATTTCTAATATTTTTTTATTATATATTTTTGCTGCATTTTTAGTTTTAAATGAGTCTTGATCACTAGAAGAAAGATTAAATTTAGGTTCTCTTGCATCTAAAAGATTTATATAAACTTCTCTTAACAACTCACAGTCTAATAATGCATTATGTTTAGTCCGTCTAGACAGATCAATATTAAATCTTTTACAAAGTGCATCTAGAGAATTTGACGTTCCTGGAAATTTATCTCTTGCGACTTTAAGTGAATCTATGACTTTTGTTTTATCTATAAGTTGTTTTTTAATTGCTCCGAGTTCACCATTTAAAAATTCTAAATCAAAATTTGCATTATGTATTATCAGTGTTTTATCTTTTATAAATTCTAAAAACTCATCTGCAATTTGATCAAAGGTTTCCTTTCCACTTAAAAATTCTTCAGAAAATCCATGTATTTTAAAAGCATCATCTGGAATATTTCTCTTCGGATTTATTAATTTATGAAAGACGTTGTTAGTTGGAATTAAGTCTTTCGTCTCAACGCAAGCTATCTCTACAACTCTATGTCCATCTTTAAAGGAAAGTCCAGTTGTCTCTGTGTCTAGAAAGATCTCACTCATACAAGTTAATTATATTAGAAAGTTTATTTTTTAAAATAGATAAAGATTTATTATTAACAACTATATGATCACAAAACTTCATTTTTTTATTATCTTTTATTTGATGTTTATCTAACAGAGAAAAGAGATTTCGGTTACCTCCTTTAAGCAAATATCTTTTTAATCTTAAAC
>CACKCD010000014.1 GCA_902598595.1 uncultured Pelagibacteraceae bacterium
CTTTTGGTTCTTTGCCTGGTTCTTTAGGTAAAGGAGCTGGAGTATTTGCAAAAGTTGCTAAAGGAGCTGGAATTGATCCATCTGGTCCATATACTGGCGAATCTTATGATGCTGCAGCTTTAATCGTTCTTGCAATGCAAGCTGGTGGTTCAGCAGACCGAGGTTCAATTGCCAAAAATGTAATGTCCGTAGCTAATGCGCCTGGAACTAAGATTTATCCTGGTCAGCTTAAAAAAGGTTTAAATCTTTTAGCTAAAGGAAAAGCAATTGATTACGAGGGAGCTACTGCAGTTAAATTTACAGATGTCGGGGAACACGTTGGTAATTTCATAGAAAAAGAAATTAAGGGCGGTAAATTTAAAAATAAAAAACAAAGATAAGTTTAATCTTACAAACCTCAGCGGTGAAAACTGCTGAGGTTTTTTTATATGTGTTTTATTTTCTCTGGCAAAATTCCTTTTGGTCTATAACGCATAATTAACAGCAAACCAATTCCCATCATTAAAAATCTAAAGTATGGAATACTATTAACTAAATGAACTCTAAAAGCATTAGTTTCTTCTAAACCGCTAGTAAAAAAATTAATCAAGAACAATGCGATAGGAGCAGCTTCGACCCATAAAAACCAAACTGCAAAACCTCCTAAAATCGCACCAAAATTATTTCCACTTCCACCAACAATAACCATTACCCAAATTAAAAATGTATACCTCATTGGTCTATAACTTCCTGGTGTAAATAATCCATCATAGGTGACCATCATAGCCCCTGCTATGCCAACAATGGCTGAACCAAGAACAAAAATTAAAAGGTGTTGTTTAACAACATTCTTTCCCATTGCATTAGCTGCTTCTTCATTATCTCTGATGGCTCTCATCATTCTTCCCCAAGGAGAATAAAGTGCTTTTTGAGTAACTATTAAGAGAATCACTACTACAACGGTAAAAAGTCCTGCAAAACATAATTTTACAAATACCGTTGAAGATTCGATAACAAGTTGTTTTAGCGCCTCTTGTCTTTCTAAAGTATTAGTAATTAAATTTAATGTACCTTGGTTAAATTTCTCGACTAAATTTATAAACCACTCTTTTGATTGTAAATCTACTTCATATGGAACTGGTCTTTTTAAGCCAATTACGTTTTTAACACCCCTAGCTAACCAATCTTCATGTTTTATTACTGAAATAACAATTTCTGATATAAGTAGTGTTGCTATTGCTAGATAGTCTGCTCTAAGTCCTAAAGCAATTTTTCCAATAATGTATGCCAAGGCGCCAGCAAAAAAGGCCCCGACTATCCAAGAAAATAATATTGGGAGACCCATTCCTCCTAAAAAGCCCGTAGTTGCTGGACTAACAGACTCGATTGACTCTATAGCTGGCGCAGATATTAATCTTAAAAGAATTAACCCAACTATTATAATAGCTGCAATTCCATAGCTTCTTTTTTTTGACTGATTATAATTTTTCATAATAAAACGAATGCTAAAAACCATGAAAGCAATCAAAAAGGCACATAGTATCATATTAAAACCTCCTACCTGCCATGCTTCTCGAACAGGAGGAACTGAAACCAAAACTGCTGCTAAACCTCCAAGCGCTGTATAGCCCATTATTCCAAAATTAATTAATCCTGCGTATCCCCATTGAATATTAGCTCCCATAGTCATTACTGCAGAGATCAAACAAAGGCACAAAATTGATAACGCCATACTCCAGGACTGTAAAAATCCTACCAAAATTATGAACCCTAACATTATTGAATATGCACTTATTATGTCTAGATATTTTCTCATAAAACTTTTCCTTTAAATATTCCTGAAGGTCTAAATAATAAAACTATTACTAAAATTGAGAAAGATACTGCAAATTTATAATCGGTCGATAGCAATTGTAATAAGCCATCGGGCTCTAAACTTGCTGGAAGTAAATAAATAAAGAATTTTTTGTAAGCATAAGTTAAAAGTATTTCTGAAAATGCAATAACATATCCTCCCAAAAAGGCTCCAAAAGGATTTCCAATGCCTCCTACAATAGCTGCAGCAAATATTGGAAGCATATTGTTGAAATAGGTAAATGGTTTAAAGCTTTTATCTAGACCATAAAGAGCTCCACCAATAGTAGCCAAAATTGCAGCTATTACCCAAGTAATCATAACTACTTTTTTAGGATCTATTCCAGATAAAAGTGCTAAATCTTCATTATCTGAATAAGCTCGCATACTTTTTCCAGTTTTTGTCTTATTTAAAAACCAAAATAAGATAGAAACAACAATTATTGTAACCAACAAGGTAATGACTTGTGTTGATTTAATCGTTAATCCTTCGTTTAAACCTGTCATCTCCTTAAATTCATTGGCTTTCAAAATAAATTTTTCTCCATCAAAAAATCTTCTATCAAAGGGTCCAATAACTATTCTTACAATTGCTTGTGTAACAAACATTGTACCGATGCTAACCATTGCTAACATAACTGGAGGGCTTTTTTGTGTACGATAATAACTAAAAACTAATTTATCCTTAACAAGAACATAAAGTATAGTAATAATAATTCCAAAAGGCATAGCAAGTAATGCTGTTGGAAGAAAACCTAGATTGACTCCAAGATATTGAAAGTACCAAGTAAATAAAATTGTAAACATCGTGCCAAAAGACATAAGATCACCGGCAGTAAAATATGCAAATCTTAAGATCCCATAAATTAAAGAAACAAAAATTGCTCCTAGAGCTAACTGAGATCCATAAGATAAAGCAGGTACAAATAAATAATTTAAAAGTAAAACTATTGCATTTAAAAAATCCATATCAACCTCCCAAGAAAGAACTTCTTACTCTTGGATCGTTTAGCAATTCTTTTCCAGTTCCTGAATATCTATTTTCTCCTGTGACTAAAACATAACCTCTGTCCGATATGCTTAGAGCTTGTTTTGCATTTTGTTCAACCATCAAAATAGCTACGTTTGTTTTTTTTACTTTTATAATATGATCGAATAATTCATCCATGACTATAGGTGAAACTCCAGCAGTAGGCTCGTCAAGCATTAGGACTGATGGTTTTATCATTAACGCTCTTCCTAATGCTACTTGCTGTCTTTGTCCTCCAGATAATTCACCAACTAACTGAGATTTTTTTTCTTTTAAAATAGGAAACAGTTCATAAACTTCGTCAATAATTTCTTGAAGATTTTCATCTCTTAAAAAAGCACCCATCTCTAAATTTTCTTCAACACTTAGTCCAGCAAATACGTTTCTAGTTTGTGGAACGAATGCTATACCTTGTTTAACTCTATCTTGTGGATTCAAGTGAGAAATGTCTTTACCGTTTATAATAATCTTTCCGGATTTAAGATTTAACAACCCTAACATAGCTTTCATTGCTGTAGATTTTCCTGCTCCATTTGGACCAAGTATTGAAACTATTTCACCTTTGTTAACATTAACTGAGCAAGAAGAGATAATATCAGGACCGTTGCCATAACCGCCTGTCATTTTTATACCTTCAAAAAAAGCCATTAATTTTTATCCTTTAATTTTGATCCTTTTCCCAGATAACTTTCAATAACTTGTTCATTACTCTTAACTTCATCAGCAGTTCCTTCAAATAAAACAGAGCCTTCAGCCATTACAATAACTGGGTTACACAATCGACTAATAAATTCCATATCATGCTCAATCATACAAAATGTATAACCCTTCTCTTTGTTTAATCTCAAAATTGCACTCCCTATTTCTTTCAACAATGTTCGATTAACTCCTGCACCAACCTCATCAAGTAAAACTAATTTGGCATCAACCATCATCGTTCTACCAAGTTCTAATAATTTTTTTTGACCTCCAGATAAATTTCCAGCAAGTTCATTTGAAAGATGTTTGAGATTTAAAAAATCTATTACTTCTAAAGCTTTTTTTTTAACAATTACCTCTTCTTTTTTAACTAAACTTGGCTTAAATAAAGCATTAACTAAATTTTCACCAGACTGTTTACTTGGAACCATCATTAAATTTTCTAACACTGTAAGATTTGTAAATTCATGTGCAATTTGAAAAGTCCTTAGGATACCTTTTGAAAATAATTCGTAAGAAGGAATATTAGTAATATCTTCATCGTTAAATAATACTGTACCCTTCGATGACTCTAGATTGCCTGCAATTAAATTGAATAGTGTTGTTTTGCCTGATCCATTAGGCCCAATAATACCTGTGATAGAGCCTTTTTTGATTTTTAAAGAGCAATTTGAAACTGCAGCTAATCCCCCAAAAAATTTAGAAAGATTATTAACTTGCAGAATATTCGAATCTAACTGCATAGAAAATTATACTTTTTTTAATCTCTTATGAATACTATTCAAAGATTTTTCTAATTTCTTATAAAATCCAGCTTTTTTCAATTGTTTTACGGCTTGTTCGTTCAATCCTCCTGGAGTTTGAGAGTCTTTTACAAGATATTTTAAATCTTTTTCTGAATTAACAGATGAGTCTTGAGAAAGAGCTACAAAAAGAGAAGTAATGTATTTTTGAGCTTCTTTTCTTTTAATTCCTCTTCTAACTAACCAGTTAGATAATACTTTTAGGTACTCGTAAAAAGGTGCCATCATTCCTGAAGTTACCCAGAAATTCATAGATAATTTTTCATTTTTAATTTCAACAGTGGTGCCTAATTTGTTAAAAAAATTTTTTACTTGTTTATCAGGAGGACAAATAGGCACTGGACCTTTTCGGATTGAAATAGGAGGAAGAGGGATAGCTCTTACGATTTTTGATTTTTTGCCAATCATTTTTTTTAGCTGAGCTAAATTTATTGTAGAAATAAAGCTTATAATTTTTTGATTTCTTTTAAAATTAAGCTTCTTTAAAATTTTATTTCCAATCTTTGGGGTAACTGCCAAAAATACCCAATTGGATTTATCGACTAATTGTTGATTATTTCTGGAAATATTAACTTTTTTAAATCTTTTATTTAATTTATTTGCTATTGTTCTATTTCGAGGGGAGATATAAATTTTTTTGATTTTTAAATTAGATTTAAAAATACCTTCAATTACTGAAGATGATATACGACCTGTTCCTATAAAACCTAAAATCATGAATTATGCAGAATAACCAAGCTATACCCTTTAATAAAGAAAATTTTAAACTAATATTCTCTAAAGAATTTGCGTTAGTGATTATTATATCTGTTCCTAGCGCAATAGTTGCTGAGTTCTTCAGTATTCCTCTTGCGTGGTTTTTAGGTCCAATGCTGATTACATCTCTTGCTTCTCTAATGGGCTTAAAAATTAAAATGCCAAAATTAGTACTTTCTTCAATACTAATCTTATTAGGTCTGTATATAGGTAATTATATTGATAAAAGTTTATTCTCTCAAATGCACCAATGGGCCTGGACCTCGTTGATAATGCTTATTTATATTATTGTAAGTGTATTGATTGTTTCAAAATACCTTCAAAAATTTTCTAAATATGAAAGAAAAACTTCAATTTTTTCAGCGGCACCTGGAGCATTAGGACCATTAATGATTTTAGCTGAAGATGAAAAAACTGATTTAAGCCAAGTAGCTACTTCTCATTTAATTAGATTAATAATTATCATTACAGTTTTTCCTTTCATAGTTAACAGCTTTTATGATGGAGAAATATCCGGAGTTACAAATGAATCTATCATAGAGCAAAATGTAATTGATCTGATATTATTAATAATTAGTTCAATTTTTTTAATACTCTTATTTGACAAATTTAAAATTCCAGCAGCCCTTTTGTCTGGGACTTTGTTTGCTAGTGGATTTTTACAAATTACAGAAATAGCCTCCTACCATTTATCACCTAATATAATTGATTATTGTTTGCTCATACTTGGAGCATCGGTTGGATGTAGATTTGCAGATAAAACTTTTAGTGAAATAAGCCGAAACGCACTGCATAGTTTTGTAGCAACATTTTTGCTAGTAGTGTTGGGTTTAATTGCTGCATTCATTGCTGGATTATTCATTGAAAAAAATTTTTTTACTCTTTTACTTTCTTACTGCCCAGGTGGAATCTATGAAGTGGCAGTTATTGCAATTTTTTTTGATTTAGATCCAGAGTTTGTTTCTTTTCATCACATAATAAGATTGCTGCTGATTTTATTTATCGTGCCCTTAATATTGAAAATCATCGAAAAAAAAGCCTAATTTAATCTATCAAGCTTTGACTCTGATTTTGCTTTAGGATTAAATAAGTTATGAATAATATTTTGGATTTTTTGGGTAGAGTCTTTATTTCATCTGTTTTTTTGCTTTCAGGATATAATAAGATTTTTAATTTTGAAAACACTGCAGAGTGGATGAGCGGATATGGCTTACCTGATTTTTTACTCTGGCCGGCAATATTATTAGAAATTGTCTTTCCTATTTTTATTATCATCGGTTACAAAACAAAAATATCAGCTTATCTTTTAGCTTTATTTTGTATATCGACAGCATTAATTTTCCATTTAGATTTTTCTAACCAAATGCAAATCATTTCTTTACTTAAAAACTTTGGATTAGCAGGAGGTTTTCTTTTTATAGCCATTCATGGAACTGGGGATTGGGCAATAGATAAAAAGAAAAAATACGTTAGATTATAATTTTTTTTTAAAAAAACTGTTATACATCTGCCATCCAACAATTAATACAATTACAAACATTATACAAAGTGTTAAGGGCCTATCCCAAAGAAAAGACCAAGATCCATCGCTTATAAGTAAAGATCTTCTCAAATTTTCTTCCATTAACCCACCTAATACAAAAGCTAATATTAGTGGTGGCATAGGAAAATCATAAAGCCTTAATATAGTTGCTACCACTGCAATGCCGATCATTAAAAAAATATCAAAGTTATTAAATGACATTAAATAAATTCCTGTCACTGAAAAAAATAAAATCATTGGTATTAAGAATGTTCTCGGAACAGCAAGAATTCTTGCAATATATGGAATTAAAGGTAGATTTAGAATTAAAAGAACGACCATTCCTATATACATAGACATAATAACTGACCAAAATATATCTGGATTAGTTTCATATAATCTTGGGCCGGGCTGAATACCAAAGCCTAGCAAAGCACCTAGCATAACTGCTGTAGTTCCGCTTCCTGGAATACCTAGTGTAAGCAATGGTACAAAAGATCCTGAACATGCCGCGTTATTTGCAGTTTCAGGCGCAGATAAGCCTTGAACACTTCCCTTGCCAAATTTTTCTTTTTCCTCACTTTTAACAAAATTTCTTTCCATTCCGTAAGCTAAGAAAGAAGCAATTGTTGCACCTGCACCAGGTAATACTCCGATGATAAATCCTAGTATAGATGAACGAGGAATGGTTGCAGCCATTTGTTTTGTTTCTTCTTTATTCACTTTAATAGATCCCAAATCAGTGAGTGAAATTTGTTTTGCGGCTTTGGAAGGATCATTTCCTTTTATAATGATAGTTAAAGCTTCGCTCATCGCAAATGTTGCCATTACGACTAATACGAAACTAATTCCATCTGATAAATTCATAGTATTGAATGTAAATCTTGGAATATCAGATAAAGTATCTTGGCCAACTGATGCTAGCATTAAGCCTAATACACACATCATCATCGCTTTTAAAAAATTACCTTTTGAAGAAAAGGCAGCCACTGCTGTTAAACCTAAGATCATTAGACCGAAATAGTCTGGTGATCTAAAAGATAAACTAACTTTAGATAAACTTGGTGCTGCAATTAGCAAAAAAATCGCTGAAATAGTTCCTCCAGCGAAAGAACTGTAAGCGGCTATGGCTAGCGCTTTACCAGCTTTACCTTGTTGAGCCATTGGATATCCATCAAAAGAAGTTGCAACTGTTCCAGGGACACCAGGTGCATTTATTAAAATTGATGAAGTTGAACCACCAAATACAGCTCCATAATAAACCCCAGCCATCAAAATTAAACCTGTTGCAGGTTCAAAACCATAGGTGATTGGTATCATTAAAGCAATTGCTGTCATCGGACCTAAACCAGGAAGCATTCCAATAATAGTTCCAGCAAAACATCCTATCATCACCATCATCAGGTTTTGAAAAGATAAAGCAGTTTTTAATCCAATTAGTATTCCTTCAATCATCCCATTATTCCTATATATTTTAATAACGGATCTCTAAGATAAACGGCTAAAACTCCATGTAGGAGATACATAAAAATTGCAACAAAAGGAAAAGAGAAAATTATAATATATTTCCATCTTCTTTCTCCTAAAAAATAATATGAAAGAACTAAGAAAAGTGAAGTTGATAAAAAGAATCCAACTTTAAGTATAGTTGCTCCATAAACAATCATAGTGATTACTAATAAGATTGTTTTTTTAAATTCTAAATATGTTGGATCTACCTCTATTGGTTTTTGGTCTGGTAGAACGATCTTTAAACCTGAAAAAAACATTCCTGCATAACCAAGATAAATCGGAAAGGTTTTAGCATTAAAAGGAGCGCCTTCATCAAAGGCAAAAACTTGTATTTGATGAGCTGTATATAAATAAAAGGCTGATAAAACAAAGAAGAGCAGCGAAATAATTTTAACTGAATTTATTTTCACTGCTCTTCCTAAAAGTTAATTAACTAGATAACGCCTAGTTTTTTCATTAACTTTGTCATTTCTTTTGTTTGTTTTTTTAAGAAACTATCGAATTTACTTCCTGGATTATAAATATTAACCCAAGCATTTCTTTTTCTAACTGTTTCCCATTCAGGAGTTTTTTGAACATCGCCTAACATTTTTGCAATCTTCTTTACATCTCCACTTGGCATGCTCTTAGGAGCAAAGAAACCTCTCCAGTTAACAAACTGAACATCGTATCCTTGTTCTTTTAGAGTTGGAACTTCTGGAGCATCACCCACTCTGTTAGGTGCTGTAATACCAATAATTCTTACTTGGTCTCTAGCACCCATTACTTCTCCCAAACCAGTTGAAAGAATTTGAGTTTCTCCTGATAATAGTCCAGCTAAAGCTTTACCCCCAGCATCGTAAGGTACGTACACTACATTGTTAGGGTTTGCGCCTGCTTCTTGAAATGCAAGTGCACCAATTAAATGGTCCATGCTTCCTCGAACAGAACCACCAGCCATTTTAATTGACTTAGGATTTGCTTTATAAGCATCCACTACATCTTTAAAGTTTTTATATGGTGAGTTTTTAGCAACTGCGATTGCACCATAGTCACCAATTACACCAGCGATTGGTTTAACATCTTTGTAAGACAATACACCAGAGCCTTTAACGTATCCTTTGTGTCTAGTGATTGATCTTAATACTAAAGGTGTTGATTGAACTAATATAGTTCCTTCTGGCTTCGAATTAATTATGTAAGATAGAGCTTTTCCTCCACCACCACCTGACATATTTTCAAATGAAGCACTTTTTAGAAAACCAGCTTTAGTTAAAGCCTCTCCAGTTCCTCTAGCAGTTCCATCCCAACCACCACCAGCACCACCTCCGATAATGAAGTGTAGTTTATCGATTGCAAAACTAGTTGATGAGATTGATGTTAAAAGAACAGTAGCAAAAACTAAGCTAATTAATTTTTTCAAATTATTAAACATATTATTTTCCTCTGTTAATTAATTAATTAAAAACTTATTAAAAATGAATGAGAGATCAGAGTCAACTGGTCTTAATTGAAAAAAGTTCCTCTGATTCTAAGCAATTCTCTGCTCAAATTGGTGTTTTCTTTAAATGGCTTTCTTCCATGAAGCCAAAAATAATTATTGGAAAATATGGTTGACCCAACAGGTAAAGGGAATTCAATTTTATTTTTACTTTCTTCGAGACAATCTGAAAGTCTTTGCAAAAATAATCCTTGTTCCATGTTTTTTGGTTCTGGAAATTGATCTATGTAAGAAATAATAGGTTTGCCATTCTTATCCTTTTTAAATACGGGATGTTCTACTTTATAATCTATATTTTTACTTTTAGGTGATCCCCAAGTAAAGTTTTGTTGCCCTACAGGATTGTTGCTTAATTCATCTAAATGTTCCCAATCGTCTAAATGTAGAATAACACTTTCACCTCCAGAAACTCCTTGCTCTTCCATTTTAGTCATAATTAACCAATCTGTCTTTTCTTTTACATAAGTACCATCAGTATGCAGATCTAAATTTGTATAAGCTTTTCTTAAATAAGAGTCGCTACTATCCTGATGTTTAACATAAAATCTTGCATAATATTTTCCTGTCATTGAGTCGAAATTAGGATTACCCACCAAGTAAGCAAGTCCTGTGGAAAGCTTTACTAAGAAATCTTTATCAAACTTTTTATTGCTCATCTCAGGTTCCACAACTACTGTTCCAGTTTGACGATCATTTAGTATTTTAGTTAATTCTTTGCCAAGATTATTATTAAATACCTCATCTAAACTTTTAGCTAAACTAAATCTTGAAAACGGTTTGTACTCTAAAGATATAGTAGTGTGTTTTTTGAACGGAAAAATTAATCTATCTAGATCGCTTTCTTTAAATTTGATTACTCTTACTCTCTTTGAGTTTTGATGATCCGTTACTGAAAAACTCATTTTTTTATTCTATTATTCCAGCTATCCACAAAGCTATAAACACAAGTAGTATAGGTTCCATGAATAAATTCTATCATAAATTTATATAGGATTAAATTAATTGATAGTTATATTTACAATATTAAATTTCACTCAATATACTTAGGAGAATTGCTGAAAAAACTGTAGGAATTACTAAATTTTTTTTAGATATTATAAAAATTATTACACATATAAAAACTACTACTATTCTAATAATGACATCTGACTCTGCTAAAACCCCCGCAGGAAATATTATCATTCTGCCCAATAGAGCAGCAAGGGTTGAATAGGCCACACAATTAAACCATTGAAAAATTTTTGATTTCACACTTACTTGCTCTGACGTTAAAGCTCCCATAAATCTGGAAATAAATGTTGCTAATGATGTTGCTATGATCGCTAATATTATGATTTGACTACTTTCCATTTTTTTCTCCAAATAAAAAAGCAATTGTACCAGCTATTAATCCAGCAAATAATAAAGACCATTCCGTAGAAACCAAATAAATAACTGGACCTAATACTGTTCCAAGAATTACAGCTAAAGATATACTTACATTTTTCATCGCACCTATCATCATACAAAAAAAATAGACTGGGTTTACAATTGCTAAACCTATCAACATATCTTTGTTTAAATAATCTGCTGCTAAATATCCAATCACTGTCATTAAAACAGCTGTTGACCAAGTGCCGATACCTATGCCAATCCAAAAATCTATTCTGTGTTTTTTGTTAATTTTTTTATAACTATCTTTTGCGATTAACCAAGATGAAACAGCTAAAAAATGACAGGATAAATAATATTTCCATTTAGGTTGGGAAGTATGATTTAAAAGAGGAAACAACGAAACAGTCATTGGATAAAGTCTGAAATTTACTAACCATACTGCAATGAATATATTAATTATAGAAGCACCTACTAGTAATGACTCAGCCATTACTAATTGACCTGGTAAGGCATAAGTAAATAAACTTGAAGCAGCGCTTTGTTGAATGTTAAATCCAGCATCTTTTAATAAAGCTCCTAGTGCAATAAAACATGCCGCAAGTGGGATTGCTGGACTTCTAGAACCTTTTAATGATTTTAAACCTTGGAAAAAAACTTTAGAATTAATCATCCACCCAGGAATAGTCTTCCTACATCTGGATTTTTTAAAAGATCATCGCCTTTACCAGCGATTGCAGTTTGACCTGAAACTAAAACATAACCAATATCGGCAAACTCTAATCCTTTTTTAGCATTTTGTTCTACAAGTATAATAGTTTTCTTTTCAGCTTTTTGAAGATCTTCTAAAATTTCAAATACCATACTTATATATTTAGGTTCTAGACCAATGGAAGGTTCGTCTACTAATAAAACTGAAGGTTTCATTACTAAAGCTCTAGAAATTTCCAACAATCTTCTTTCCCCGCCAGATAAAACTTTTGCAGGCTGATTTCTTCTATTTCTTAATCTTTCATATTTTTTAAAAATTCTTTCTGCTTCTTCATACGCCTCGTCCTGTTTGTCTTTAATGTATCCACCCATTAAAAGATTTTCCTCGACCGTCATATCAGGAAACACTGAATTATCTTGTAAGATATAAGCAATACCGACTTTACTTAATTTCTGTGCAGGAGTAAGTTTAGTAATTTCGTTCCCCTCTAATTCAATTTTTCCATCAAAAATATTCGTAAACCCATAAATTGAATGAAGTATTGTTGATTTTCCTGCTCCGTTAGGTCCTATCAAACATAATGATTGAGCTTTACTAACAGTCAAATCAAACTTGTGAAGGATTTCCATTTTTCCGTAACCTGCATTCAAACCTCTAATAGTTAAATGAACATTTTCTGGAGAGAGTTTGTTCAACTCCTCTAAACCCGGTGCTTTTCCTAAAACATCATATTGATTTGCCATTATTGTGCTCCTAGATAAGCGTCGACAACTCTCTTATCATTTTTAATTTGATTAGGTGAACCCTCAGCTAACATTTTGCCATGCGCTAAGCAGAAGATTTTTTGAGCTAGACTCATAATCACTCTCATATTATGTTCTATAACTAATAACGTTATTCCATATTCCTTATTTATTTTGATCAATCTATCAATAATTCCATTGATTAAAGTAGGATTAATTCCGGCAGTTGGCTCATCTAATAAAAGCATTTTTGGTTCGTTCATTAGGGCCATTGCTAGTTCTAATAATTTCTGTTGTCCGAAAGATAAGTCCCCTGCTCTCAAATTTCTTTTTTGGTAAAGACCTACAAAATTTAAAAGGTTTTCTGCTTTCTCAGTAAGTTCAGCAGGTATTTTTGCAAAAATAAATCCAGAATCACTAGCCTTATGGCTTATAAGCATATTCTCTACACAATTAAGTTTAGAATAAATTCTTGTTTGTTGGAAAGTTCTTAATAAGCCGAGCTTAGCAACTGCTGGAACAGGCATTTCTGAAACTTCTGTATTGTTGAAAACAATAGACCCTCGATCTATTGGATGAGTTCCTACTATAGAATTAAATAAAGTTGTTTTACCAGAGCCATTTGGTCCAATTAATCCTACTATTGATCCTTGTTCAACTGAAACAGAAATATCCACATTAGCTTTAACGCCACCAAATGATTTGCTAACTTTTTTAACTTCTAAAATACTCATTTTAATTCCACCTGTGCTTTACGATCTTTTTCGTCAATAACTTCACCAAATCTTTCTGGATATTTTTCTCTTAACCAACCCATCAATCCTTCTGGGAAATAAACCACAATCACAACAATTAAAACTCCTAGCGCAACATATTGCCAGCCCAATATAAAAGTCCAAAGACCTTCTTTGAAGAAATGGAATAAAGTTGCACCAATAATCGGTCCCCACAAAGTTCCTTTACCGCCAAGTATTGCCATAAGAACCATGAATACTCCCATCTCCCTTCCGTCAAATGCAACATCGGTAGAGTCTATATATCCAATTAGTCCGCCCATAATTCCTCCTGCAAGGCCACAGAAAAATGCAGAACACATCCAACCAACAATTTTATATTTCATTGTTTGAATACCCATTGCTTCTGCTTTGTCTTCATTATCTCTTATTGCATTTAAGATTAATCTAAATCTAGAACCGTAAATATATTTAACAAAAACAAAAGCTACGACTAACACTAAAAAACTTAAGAAGTAAAAAAATTGTCCTCTTGCTTCAGGATCAACTATCTCTGCAGGAAAAGGTGGAGTGGTGAAGCCTTGACCTGCACCAATAATTTCTATTCCTCCGGCGATTTCACCAGCTGCAATTCCTAATCCTAAAGTACAAATTGCAAAGTAGTGTCCTCTTAATCCTAAAATAGCATAGCCAATTGCACCTGCAACAATGGTAGGAATAATAGCTGCAACTAATAACCCGACACCTATCCCTTGAAAATATTGTGCTGTAGTATGCACGAATGTTTTTTCTCCACCGCTTTCTGTCCATTCTGCCAATGGAAAAAACATGCCTACTTGAACTGATGCAGTTAGGTACATTCCAAGACCATAGAAAAGAATATTTCCAAAACTATTGTAGCCCATTTCTCCACCTTGTAAATTCCAAGTCATCGCCAGAACGATTAAGACACAAAGGTATGTAAGCTGAACTTTAAAAGCAGAGAATAAAAAGGGCGCAGCTAAACCTAGAATAATTAAACCAGAATATAATATTAAATCTTTTTGTTTCATTTTAAAATTCTATTATCTTTTTTGAGCTATCTTCCATAACAAATTCAGCTTCTTTTTTTGAAATTAAATTTACAGATTTAAATCCATCCACTTCATTTATGAATGCATTTAATTTCTTTCTTGCTCCTTTACTCATTTTCATACCTGGAGCATTAGCTCCTACATCTATGATTACCTCTGCTCCGCTTGCAAAAGCTTTAACATAAGTTGGTATAACTCTACATTTTCCCATCATAGCTTCAGTCACCCAAATTGGTTTATTAATATCCAAATTTTTAAGTAAGCTTGAAAATTCATCAACCCATAACTCTTTATCACATTTTCCATCAGGAGGAGTTATGTGGTGTATAGCAGCTATATCAAAATGATTTTTAATTTTTGGTAAAGCAGACTTCCAAAATCTTTTATTTTCTGGAAACATCCCAGCTGCTCCAGCCATTACGATTACTGCATCTTGTTGTTTTGATCTTATTTGCTCAGAAGAAAAATTAAAAATTTCAACAAATTCATCTTCTTTGCCTTTGAAAAACATTTTGAACTCTGGTTCATTCATTATCTGCCAATGTTTAATTGGTTTTGTTAATCCTGGCATATCGTTTTTGCCATCACCATCATAGCGATCTACCAATTTCATAAGAAAAATTTTGTAATTGTCCATTGAACAAGGTTTGCTCAAATATTTTGTAAACTTTCTTCCAAATGGACTGCTAGCCTTTCTTCTTTTACATAATTTCTGTTCCCAATTCGCGTGAGGCCAGATAGTTGCTAAAGTTTTTTGATTATGCTCTTGTGCATATACAACGTATTTATCAGTTTGTTCCCAAGAAAAAACACCTTGTGTTTTCTCAATTCCATTCCAAATAAAAGGCCCAGGATGAGGTCTTACCCACTTACCATCTTTACCTCTCATTCTTTCATCGCGCATTTCAGTCAAATCTCCAAATCTAGAGTCGGCGTTTACTGAAAACGTTAAAATTGAGATAGTTATGATAAGTAATAATTTCTTCATTTTAGGTACTCTCTTTTTTTTGAAAGTTTAAATCTTCTATAAACCAATATAAAAACTAGCAGCATAAACACAGCGCCAATTCTAAATTCTGTTCCTAAAATATAATCTGCAAATTCCTCAAAAAGTCCTAGCCCCATTCCTGAAATCGCTACCGCAGGTAAATTTCCAAGACCGGCAACAATTACTATCATGAAAGATCTAACTGTATAAGGTAGTCCTACATAAGGATGAAGAGTAAGAGTGATTGAAATTAGAGCTCCAGCGATCCCACATAACGCAGCATTAATACCAAAAGTTGCAGCATAAACTTTTTCAGTATCTACACCAAGAATTTTTGCAGCTCTAGCATTTTGCGCTGTAGCTCTTATAGCTCGTCCGAGTCTAGATTTTTTCATGTAAACAACCAAAGCTATTGCATATAAAACACTTATAAAGGCAGAGAATATTTTTGAATTTGGTAGGGTTACTGAATTATCAAATAACATTGTTGTTCCATACTCAGACTGCGCCACAACTACGTCAGCACCAAAAATAAAATTCATTAATTGTTGAAATACAATTGCGATACCAAAAGTTGCTAAAATTGAAATAAATAAGTCTCGATCCACAACTTTATTAATTACTAATTTATAAAGTGCCCATCCCACAAAGAACATTATAATTGGAGAAACGATAACTCCCCAAGCTGGATGAATTCCAGCTAGATACATAGTGTAAGCAATGTAACCTCCGAGTATCACTAAATCACCTTGTGCAATATTAATTATATTCATTACTCCCCACTGGAGAGCCATTCCGTAAGCAATTAATGCAAATAAAATTCCTAGAAGAATTCCGTCCAATGATGCTTGGACCATTAACATTGGAGCTTTAAAAATTAGAAAGTCCATAAAATTTCAAAATTTATAAAAGAAAAGCCCCTAGAAAACTAGGGGCTTTTTCAAATTATTTATAAGTTATTAACTTCTTTCAGACCACTTAGGGATTGGGTGGTAGAATTTGTCAGATGCCCATTTAGTTGGAGCAACAACTTTATTCTCACACGTATCACCTTTGCATCTTACTTGGAACAAGATCATTGGCTTAGCAGTATTTTGACCACCAGGACCGAATTTAATGTTTCCATAGAAAGTTTGCATTTCAGTAGTTTTAAGAGCATCTCTTACTTTATCTCTGTCAAAAGAATTCGCTCTTTCGAACGCATCTTTGAACACTAATAAAGCAGCAGATGACTCGGCTGATTGGTACGGCGGAGCATAACCAAACTCTTTTTTAAAGTCTTTGTCATACTTTTTACCTGAACCAAAAAACTTATCTTTATAGCTTAAGTTTTTATGCCACTGAGAAGCACACAAAGCGTATTCTGATTTCTTTCCATGTTGTTTAGAAAGTTTTGCAGCATCACAATGTGTCATTGCTAACATAGGTACATCTACTTTCATCTCAGCTATTTGTCTAATTGCAGTTAAAGCACCTTTTGTGTGGCCTGATACTACAAGTACATCTGGCTTAGTTGCTTTAACTTTAGCCAATGTAGCTGCCATATCATTAAGTTCTTTTGGTAATTTATCATCGATAATAATCTCTGATCCAGTTCTCTTCGCTGCATCCAAGATACCTAATCTCACGTCTTGTGAAAATGCATCTTGTTCAAATGCTTGTGCAATTCTTACTGGCTTACCACCATTTTTTTCAACAGCAAGATCGATCGCTACTTCAAGGTATTGGTTAGCAGGTGATAACACCGCAAACAAATATTTATATCCTTTTGTAAATAAAGATCTTGATGCACCATTTGCTTCAACCATAGGAATTTTATATTTCTCGGTTACCGGTGCAATGGCTTTCGTTAAACCTGAACTGTATGGTCCAAGCATATAATGAACGCCATCTTGTTTGATTAATCTTTCAGCTAACTGTGCAGCTCTTTTAGGATTTGACTCATCATCATAGTAAATGATTTCAAATTTATAACTTTTTCCCCCAACTGTTACTCCACCCATTTTATTGATTCTATCAACGGCCATATTGTAACCGTTTTGAGTGTGCACTCCGTTAGAAGAATATTTTCCTGTAAGAGATATTGCAGAACCTAAAACAATATATTCACCTTCAACTTTTGCGAAAGAAGAAGAGATAGATACTATTGTTAAAGTTATAGCTGAAATAAATATAGTAAATAGTTTTACTAGTTTATTCATTAGTTCCCCTTTGTTAATTAATTAATTAATTTCAAATATTTAAACAAGAAATAGAGATGAAAACAACAGTAAGAATAAATTAAAAGCTTTGTGTCACAGCAATATAAATTGCTATTATAATTAATACACACGCAGAGATTGCATTTAAAACTCTAGGATTGTCTTCGAGCCATATAGATACTTTGTTAGCAGCAAAAGCGTAAATCATTAAAGTTAAAAAATCTAAAATTATGTAAGTAATGATTAATATTAAAAATTGAGCGGTGTAATTTGAAGCAAAATCAATAAACGATGTAAAAATTGTTCCAAAAAATATTATTGATTTTGGACTTAAGCCTGCAACTAAAAAACCGTCTCTATAGAAAGAAAAATCAGACTTAAGACTCTTTCTTTTTGAATTAATTATTTTGATCTTCGATGTGTAAGTATCATAAGCTAAATAAATGATATAAAAAATTCCAGCCCATTTTAGCATTTGAAGGATATCTGGATTATCGCTTAAAAAAGTTCCAATAAAAAATACTACCAAAATTCCTTGGCATAAATTCGCTGATATGTCTCCAAATGCAGTCCAAATAGACTTTTTAATTCCATAATTTAAAGTATGAGAAACGATTACAACACGCGGAGGACCTGGAGTAATAAACAAAAATAAAATTATTTGTAAAAAAATTAAAAAATCAGTTGGAAACATTATAAAAGCGATTATATAGAAACTGATGAAAAAAAGAAGTTTAATTCCTCAAACAAAAGTTAAAAATCCAGAGCCAAAAGAAAAAGATGATAATTGGGTTATCTGGGCAGCTTGGGCTGATCGTATTACCTTTGAAGAAATAAAAGAAAAAACAGGAAAAACAGAATCAGATGTAATTAAATTAATGAGAAAAAATTTAAAACCTGGTTCATTTAGACTTTGGAGAAAAAGAGTTCATAACACTAGTATAAAACATAGAAAAAAATTTAAACTTGGACGAAAAAAGCTCAGGGAAAAAATTAAAATTACTGATATATATTAATTATGAAAAAAGTAACAATGTACACTGGAGATCCTTGCTCATTTTGTGAAGCAGCTAAGGCTTTATTGAAAACTAAAAATGTTGAAATACATGAGCTGGATGTGTGGAAAGATCCAGCTAAAGCAAAAGAAATGTTACAGAGAACAAATGGCGCAAGAACTATTCCTCAAATATTCATAGGGGATCATTACATAGGAGGAAATGATAAACTTCAAGAAGCTAATAGAACTGGTGAATTAGATAAACTTTTAAGATCTTAATGAGAAGAAACTTTTTAAAAGTCTTAGGATTGTCACTGATTTCCTCTTTGTTGTTACCCTTCAACTTTATCTCTGCTGCAACAAAAAAACTTTTTAATAAAAATTTAACTGACGAGCAAAAGAATATTATGTTTAATGAAGGAACGGAAAAACCGTTTTCAAGCGAATTAAATAAAGAAAAAAGAGATGGTTTTTATCATTGTGCAAATTGTGGAGCTAAATTGTTTGCTTCTACATCTAAATTTGATAGCGGAACAGGTTGGCCTTCTTTTTCAGAAGCTTTACCAGGAGCTTTTAAAACTAAAGTCGATCTTAAATTTGGTATGGTAAGAACTGAGTACCATTGTGCTAAATGTGGAGTCCACCATGGCCATGTTTTTAATGACGGTCCAAGCGCAACCGGGAAAAGATTTTGCAACAATGGTCTTTGTTTGATTTTTAAACCTTCAAATTAATATCTTTGAAAGTTGGCATTGAATCGCCTGCACCTAATTTTGTAGTAGAAAGCCCAGCAACTTTGTTAGCTATTTCTAAACATTCTTTTATTTTTTTTCCTTTTAATAATGCAAACGAAAAACCTCCATTAAACGCATCACCTGCACCCGTAGTATCAACTGCTTTATCGGCAGTTGCTTTTAAGTAAATTTCTTCCTTACCGTCTGTATAAAATAATCCTTTTTCACCTAACGTAATTATTGCTTTTTTAATTCCCATATCTATTAATTTTTTTGCACTAACTTTAGCATCCCTTTCATCATTGATTTTAACTCCAGTATAAAACTCCGCTTCAGTTTCATTAGGAGTAAAGTAATCAATCAACTTAAAAAAATCACTACTTAGTTCACATGCTGGTGCAGGATTTAATATATTTATTAAGCCAAATTCTTTTGCAGCTTTCAAGCAATGCAAAGTAACTTCTATTGGAATTTCTAATTGTGTTAAAAAAATTTTGGATTGTTTAAATAAATTTGTATCAATTTCCTTTGTAGTTAAACTTGAAGGAGCTCCTCTAACAACTGTAATGGCATTTTTTCCAGTATTTCTATCTACATGAATACCAGCAACTCCCGTCTTATGCTTGTTAGAAATAATTATATTTGAGGTATCTATATTATCTTGTTTAAGCTT
>CACKCD010000015.1 GCA_902598595.1 uncultured Pelagibacteraceae bacterium
TAAATGTAAATATTAAAGAAATTAAAAAACCAGAACTTAATTCAAATTTAGTAGCTGAAAATATCGCTCAACAACTTGTTAAAAGAATTGCCTATAGAAGAGCAATGAAAAGAGCTATGCAATCAGCTATGAGATTAAACGCAAAAGGAATTAAAGTGATGTTAAGCGGAAGATTAGCTGGTAATGAGATAGCAAGAACTGAGTGGTTGAGAGAGGGGAGTATTCCTTCTCATACATTAAGAGCAGATATTGATTACGGTTTTGCAGAAGCATTAACTACTTACGGCATCATAGGTGTTAAAGTTTGGATTTATAAAGGTGAATTAATGGCAAAAGACGTTGAGAAAGAAAAAAAAGAAAGGGTGAAAAGTGCTACAGCCAGTAAGAACTAAATTTAGAAAAGCATTTAAGGGAAGAATTCATGGCAAGGCTTCAAGAGCCATAAAATTGAATTATGGACAATTTGGACTTAAAGCAATGGAACCTGAAAGAGTAATAGGTAAACAAATTGAAGCAGCAAGAGTTGCATTAACAAGATATATGAAAAGAACAGGAAAAGTATGGACAAGAATTTTCCCTAATATACCAGTGTCGAAAAAACCTACGGAAGTAAGAATGGGTAAAGGAAAAGGTTCTCCTGAATACTATGCTTGTAGAGTTAAACCTGGAAGAATAATTTTTGAAGTTGATGGAGTAACAGAGGATGTAGCGAGAATAGCTCTTTACAAAGCATCTGCAAAACTTCCAATAAAAACAAAATTTATAAAAAGATAAAATATGGCTAAAAAAAAAGAAGATAAAAAATTAACAAAGGATCAAGCTGAAAAGAAGATACAAACTCTTAAAAAGGATTTGTTTAATATTCGTTTTAAAAAAATTAATAATCAGATAGACAATCCTGCACAATATAATGAGATCAAAAAGAATATAGCTAGACTATATACAACTATTAAAAATACAAAATGACAAAAAAAGTTTTAAAAGGAATAGTAACTAGTGCCAAAAGCAACAAAACAATTGTTGTTGAAGTAACACGAAAATTCAAACATCCATTTTATGAAAAAATAATAAAAAGGACAAAAAAATATCATGCTCATGATGAAGCCAATAAATTTAAAGAAGGAGAAAAGGTTTCAATTATTGAATGTAAACCAATTTCAAAGAAAAAAACATGGCAGGTAATTAAATAATGATTCAAGTTCAAACAGAATTAATGGTGGCTGATAACACTGGAGCTAAAAGAGTTGAATGTATTAAGGTTTTAGGCGGGTCAAAAAGAAGATACGCATCTGTTGGCGATTTAATTGTTATAAGTGTTAAAGACGCTATACCCAAAGGAAAAGTAAAAAAGGGAGCAGTTCATAAGGCGATAGTAGTTAGAACAAGAAAAGGTATTTATAGAGATGATGGTTCAAAAGTTCAGTTTGATACAAATGCTGTTGTATTGACAGATGAAAAAGGTGAACCTATAGGAACTAGAATTTTTGGTCCAGTAACAAGAGAATTAAGGACCAAAGGTCATACAAAAATAATTTCACTTGCGCCGGAGGTTCTTTAAAATGATTTTAAAAAAAGGAATTCAAGTAAAAATTATATCTGGTAAAGACAGAGGCAAAACTGGAGAAATTTTAGAAATAAATAGAAAATTGAATAAAGTTAAAATCAAGTCAATTAATATGATTAAAAAACACCTAAAGCCAACTAAAGAAAATAAAGGTGGGATAGTTTCCAAGGAAGGTTTTATTGATCAGTCAAACGTTAAGAATTTAGATCAAAAAAAAAGTGAAAAGAGAACTATAGGTAAAAAATGATACCAAGATTGAAAATGACATATAATAAGGAAATTATTAACAATCTAATGAACAAACTTAATGTTAAAAATAAACATCAAGTTCCAAAAATTGATAAAATTATATTAAACATGGGACTAGGAGAGGATGCATCAGATGGAAAAAAATTAAAGTCCTCACTTGATGATATGGCTTTAATTACAGGTCAGAAACCTTTGATAACTAAATTTAAAAAATCAATATCAAATTTTAAAACAAGAAAAGGTTCTAACGCTGGAGTTAAAGTAACTTTAAGATCCCATAAAATGTACGAATTCATTGATAGATTAGTTAATATTGCCTTGCCAAGAATTAAAGATTTTAGAGGCTTGACGTCTAAAGGAATAGATAATTCAGGAAATTACTCTTTTGGAATAAAGGAACACATCATATTTCCAGAAGTTAACTTTGATAAAGTTGATAAGATAAGAGGCTTAGATATAACAATTGTTACAACTAGTAAAACGAAAGAAGGGACCTTGGAACTCCTTAAAGAATTTAATTTTCCAATTGATAATAAAAAAAACTGAGGTAAATATGGCTAAAACAAGCGCAATACAAAAAAATTTAAAGAGAATAAAACTAGCAAAAAAATTTGCTGCTAAGAGAGCTGCATTAAAAAAAATAATTAAAAATAGAAAATTAGATCTTTCTGAGAGATTTGCTGCCCAGCTAAAATTAAATAAGTTACCAAAAAATTCTTCAAAAATAAGAATAAGAAATCGTTGTGAAGTATCGGGCAGGCCTCATGGCGTATATAGAAAATTAAAAATATCTAGGATTGCACTTAGAGACATGGCATCATCTGGTAAAATTCCTGGAATAACTAAATCAAGCTGGTAGGAGAAATATGACATTAACAGATCCAATTGGAGATATGTTTTCAAGAATTAGAAACGGTCAAATGAGATCATTAAATTCTATAGATATACCATCATCTAATTTTAGAAAAAACATTTTAAAAATTTTAAAGGAAGAAGGGTATATTAAAGATTATTATATTGAAAAATCAGAAAATAATAAGATAAATTTAAAAATTAATCTTAAATATTATGAGGGAGATCCTGTTATTAAAGAAATAAAAAGAATTTCTAAACCTGGTAGAAGAGTTTATTCAAGGGCAAATAGCATTCCTAGAGTAATGAATGGTTTAGGTTTAGCTATTCTTTCAACCCCAAAAGGTGTTATGACTGATGCCGAAGCTAAAAAAAATAATATCGGTGGAGAAATAATTTGTAAGGTATTTTAATGTCTAAAATTGAAAAAAAAAATATTATAGTCCCAAAAGATTCCTCAATTAAAATAGAAGGATCTAGTTTAACTATAAGCGGTCCAAAAGGTTCAAAAACCTTAACTGTTAATGATAAGATTTTTTCATCTGTACTAAAAGAAAATGAATTTCAGATTTTACCTTTAAATAAAAAAATTGACACTAAAACATCAATAATGTGGGGCACTTATAGAAGCTTGATTAATAATGCAATTACAGGTGTATCTACTGGCCACGAAAAAATATTAGAGTTAAGTGGAGTAGGTTTTAGAGCAAATATTAAAGGTGAAATTTTAAATTTACAAATTGGTTTCAGTCATGACGTTAATTTTAAAATACCAAAGAATATTAAGATTACGGTTGAAAAACAAACGACCATAAAAATTAGTGGTGTAGATAAAGATTTGGTTTCTAAAATTGCTGCAGATATTAAAAGTCTGAAGCCTGTAGAACCTTATAAAGCCAAAGGGATAAGAGAAAAAGGACAGTTTATATTAAGAAAAGAAGGAAAGAAAAAATAATGAATAAAATTAATAATAAAATCAAAAGAAAATTAAGAAATAGAAAAAAACTTAAGAATGTTAACACTAATAGATATAGAATTTCTGTATCTAAATCATTAAACAATATTTCTGCTCAAATTATTGATGATAAACAAAAAAAGACTTTGATTTCAGCATCATCAATTGAAAAGGAAGTTAAAAAAAACAAAATAGAAAAAATGAAAAAATCTAGTTTAATTGGTGAAATATTAGCTAAGAGAGCAAAGGAAAAAAATATAAGTGAGGTTTATTTTGATAGAGGTGAGTATAGATATCACGGTAGAATAAAAGCTTTTGCCGAAACGCTAAGAAAGAATGGGTTAAAATTTTAATATGGCAGATTATAAAAAAGTTGAGAGTGATATTAAAGAGAAATTAGTTGCAATTAATAGGATCACTAAAGTGGTAAAAGGAGGAAGAAGATTTGGGTTTGCAGCTTTAGTAGTTGTAGGCAATCAAAAAGGTTCTGTAGGAATTGGTCAAGGTAAATCTAAGCAGGTCCCTGATGCAATAAAAAAAGCTACCGATGTTGCAAAAAGAAATTTAATTCAAATTCCTCTTAAGGAAGGTAGAACTTTACACCATGATGTTAAAGGCAAAAATGGATCAGGAAAAGTTTTTATGAGAGCTGCACCAGCAGGAACAGGTATTATTGCTGGAGGACCTATTAGATCAGTGTGTGAGGTTTTAGGAGTACAAGATGTTGTTGCTAAATCTCTTGGGTCTGCAAATCCTCATAATGTACTTAAAGCTTGTGTTAACGGACTTAAATCTCAAAATTCACCAAAGATTTTGTCTGCTATAAGAGGAAAAAAAATTTCTGATATAGTTTTAAAAAGAGAGGCTGAATAATGAATTTAAATAACTTAGTTAAAAATAATAAAAAAAAAATAAGAGTAGGTAGAGGAATAGGATCAGGTAGAGGCAAAACATCATCAAGAGGTCATAAAGGTCAAAAATCTAGATCTGGTGTAGCAATTAAAAGTTTTGAAGGTGGTCAAATGCCTTTATATAGACGTTTACCAAAGAGGGGATTTAAATCATTAAATAGTAAAGATCTAGCTATTCTAAATTTATCAAAAATTCAAAGTATTTATGAAAATAAAAAAAAAGAGTTAAAAAATTCTTTGGATTTAAAATATTTAAAAGAAAAAAAGCTTATAAATAAAAAATATTCTAAATTAAAAATTTTGGGTGCTGGAGAAATAAAAATAAAGTTAGATATAACTGCTCATTTTGCATCAAAGCAAGCTCAAGAGAAGATTGTAAAAGCTGGTGGAAAATTAAATATTGTAAAAAAATAGTTATTTATGTCTAGTGAAAGTTTAAATACAGCAGGTGCTTTTAGTCAGGCAAAAGATTTAAAGAATAGAATATTATTTACAATTTTACTTTTAATAGTATACAGATTAGGAACATACGTTCCTCTATCAGGCATTGATCCTGCAGCTCTAAAAGAAATTATGGCTTCAAGCCAAAAAGGTTTACTAGGAATGTTTAATATGTTTTCAGGCGGCGCTGTAACTAGGATGGCTATTTTTGCTTTAGGTATAATGCCTTATATTTCTTCATCTATTATAGTTCAATTATTAACAGGTGTTTCAGATTATTTTAAGAATCTTAAAGAACAAGGAGAAATAGGAAGAAAAAAAATAACTCAAATTACTAGATACGGAACAGTTTTAATTGCTTGTCTACAAGGTTATGGTGTTTCTGTTGGTTTAGAAAATGCAGGAAATTTAGTTATAGAACCTGGAATGGGATTTAGGATAATTACAACAATATCACTGGTTGCCGGAACAACTTTTTTAATGTGGTTAGGTGAACAAATAACTTTAAGAGGAGTTGGAAATGGTATTTCTTTGATAATTTTTTCCGGAATAGTTGCAGAAATTCCTAGAGCACTAGCCTCTACATTTGAATTAGGAAGAACAGGCGCTTTATCTGCATTAATGATTGTTGGAATTTTTGTGTTAGTTATTTTTACTGTTTTATTTATAGTATTTTTTGAGAGAGCAATGAGAAAGATACTCATTAATTATCCAAAAAGACAAGTTGGTAATAAAATGTACGGAGGGGAGTCCTCTCATTTACCTCTAAAAATAAATACAGCCGGAGTTATTCCAGCAATTTTTGCTTCGGCTTTGTTACTATTACCTATTACTTTAACAAATTTTGGTTTTGCGGAGTCTGATCTGTCAATTAAAATTTCTTCTATGTTTACCCAAGGTCAACCTTTATACATGTTGTTATACGCTTCTGGAATAATATTTTTTGCGTTTTTTTACACTTCAATCGTTTTTAATCCAAAAGAAACAGCTGAAAATTTAAGAAAATATGGAGGTTATATTCCAGGAATAAGACCTGGAGAGAGAACCGCTGAATACATAGAAAGTATTTTAATGAGATTAACTACAGTAGGATCATTATACTTAACATTTGTTTGTTTGATGCCTGAGTTTTTAATTGCAAAATATCCTATACCTTTTTATTTGGGTGGAACTTCAATTTTGATTGTTGTGGTTGTAGCTATGGATACTGTAACTCAAGTGCAAACAAGATTAATGAGTTCTCAATATGAATCTTTAATAAGAAAGACTAAGTTCGGAAAATAATTAATTTTATGAATTTAATTATATTTGGACCTCCAGGTGCTGGCAAAGGCACACAAGCAGATTTTATTGTAAATAAGTATAATTTGCATCAACTCTCTACTGGTCAAGTCCTCAGAAATGAAATCAAGAATCAAACTGAATTAGGGCAAGAAATTTCGTCTATCATTAATTCTGGAAACTTAGTTTCAGATAATGTGGTAAAAAAATTAGTTGAGAGTTTTATTTCTGACAATAAATATAAAGACAGACTAATTTTTGATGGTTATCCAAGAAATTTAGTTCAAGCAAAGACACTTACTGAATTATTACAAAAATATAATCAAAAAATAGATCTAGTTCTAAAATTATCAGTTTCTTTAGAAACGATTAAAAAAAGAATTTCAGAGAGACGAACTTTAGAAAAAAGAGCTGATGACAGCGAAGAAATAGCAATCAAAAGATATAATACTTACGAAAAATCATCCGAGCCTGTTATTGAATATTATAAAAAATTGAATTTATTAAAGGTCATTGATGGAGAAAGGTCAATTGATCAAATAAATAACGAAATTAGCGATATAATTGGCCTTATATAGAGTTGACATTAAATAATTAGGCAATATAAATACGCATTTGAAACTTTAACTCATTAATATATGGCGCGAATAGCAGGAATAAATATTCCACAAAATAAAGTTGTAAGTATAGCCCTGACTTATATTCATGGCATAGGACCATTCTCTTCAAAAAAAATTTGTGAAAAATTGAATATTCCGTCTTCAAAAAGAGTTAATGAATTGTCTGAGGAACAAGTCTTAAAAATTAGAGAGTTTATAGATGCAAATCATAAAGTTGAAGGAGATTTAAGAAGAGAAGTTTCAGTTAACATTAAACGTTTAGTAGATTTGGCTTGTTATAGGGGAACAAGACATAAAAAAAAATTACCTGTAAGAGGTCAACGAACACAATGTAATGCTAGAACACGTAAAGGTAAGGCTATCGCTATTGCAGGAAAAAAATTAACACCACTTAAAAAATAAATTTAAAACTCTTAATGGAAAAGAAAGCAAAAAAAATAGAAACAAAAGTACCTGAAAAAAAGTCTGAGCCATTAAAAAAAGAAAGTACTTTCAAAAAGAAAAAAAAAATTAAAAGAAATATAACATCTGGAGTTGCATATGTTTATTCAACTTTTAATAACACAATTGTTTCAATAGCAGATGAAAGTGGAAATGTTGTTTCATGGTCTTCAGCAGGTGCAAAAGGTTTCAAGGGATCAAGAAAATCTACTCCTTATGCAGCACAAGTTGCAGCAGATGATGCGGGAGGTAAGGCTTATGAACAAGGTTTAAGAACTTTGACTGTTCAAGTTAAAGGACCTGGTTCTGGAAGAGAAACAGCTTTAAGATCTTTACAATCAAGAGGTTTCAAAATTTTATCAATAAAAGATACCACACCAATGCCACATAATGGTGCAAGGCCACCAAAAAGAAGGAGAGTATAAATGCAAGCAACACCAAATATCATAGATAAAAACTGGAAAGCTTTAATCAAACCTGAAAAATTAGAAATCACAAGCAATGATGACAAAACTATAGCTAAGGTTGTTGCAGAACCTTTAGAAAAGGGATTTGGACAAACAATTGGAAATTCATTGAGAAGAATTTTATTATCTTCAATACAAGGAGCTGCAGTTACTGCTATTCAGATTGATGGTGTTCTTCATGAATTTTCTTCAATTAAAGGTGTTAGAGAAGATGTTACTGATATTGTATTAAATGTTAAGAATTTAGCTATAAAGTCTTCATCAACGAGCGCAAAAAAGATTATTTTAGACATAAAAGGACCTAAAGAGGTTAAAGCAAAAGATATTACTCTAGTGCCAGAAGTTGAAATTTTAAACCCTGAACAAACTATTTGTAATTTAGATGAAAAAACAAATTTTCATATGGAGTTAATGATAAATAATGGAAAAGGATACGTCCCTGCTCCAAAAAATAGATCAGAGGATAGCCCTTTAGGATTAATTTCTATAGACTCTTTATTCAGCCCAGTAAAAAAAGTTTCGTTTGCAGTAGAAAATACAAGAGCTGGAAGTGCATTAGATTATGATAAATTAGTTATGACAGTAGAAACCAACGGCACTGTCGCAGCTGAAGATGCTATAGCTTATTCTGCTAGAATTTTCCAAGATCAACTATCAATGTTTGTTAATTTTGAAGATCCACGAGAAATAGTCAAAGAAGTTAAATCTGCAGAACCAGAATTTAATAGAAACTTATTAAAAAGAGTTGAGGAACTAGAACTTTCTGTAAGATCAATGAATTGTCTAAAAAATGATAATATAATTTACATCGGTGACTTGGTTCAAAAAACTGAACCAGAAATGTTGAGAACTCCAAATTTTGGTAGAAAGTCTCTTAATGAGATTAAAGAAGTTTTAAATACAATGTCTTTATATTTAGGGATGGAAATACCAAATTGGCCCCCAGATAACATAGCTGAACTATCAAAGAAACTAGAAGAAAATAATTATTAATGAGACACGGAATTGGTTATAGAAAGTTAAATAAGACAGGGGAACATAGAAAAGCTTTATTTAAAAATATGCTTAATTCTTTAATTAAGTATGAGCAAATAGTAACAACTTTGCCTAAGGCAAAAGAACTAAAACCTCAAATTGATAAAGTCATTACGATTGGAAAAAAAAACATTCTTAGTAATAAAAAACGGCTTTTTTCAAAATTACAGGATAAAAGATCAGTTACAAAAGTCTTCGAAGAATTATCAAAAAGATACAGCTCACGAAAAGGTGGCTACTCTAGGGTGTTAAAAGCTGGTTATAGAACTGGTGATGATGCACCTATGGCAGTTATAGAATTAGTAGATAGAAATCCAGAGGCTAAAAAAGTTGACAAGCCAAAAAAAGTTGAAAAAAAAGAAGACGAAAAAAAATCAGATCAAAAAGTAGCAAGCAAATAGTTTAAGCTCTACATGCCAAAAATCTATATTGTTGAAAAGGACTATCAAAACTCTCGTTTTGATAAATGGTTTAAAAAAAAAGTGATAAATCTTCCCCAGTCATTAATTGAAAAAATTATTAGATTAAATAAAGTAAAAATTAATAAAAAAAAAACAAAATCATCTTATAGAGTTCAAGCAGAAGATATTGTTGAGATATATGATATTTCAAAATTTAAAGTTATAGATAGACCAAAGGTATTTAAGTACAAACCTTCCAATAAAGAACTCAACAAATATGATGAAAATATTGTAGAAAATAACGATAATTTTATAATTATAAATAAACCTTCAGGTATAGCAGTTCAATCTGGAACAAAATCATTTAGAAATATCATAGATGTATTAAAAGAAACAAAATATTTTGATGGATATAAACCTTATATTGTTCATCGACTTGATAAAGAAACTTCAGGTATTTTGATTGTAGCAAAGACCAGAGAGTATGCTCAATTATTTACTTCTCTTTTTAGAATAAGAAAAATACATAAAACTTATATAGCGTTGACTCATGGGAAAGTTTCTAAATCAAATTGCACATTAAAAGATGATTTGATTTCTTATGATAATGGCAAAAAAGTAATACAAAAAGCTGTCTCACATTTAAAAGTTTTAAAAACTTCAGATAACTTTACTTATGTTGAATTAAATCCAATAACAGGCAGAAAGCATCAGTTGAGAAAACAACTGTATAATATTGGAAACCCTATTATAGGGGATAGTAAATATTTTATAAACAGAAAGAATAAACAAAAACATAAAGTTAAAAAAAAACTTATGTTACATGCTTACAAGATTAAGTTTATGATAAATAATGTTCAATATAATTTTAAGGCCAAGTATGGAAAAGAATTTGAAGAATTTTTAAAGGAAGAATTTTAAATATTACTTATATTTTTTAAAAAAAGTTTTGCCAATTTATTTTCTATATTATTTATTGATATTTTTTTTTCTTGATAAACAGATGTTATTTTGCGATTGTCCAGTCCACAAGGAAAGATCTTTAAATATTCTTTTATGTCATTATTTATATTTATCGAACACCCGTGAAAAGCTATCCATTTACTAACTCTTAAACCAATAGCAGCTATTTTTTTATTGTTTACCCAGATGCCAATATTTTTTTTATCATTCTTTGCATGAATTTTATAAATTTTTAAAAATTCGATAATACTTTTTTCAATTGTTGATACTAATTTTCTAATATCTTTTTTTCTTTTATTTAAATTTAAAACAAAATAAACGATTTTTTGACCTGGATTATGTAAAGTAATTTTCCCTCCTCTATTTGTGTTTATAATTTTAATTTTTTTATCAATAATTTCATTATCAGTGGATCTTATTCCCGCTGTAAATGTTGTAGGGTGTTCTAAAATCCATAATAATTCTTTTTCTTTATTTTCCTTCACTTTATCAACGCGTTTTAAAAGAAATTTCATGGCATTTTTATAGGAAATACGTCTTCTACTAATTTTTATTTCTATGCTCATTTAGTTTGAAATTTATCACTTTATGGACTATTAGTCTCAAAAAACAATCAAAGGTGTTTATGACTTTAGTTAAATCAACAGGAAATAAAAAGGTTAATCTTGATTTTAATAAAGAATTTATCAATACTTTTTCAGAAAAAATTCAAGTTTCAGATATAAAATTTATCAATCAAACACTTAAAGATTTACATGAGTCTGATGTAGCTAATTTAATTGAAAATTTATCTAACGAAACGAGAACAAAACTTATCGAATTAGAAGAATTTAATATTGATCCAGATATTTTTATAGAATTAAATGAGTCAATTCAAAGTGAAGTGCTTCAACTTTTATCTACAGAGTCCATAATAAACATTGTGAAAAGATTAGAGTCAGATGACTCAATCAAAATTTTAGAGAATTTAGAAAAAAATAAAAAAGAATCAGTATTAAAAAGATTACCCCCAAAAGATAAATTTTTATTAGAAGAAGGATTAAGCTATCCAGAAGACTCCGCTGCAAGAATTATGCAGAGAGAGTTTACAGCAGTCCCAAGTAATTGGAGTGTAGGTCAAACGATTGATTATTTAAGAGAAAACAAAGATCTTCCTAAAGAATTTTTAGAAATTTTCATTGTAGATAATGAATTTCAGCCGGTAGGAACTGTTCCATCATCAAGAGTATTAAGGACATCGAGAGACTCTAAAATGAATTCTATTATGAGGGAGATGCCAGTTTTAATTTCAGTTAATATGGATAAAGAAGAAGTAGGTCATACATTTGAAAGTTACAATTTAGTCTCTGCAGGTGTTGTTAATAAAGATAATAAATTAGTAGGCATGATTACCGCTGATGATGTTGTAACAGTTGTTCAGGAAGAAGCCGAAGAAGATGCTTTAAGGTTAGCTGGAGTAGGTGACGAAGAAATAACAGATACAGTAATCATTAAAACAAAAAGAAGATTTAATTGGTTGTTATTAAATTTATTTACCGCATTACTTGCCACTTGGGTAATAAGTAATTTTGGCGCTTCAATAGAGCAAATGGTTGCATTAGCTTTTTTAATGCCAATCGTTGCATCAATGGGAGGAAATGCAGGAATGCAAACTTTAGCTGTAACTATAAGAGCTATTGCAAAAAAAGAATTATCTACAAGTAACTTTAATAGAGTTGTGGGAAAAGAATTTATTATAGGAATTTTAAATGGAATAATCTTTGCAATCATTACTGCAATAATAGTTCATCTTTGGTTTAAAGAAATAAATCTATCAATGTTAATTGCAGTATCTATGATTTTAAATATGATAGTTGCTGGGTTATTTGGAATTTTAGTTCCTGTATCTCTTAAAAAGATGAATATTGATCCTGCTTTAGCTTCAAGTGTATTTGTAACTACTATTACAGATGTTATTGGTTTTTTGTCTTTTTTAGGACTTGGATCTTATTACTTTCTAAATTAGATATTATCGATCAATCTTATTTTATTAAGATAAAAAGCAATAAAAATTCTAAAATTTTCTCTTTTATTTCTTGGTTTCCTCAACGTCTTTGAATTAATTAATTCTATGTAATCAATTTTGGTTACTCCTAAATTGATTAAATCCTTTTTAGTATTAATTGAGTCAAAATTTGATAATTTTTTTTTAATTAGTCTTTTTTTATTTTTTAAGTATTTAATCACTTTAGAAGCTATCTTAAATTGATGTTTGTTTAAATTTTTATTTCTAGTTGAACAAGCCACCCCATTTTTTTCTCTTATAGTTTTACAATTAATTACCCTTGTATTAATTTTTCTTTTTAATATATGTTTACTAATTAAGTAAGATTGTTGAAGGTCTTTAACACCTAAAAATATATATTTGGGTTTTATTAAATCTAAAAATCTATTAACAATGTTTAAAACTCCTTTAAAATGACCTTTTCTTGTTTTGCCACAGAGTTTTTTTGAGAAACTATCTAGATATATTTTATTTTTAACTTTAAATGAAAAGATATCTTTAAAAGTTGGAATATAAATATAATCAATATTTAAATGTTTTAGTAATATTAAATCTTTTTTTAAATTACGTGGATAATTAAGAAAATCTTTTTTTTCATTAAATTGCTTCGGATTAACAAAGATTGAAACTAATGTTTTTCCTTTGAAACTTTGTGATTTTCTAATTAAAGATACATGCCCTTTGTGTAAACCACCCATTGTAGGTACAAAAGATATATTTTTGATATGTAAAATCTCTTTTTGTAATTTATGTTTACTTTTAAATATTTTCATCTATTTACTGTAATGGTATTAAGTATTAAAAGAATCATATGATAAAACAAGCAATTATTCCACTAGCAGGTTTAGGAACTAGATTGCTTCCTTTAACTAGTGTAATTCAAAAAGAATTACTGCCATTAAATGGTAAGCCAAATTTAGAGTATATACTAGAAGAATGTGTTCAAGCTGGAATCAAACAATTCATTTTTATAGTTCCTAAAAATAGACCTATTATAAAAAATTATTTTTTCAATGATATTTTTTATAAGAGATTAATTAAAAAGAAAAAAAAAGACAAAAAATTAAAAAAAATTTTCAAAAGAATTAAAAAATATCAAAAGATGATAAAATTTGTATATCAAAATAAACCTGATGGAACAGGAGCCGCTGTTTTAAAATGCAAAAAATATTTAAAAGATAAATATTTTTTGATGCTTCTTGCTGATGATTTAATTATCAAAAAAAATTGTTCAAAAGAAATGATTTCTTTGCATAACAAAACAAAGGCTTCTGTAATAGCAACTAGAAAAGTAGAAAGAAGAACAGTCTCAAGATGGGGTATCTTAGGGGTTCAAAACAAAAAAAAACATTCTTTCTCAATTAATGAGGTAATTGAAAAGCCTAAATTAAGAGAGGCACCATCAAATTATGCCATAATTGGAAGATATATCTTACCTAAAAAAATTATTTCCGTTTTGAAAGATCAAAAAAAAGGAAAAGGTGGAGAGATACATATAACAGATGCAATTAAAACTTTAATTGAAAGAGGTGAAAAATTTTATGGAAATATCTTTAGAGGAAAATATTTGGACTCAGGTACTCTTGAGAGCTACATCAAGTCAAACTTAATAATTTCAAAATTATAACATTATTATGAAATTATGTATGATAGGAACAGGATATGTTGGCTTAGTAAGTGGCACGTGTTTTGCTGATATAGGAAATCAAGTATATTGTGTTGATAAAGATGTTTTAAAAATAAACAAATTAAATTTAGGTATTTCTCCTATTTATGAGCCTGGTTTAAATGAGTTAATTAAAAAAAATTATACAGCTAAAAGATTAATTTTTACAACAGATTTAAAAAAGGCTGTAAACTCTTCGGACATAATTTTTATTTGTGTTGGTACACCTACTAAAAAAGATTCTCTTAAAGTAGATTTATCTTACGTTTATAAATCAATTAAGGAAATCATTTCTTCAACAAAAAATAAGAAAATTATTGTAACAAAATCAACTGTCCCTGTTGGAACAGGCGATGAAATAGAAAAAATATTTAAAAAACTAAAAAAGAAAAATTTTGAAGTAATTTCTAACCCCGAATTTTTAAGAGAGGGTGATGCGATTAGAGATTTTAGATATCCTGATAGAATTGTCATTGGTTCAAATAACAAAAAGATTTTTAAAAAAATGAAAAATCTATATACTCCTCTAATAAGTAAGGGGGCTAAATTTTTTACAACATCTAGGAGGGGAGCAGAATTAATCAAGTATGCTTCAAACGCTTTTCTGGCTACTAAAATTACATTTATTAATGAAATATCAAATTTATGCGAAAAAACTGGAGTTAATGTTGAAGATATCTCTTTAGGTATAGGTTCTGACGATAGAATAGGAAGTAGATTTTTAAGAGCAGGCCCTGCTTATGGAGGCTCATGTTTTCCTAAAGATACAAAAGGCTTAGTCTCTATTGCAGATAAAAATAAAATAGATCTTTCAATTGTTAAATCAGTTATTAAGTCTAATCAAAATAGAGTAAATTTACATACTAAAAGAATTCATAAAATAATTGGTTCTAATGTCAGAAATAAAAAGATAGCTTTTTTAGGAGTTACATTTAAACCAAATACAGACGATATGAGAGATTCGACAAGCCTAAAAATGATACCTTATCTTTGTAAAAAAGGAGCAAAAGTTTCATATTATGATCCTTCAGGTAAAAAAAAAGAGTTTCTAAAAATTAAAAATTGTAAATATGAAAATAATATAATCAATAACTGTCAAAATGCTGACCTAATTATTTTACTCACGGAATGGGATGAATTTAAATCAATTGACTTTAAAAAAATTAATAAGAATAAAAATTTAAAGATTTATGATCTAAGAAATCTATACAATTTAGATCAAATGAGAGATAAAAAGATAAAATATTATTCCGTAGGTAGACCTAATATTAATTAATTTCAAATATTGCATCAACTTCTACAGCAACACCCAATGGTAAACTATTAGAGCTTATAGCTGCTCTTGTATGTAAATCTTGATTATCAAAAACTTTAGTAATAATTTCAGATGCTCCATTTATTACTTTGGGTTGATCTATAAAATTATCTGTAGAATTGACATATCCTGTTAATTTTATACATGATTTTACTTTTGATAAGTCATTATTACATGCTTTTTTAACTTGTGAAATTATTGCTAATCCACATCTTTTTGCTGCTTCATAACCCTGGTTTACATCTAAATCTTTTCCCACTTTTCCCTTTATAAGATCACCTTTATGATTAATTGAAATTTGACCAGATATATAAAGTAAATTTCCAACAATTTTACTTGCCGCATAAGCACCAACAGGGTTTTTTGGATTAGGTAATTTTATACTAAGTTCTTCCAATTTTTTGTCTGCTATACTCATTTATCTAATTTTTTTTTAATCCAATCTGTTAATTTTGAGTCTGTATTAAGTTTTTTTAAACCTTTTTTACTTAATTCTTTTGTTTTTTTAGCCATACACTTTATATACTCTTCAGAATCTTTTCCAATCTTCTTAAAGCCCGGTAATTCATTACATTTTTGTTCTGCAAATAGATTGATATTAACTAGTAGAGAAAAAATTATAATATAAAAAATATTTTTCATTTTTTTTTCTTTTTCTTAGACTTATCATATTCTCTTCTTTTTTCTATTAGTATTAATGCCTCCTCCATTGTTAATTCATTTGGATCTTTTTCTTCAGGAATAGTTGCATTTAATGATTTATATTTAATATAAGGTCCAAATTGTCCTTTCATTACTCTAACAGGTTTTTTATCTTCTGGATGTTCTCCAAGATCTTTTATCATTGACGATGATATCCGACCAGGTTTCGCCTCTGCGATCATTGTAATAGCTCGGTTAATACCAATTGTAAAAATTTCTTCAACATTTTCTAATCTTGCTGATTTGTTTTCACATTTCAAGTAAGGACCAAATCTTCCAGAGTTTAAAGTTATATCTTTCCCAGTATCTGGATCTTGTCCTAAAACTTTTGGAAGCGAACAAAGAAATTTTGCTTGTTCCAAATTAACGCTGTCAACTTCAATTCCTTTAGGGATTGAGACATTTCGAAGATGATCATTTTCTTTCTTTTTATTTTTTTTACCTTTTTTTTTTGGAGCATCTTCGACATTTTCTAATTCTTTTTCGTATTGTAAATAAGGACCAAATCTTCCATTTTTTAAATATATATCTTTACCATAATCATTTTGCCCTAATAATTTTGGTTCAGCTAAATTATATTGAGCAGCAGCTTTTGCTTTTGATAGAGGCCTTGTAAATTTACATTCAGGATAATTAGAGCAACCAATAAATGCTCCTCCTCTAAAACTATTTTTAAGACTTAACTCACCGTTAGAACATAATTTGCATTTTCTATCTATAGAATCGTTAGAATCTCTATCAAATATGAGAGCTCCCAAGCTTTCATTTAATAAATCCAATACTTCACGTGTTCTTTTTTCTTTTACTTTTCCAACATTTTCGTAGAAATCTTTCCAAAAATTATTCAAAACTTCTACCCATTCAATTTTTCCACTGGTAATTTCATCTAATTGATTTTCTAAATCTGCTGTAAAATTATAATCTACATATTTGGAAAATAATTTTTCTAGAAAAGCTGAGATTAATTTTCCTCTATCTGTTGGGTGAAATCGCTTATTTACTTGTTCTACGTAATTTCTAGTTGATAATACTGATATAATGCTTGCGTAAGTTGAAGGTCTTCCAATACCCAATTCTTCCATTTTTTTTACCAAACTTGCTTCTGAGTATCTAGGGGGCGGGTCTGTAAAATGTTGTTCGTCATTTAGTTTAAGTATGCTTATTGCTTCACCAGATTTAACTTCAGGCAATATATTTTTAGCATCTTCATCTGTTTCTTGAACTTGATAAACTTTTAAAAATCCCTCAAATTTAATTATAGATCCACTTGCCCTAAAATTTATATTGTTATCTTTAGATGATATAAGAATAGTGTTTCTATCAAATTCCG
>CACKCD010000016.1 GCA_902598595.1 uncultured Pelagibacteraceae bacterium
CAATTACCGGTTTTGTAATTTTTTTTTCACAAAGTTTTCTGAATTTATTGGCTTGTGATAACTTCCTCGTATAACGACTTGGAATAGGTGAAATAATTTTATTTTTTAAAAAGGCTTTAACTAATTTATTTACAATTAAGTTGGTATTTTTATTATTCATATTATTTGTTTTAACTTTATATAATTAATGGTATGAATAATCAATGGATGAAAACTATAGCATTGATGAAATTTTAAATGCAGTAAATGATTTACAAAATTTTAAAAGAGATAAGCAATTAAATCAAATTTTGACTAATAAAAAAAATATAATCAATAAATTAGATATTCCATCAAATACTTTACTGTTAATTGAAGAGGCTGAAAAATCAATCAAATCAAAGTTGCGATCTGAATAGCAGTATCACACATTCGATTAGAAAAACCCCATTCATTATCATACCAAGATAATACTCTACTAAATTTTCCTTTTATAACTTGAGTCTGTGTTAAATCAAAAATTGAACTATGTGGATTATGGTTAAAATCTTTAGAAACTAAAGGAGCTGAATTTGTCGCCAATATTCCTTTCAAAGGTCCTTTAGCTGCTTTGTTCATAGCTTCATTAATATTTTCAGTGGTTACCTCTTTATTGGTTACAAATGTAAGATCAATTAAAGAAACGTTAGGCGTTGGCACTCTAATAGCTGTTCCATCAAGTTTGCCTTTTAAACTAGGCAAAACTAAACTCATTGCTTTAGCTGCTCCTGTAGATGTTGGTATCATTGCATCACCTGAAGCCCTAGCTCTTCTTAAGTCTTTATGAAGAGTATCTAAAAGTTTTTGATCTCCTGTGTAGCTGTGAATAGTAGTCATATATCCATATTCAATACCAAAAGTATTTTCTAGAACCATAGCAACTGGTGCTAAACAGTTTGTAGTGCAAGAGCCATTAGAAATTACATTATGTTCTTTTTTCAAATCTTTGCTATTTACTCCTTGAACAACTGTAAAATCTACTTCCTTTGCGGGGGCAGAAATTATTACTTTTTTAGTACCTGCCTCTATATGTTTGCCAGCCGATTTTTTATCTAAAAAAAAACCAGTACATTCTAAAACAACATCTGCTCCAATTTTTCCCCAAGGTAATTTAGACGGATCTCTCTCAGCAAAAACTTTAATATTTTGATCTCCTATTTGAAAACCTTCTTTAGTTGTCTTTACATCATGATTTAATGTACCATGTGTGCTATCAAATTTTATTAGATGAGCGTTGGCTTCTATAGAACCAAGATCATTAATGCCTACTACTTGAATTTTACCTTTATAGTTTTCTAATAAAGCTCTTAAGATAAGCCGCCCTATTCTTCCAAAACCATTAATTCCTACTTTGACCATTTGTTATACGTATTTAAATACAACAATAAAATAAGCAACACAAATAATTGATGCTATCCACAAGAAACTACCAATAAGACCTAACCATGCTAAATGAATAAACGCACTTCCCAATAAAGAAACAAATAATCTATCACCCCTAGTTGTATCTAAACCCAAAACACCTTTTCTCGGAGATCCGCCCGGGACTTTTTTTTCCCAAATAAGCATTACCGTTATACACAATGCTATAAAAATAAAAAAAGCAGCCGTTTGCCATGTCCAAGCCATCCACGAAAATAAGTCAAAATCAAAAAAACCTTTTTCTTTAGCTTTTCCCACTTCTCCCCAGGTTGCTGCACTTAATTTTGAAAACATTAAACCCTTCCCATTGCAAACCCTTTAGCAATATAATCTTTAACAAAGTAAATTACAATTGCTCCTGGTATTATTGTTAAAGTTCCTGCTGCTGCTAATAATCCTAATTCATACCCTGAAGTACTAGCTGTTCTTGTCATAGTAGCAGCTATTGGTTTCGCTTCTGTCGCTGTTAATGTCTTAGCTAGTAATAATTCAACCCATGAAAACATAAAACAGAAAAACATTGTTATTCCTATACCTGCAGCAATTGTTGGAACAAAAATTTTGAAAAAGAATCTTCCAAATGAATACCCGTCTACATAAGCTGTTTCGTCTAATTCTTTTGGAACTGCAGACATAAAACCCTCTAAGATCCAAACGGCTAATGGAATATTAAATAAACAGTGTGATAATGCAACAGCAATATGTGTATCAAATAGATTTACAGAAGAATAAAACTGAAAAAATGGTAAAGCAAAAACTGCCGGAGGAGCCATTCTGTTAGTTAATAACCAAAAGAATAAATGCTTATCACCTAAAAATTTATATCTAGAGAAGGCATAGGCTGCTGGCAATGCAGCTGCTACCGAGATAACAGTGTTAAATACTGTATAAGTAATGGAATTTACGTAACCCATGTACCATGTGCTATCTGTAAAAATTTTAACATAATTTTCAGTAGTAAATTTCTGTGGCCACAAAGAATATGTATTTATGATTTCTGTAGTTGTCTTAAACGACATATTAATTAGCCAATAAATTGGTAACATCAAAAAAATTATATATAATGTGGGCACTAACCACTTATATTTTTTCATGACTGAGCCTCGTTTTTCATCATTAGATTATAAAATACCCAACAAACTAGAAGAACAATAAAGAAATAAATTAATGACATTGCCGCGGCTGGGCCTAAATCAAATTGACCTAAGGCCATTTTTACTAAGTCTATTGATAAGAAAGCTGTAGTATTTCCTGGTCCACCTCCCGTTAAAACAAAAGGTTCTGTATAAATCATAAAACTGTCCATAAATCTTAAAAGAATAGCCAACGTTAAAACTTTTTTCATTTTTGGTAGTTCTATATATCTAAATGTCGCCCATCTGCTAGCTCCGTCAATTTCTGCTGCTTGGTAATAGGCTGGCTGGATAGAATTAAGTCCTGCGTATGATAAAAGCACTACTAAGGAAGTCCAATGCCAAACATCCATTAGTATTGTTGTAAACCAAGCATCTCCAGGTTGCTGGGTAAAGTTGTAATCAAAGCCTAATCCGTTAAGTGAATGACCTAGAAATCCAATATCAGGTAAAGCAAAAATATTCCACATCGCTCCAACAACATTCCAAGGAATAAGAAGTGGCATTGACATCAAAATTAAACAAACTGGAACTCCCCAACCTTTTTTCGGCATCGTTAAAGCTATTCCTATTCCTAATGGGATCTGAATTAGAAGAATGATAAAAGTAAAAGCAATTTGTCTACCGAGAGCCGCATGAAATCTTTCAGATAATAAAATTTGTTTAAACCATCTTGTTCCTTCCCAAGCAAACACATTGTTACCGAAAGTTTCCTGAAATGAATAATTTACTACAGTCATTAAAGGGATTGCAGCATTAAATGCAACGAGAACAAATACTGGAATTACAAAAAACCAAGCTTTTTGATTAATAGTTTTATTCATTATTCTATTATCCAGTTATCTCCATACACGTATGTATATTTTTGATTAAAAGTTATATGAGCGCTTCCGCTTGGAATTTCTGTAGAAGAATTTGATAAAATTTTTATATTCCCTCCACTGCTTTCAGTATCAATAATTTTATGTCTTCCAGTATTGCTTACTCTTTTTATTTTTACTGGGATTCCGTTATTAGAAAAATTAATAAACTCTGGTCTAATACCTAATTGTGTTTTCTTAAAGTTTGATTCTTTTATATTCTTATGGCTTTGAATTTTTTGACCACTAAAATTAATCTCACCATCTTTTATTTCACACGGTAATATATTCATTCCAGGAGAGCCAATGAAATGTCCAACAAAAGTATGCTTGGGTTTTTCAAAAAGATCAACGGGTGTTCCTGTTTGAACAATTTGACCTTCATGCATTACTACAACTTGATCAGCAAAAGTTAGGGCTTCTGTTTGATCATGTGTTACATAAATCATTGTTCGATTAATTTTTTGATGTAGTTCTTTTAATTTAGATCTTAAAACCCATTTAAGGTGTGGATCTATAACTGTTAGCGGCTCATCGAACATAATTACGTTTACGTCTGATCTGACGAGTCCTCTACCTAAAGAAATTTTTTGTTTACCATCAGCTGTTAAGCCTGAAGCTCTATTATTTAAGGTTGAAGTTAATTCAAGCATCTCGGCAATCTCTTTTACTTTAGATGCAATATCTGTTTCTGAAAGACCTCGATTTTTTAATGGAAAAGCTAAATTATCATAAACAGTCATAGTGTCGTAAATAACTGGAAACTGAAATATTTGAGCAATATCTCTTTCAACTGGACTTAAAGATGTTATATCTTTATTATCAAATAATACGCTACCTTTTGTAGGCTTTAATAATCCTGATACAATATTTAATAAAGTAGTCTTTCCACATCCTGATGGACCTAAAAGTGCGTACGCTCCTCCATCTTTCCAATCTATATTGACTTCCCTAAGAGCCCAGTCAGCATTGCTATTTTGCTTTTCCAAATAACTGTGACTTAAATCTTTCAAAGTAATTTTAGCCATTGTTTACCAGCCTGTTATTTTGATCGAAATATAAAAATTCATCAGTGTTCATGTATAATTTTGTATCTTCACCTACATTTTTTTGTTGAATACCATTAGATAATGAAACCCAGTTTAAATTACCGTTTGTAAAATGAATTAAACTTTCTGATCCACTTAATTCAGAAATTTGGACCCTCCCTTTTATTTCAACGAAATTATCACCTTCTTTATAAGTAGTAATATTGTGCGGCCTTATTCCTATTTTATAAGTTCCATCTTTTATTTTTGCTGTAGATTTCCATTGAAGATTATTGTTAGTTAATTTACACGTGTCACCGTTTTTTTTTAATTTCAGCAATATTCATAGGAGGATCGCTAAAAACTTTAGCAGAGATTAAATTTTCAGGCTTATTATAAACATCTAAAGTTTTTCCGTATTGAATAACTTTTCCCTCTAGTAATGTAGCTGTGTTTCCACCTATCATTAGTGCATCTGATGGCTCTGTTGTGGCATAAACAACTATACAATCTCTATCTTCAAATAATTTTGGCAATTCTTCTCTTAGTTCTTCTCTTAGTTTAAAATCTAAATTTGCTAAAGGTTCATCCAATAAAATTAAATCAGAGTCTTTTACTAGAGCCCTTGCTAAAGCTGTTCTTTGTTGCTGGCCACCTGATAATTCATCGGGTTTCTTATTTAACATTGCTGACAATTTTAATAATTCTGCAACTTTTCCTACTCTTTGTTTAATCTCATCGGAATTGACATTTGTAATCACTAAAGGTGAGGCAATATTTTCGTAAACCGTATAATTTGGATAGTTAATAAACTGCTGATAAACCATGGAACAATTTCTTTTTTGAACTTTCATTCCAGTTACATTCTCTTCATTAAACCATATCTCACCTGACGTTGGTTTGTCTAAACCAGCCATTATTTGCATTAAAGTAGTTTTTCCAGCTAAGGTAGAACCTAACAGTACATTGATTGTATTTTTTTCTAGCTTAAGATTTGTAGGGTGAATATGAGTCTCTACTCCAATTTTTTTTTCTACGTTTTTTAATTCTAGACTCATAATTTAAAATTTAATTTTAAAAAAAGGGGGCAGCCAAGTGCCCCCTTTTTCAATTTAGATTAACCTCTTACTATTTCCAAGCTTTTGCGTAAGGAACAGTTTTACCTTGAGGTTTCTCGTTACGTTTCGCTTTTGGTGAACCTTTTTTATTTAACCAATAAGAAGCTTCTCTTGGTTTATTAAGTCTAGGTCCACATCCACCGTAAGCGTTACTACCTTTATCAGCAGCTTCCATACGTGACATTACTAAGTCCATCTCTTCTGCAAGACGATCCATAGCCTGTTGTGGAGTAAACGCACCTGAGTTTACATCTCCAATTTGTTGCCACCAGATTTGTGCAAGTTTCGGATAATCCGGAACGTTAATACCTGTTGGTGACCAAATATTTCTGTTGTCAGATCTATAGAACTCTACAAGTCCACCTAATGCATCAGCTCTTTCTGTGAAAGACTTATGATCGATAGAACTATCTCTAATGATAGTTAAACCAACGTGACTTTTCTTAAGATCAACTGTTTTTGATACAACGAATTGAGCGTATAACCATGCAGCTTTTCTATTTTTAACTGGTGTAGACTTAAATAAAGTCCAAGATCCAGCATCTTGATATCCAAGCTTCATGCCTTGTTCCCAATAAGGTCCTTTTGGTGACGGACCCATTCTCCATAATGGTTTACCGTCAGCATCAACAACTTTATTATTAGGATTTTTTCCTACTAAAGACGCCGTGAACGCTGTGTACCAGAAAATTTGCTGAGCAACGTTTCCAGAAGATAAAGACGGTAGAGACTGATAGAAGTCCATAGCCGCAGCACCTGGAGGTGCATAGTTTCTTAACCATTCATCCCATTTTCTAATAGCGTATACAGCAGCAGGACCATTAGCAGCTCCACCTCTAGTTACAGAAGCTCCAACTGGGTTACAAGAACCTTTTTCCATTCTTATTCCCCATTCGTCTACTGGTATTCCATTAGGTTTTCCAACATCACCTGCTCCAGCCATTGATAACCAAGCATCAGTCATTCTCCAACCTAAGTCAGGAGCTCTTTTGCCGTAGTCCATGTGACCATAAATTTGAACACCGTCAATTTTCTTCACATCTTCTGAGAAATATTTGGCGATATCTTCATAAGCAGACCAATTTAAAGGAACACCTAAATCGTATCCATATTTGGCTTTAAAACCTTTTTTGATTTCAGGTCTATCGAACCAATCTTTTCTAAACCAATATAGGTTAGCAAATTGTTGGTCAGGCATTTGATATAAGTCGCCATCTGGACCTGTAGTAAACTGTTTACCAATGAAATCATCTAAGTCTAAAGTTGGTAAAGTTACATCTTTACCTTCTCCAGCCATCCATTTCGTCAAATTAACAGCTTGTTGCATTCTAGCATGAGTACCGATCAAATCAGAGTCATTGATATAAGCATCGTAAATACTTACGTTAGTTTGCATTTGTGTTTGTACTGCCATTACTACATCACCTTCACCAAGTAACTGATGATTAACTTTAATCCCAGTTATTTCCTCAAAAGCTTTGGTTAAAACTTTTGACTCATACTCGTGAGTAGGAATAGTTTCAGATAATACTTTGATAGACATTCCCTTGAATGGCTTCGCAGCATCTTGGAACCATTTTAGTTCTTTAATTCTTTCTTTTTCAGAAAGTGTAGAAAGACTAAACTCACCAGTAGCCCACTTCTTAATTGCGTCAGCGCTTACGGAAGTAGCTAAAAGAGAAAGTGAAACAGCAACAGCCATTATAGTTTTCAATGTTTTAAACATTAATTCCCCCATTGTTGTTTATTTTTTAATTGAAACAAAATCTTACAAAATTGTACAGATGTTTCTTTGGTCTATTCAACTAGAGATTGTTTTTAATTAATTAATGTTCTTTTAATAGCCGTAGACCAGCCTTTGATTAAAACATTTCTTTTTTTAGAATGCATTTTTGGTGAAAATTTTCGATCTATTTGCCAATTTTTAGAAATATCTTTTAAAGATTTGTATACCCCAATTTTAAGACCAGCCATAAATGCAGCTCCTGCCGCAGTTGTTTCTTGAACTCTTGGTCTGAGGACTTTAACATTTACAACATCTGATAAAAATTGTGAAAACCAATTATTCATTACCATGCCACCATCAACCTTTACTATTCTTGGTCTTAAACCGTCGTGTTTCATTGCTTCAAATAAGTCATAAGTCTGATAAGCTACCGCCTCTATAGTAGCTCTTATTATTTCTTCAGGTTTTGTATCTCTTGTGATTCCACTTAATACACCTCTTGAATTTGCATTCCAATGAGGTGCTCCAAGACCAGTAAAAGCAGGCACTAAATAGATTCCATTATTGTCTTTTAGTTTTTTAATAATTCTTTCAGTCTCTGGAGCTTTTTTAAAAAACTTCATTCTATCTCTCAACCACTGAACTCCTGCTCCTGCTATAAAAATTGATCCTTCCATAGCATAAGTCGTTTTGCCATTAATTCTGTATGCAATTGTAGTTAATAATCTATTTTTGGAATAAATCTTTTTATTTCCTGTATTTAATAAAACAAACGCTCCTGTTCCATATGTACTCTTTAATGAACCTGGTTCAAAACAACATTGACCTATTGTTGCAGATTGTTGATCGCCGACTACTCCATTAATAGGTATTGATATTCCAGTAATTGAAGAGTCTGTATTACCATAATCATCAGCGCAATCTTTAACTTCTGGAAGAATATGGTTTTTAATTTTGAGTAATTTTAGAATTGCATCATCCCATTTATTTGATGAAATATTATAAATCATAGTCCTACTAGCGTTAGTAGCATCAGTCGCGTGAACTTTGCCTTTAGTAAGTTTCCAAATTAAAAAACTATCAATAGTTCCAAACAACAATTGTTTTTTATTCATTAATTGTTTAGCTTTTGGAACATTGTCTAATATCCATTTTATTTTCGTTCCTGAAAAGTATGAATCGATTAACAAACCAGTTTTATTAAAAATCATTGTATCTTTATTTTGTCTCCTCAATTTTTTACAAAACTCTTCTTGTCTTCTGTCTTGCCAAACAATTGCTCTATAAACAGGTTTTCCAGTTTTCATATTCCAAAGAACCGTCGTTTCTCTTTGATTTGTAATCCCTATGCTTAAAATTTTACCTCTTAATTTTTTTGCTTTACCAATTACATCTCTTAATGTTTTAATAGTTGTTCTCCAAATTTCATCTGGATCGTGCTCTACCCAACCACTTTTAGGGAAATATTGTGTAAATTCTTTTTGAGATGAAAAAATTGGTTTTCCTTTTAAATCAAATAAAATCGATCTATTTGATGTAGTTCCAGCATCAATAGATATTATAAATTTTTTCATTTTAATTATTTAAAATTCTCTTTTTTTCTTTTTCGTATTCATACCCACTCAATACACCGGACTTGTAAAGATCCTGTAAAGTTTTGAGCTGATCAGAAACACTAGTAGTAACTTTTGAATTTTCATTATCATTAGCAAATACCTGAGTATGAATAATTAATGTTAACAATACTATCAAAATTTTTTTCATCTAAATAAATCCCATTTTAAATCAAGTTTTTTATCCTCTAAGATTGCATCAATCATGCCAATCATTAATGGTAATTTTTTTTCATCAAAATCTTCCTTTACCTTTTTGCCAATTTCAATAACTAAATCAGCTCCTTCGACTGTAACTTTTTCCATTTTTGTTTTCTTTGCTTTAGAAAATGTAAGGCCTTCTCCTATATAAGAGCCCATTTTTGCATTTCTACCTCCACCAGAACTTACATATAAATCTCCTAAACCAGCCAATCCTTTAACAGTTTCTTTTTTTCCTTTTAAATGTTCAACAAATATTTCCATTTCATGAATAGACTGTTTTATTAAAGCTGAAGCTGTATTTAAATAATTTTGTTCTCTAACCTCTTTTGAGGCTTTTGCGCTGCTTAGTCCCTTTGCAGCTCCTACAGCCATTGAAAAAATATTTTTTATTGCTGCTGACACCTCTACTCCATTTAAATCATCAGAATAAGAGGTGTGATAGTAATTAGTATTTAGCATATCAGCTATTTTCTTTGCAGTTTCAATTTCTTCATTGGCTATAACTACACTGCTGTGAATTCTATTTGCTAAACCCGCTGCCAAGCAAGGTCCTCCAACAGCTGAAATATTAGATCTAGATATAGCTTTTGATAATAACAATCTTTTAAGCTTATCTACTAAAAGTTCATATTTATTTTCATGAATACTCAGTCCTTTAGTTAACATAAGTAAGTTAGGCATTTTGCTAGTCTTGTAAATTTTGCTTAATTCCTCGGCGGACCAATCAATTCCTTTCGAACTTATGCCTAAAACGATCAAATCCACATTAGATTTAAGAATTTCACTAAATTTTTCAAATTTAAAAATTTTTATTTTATCCGGAACTTTAGTATTTAGACCTGGATGAAAATTGTTATTCTTTTTTAAATTATCAATAAACTCATCTTCAAGATGTGTACCAATAATATTCACATCATGATTGTTGTCTAAACAAGGTGCAGAAAAAGCAGATCCCATGGCTCCAGCGCCTATTATCACAATTTTAGACATACTAATCTTTAAAAAATATTTTTTTGATAATTAAAAAAAACGATATTAGCTCAATTTTTCCAATTATCATAAAGATAATCAAACTTAATTTAGAAGTTGTTAGTAAATTTGCAAAATCTAACCTCTCTATACCATACATCGCAGAGATTGTTGTATTGGTAATAGTTAAAATTGATAATTTAAATGACTCCTCAAAATCAATATTATCCACTATTAAAATTCCAGAAAGTAAGAATAAACTTATAAAAAAAGAGATAAAAATTAAAAAAGAAATTTTTACATTTTCATCTGTAATTTTTTTATCTGAGTCAAATATATTTCTATTTATTATACTGTTGGGGCTAATCAGCTTAATCATTTCTGAAAAAACAGTCTTTAAGAGAATATAAATTCTTGTGAATTTGATTCCAGATGTGTTTGAAATTAAAGATCCTCCTACAACTGTAATTAATATAAAGTACAAGCTTAAATTATTATCAGAACTTATTAGTGACAAGCCAGAATTACTTAAACTACTTAAAACACTTATTACTATGTTAAATCCACTATTGTTATTAAAATAAATAAGAAAAATAAAAATAATAGACAAAATTACTAAATACAGATCTTCTTTATGATCACGGATGATAACCTTCTTTTGAAAAACATTTAAGATCAAAAAAAAATTTAATAATGATATTAACAATGAAAATATAAATGTTAATTTTTGTGGATTTGATTTAATTATTTTTTCTAACGAATCCGTGGGTAAAAACCCTCCAGCAGAAATCAAACTCATGCTCAAATTTAAGGAATTAAACATTCTTATCCCTGAAATATTTAATAGTAAAAAAATTACTAAACTTAAAATCGAATACAAAATAAAAATTTTTAATAATAAATCTTTAATATTAGACTCTGAATTAATATTACCATCTCCTGAATAAGTTAATTCATTCCTTTGTTAATTGAATATTTTATTAGAGAAGATCAAAATTAAAAAATACAAAAAATACAATCCTCCTAACCACTGAGAAGAAGATCTCCATAATATCAAAGTTGGATCAAGATATTTAATATCTTTAAAAATTGAAAAACCAGTTCCAGTAATACCTGAGATAGCTTCAAAAAAAGAGTTTAAAAGAGTAACCTGATAATTGCTTAAATAGAAAGGCAAAGCTATAAAAAAAGATATTAGCAAATAAACTGAGATTATTAATATTAACTGTTCTATAAAATGAATTTTTTTTTCAGATTTTTTTCCAATAAAAAAAAGTCCTAGACCAACCAGAAAAGATATTAAAAGAGTGGTTATATAAGAATGTATACTTAAAAAATAATCAAAGTAAGATGAATATAAGATATTAATAAAAGCTAAAATGCTAATAGGAAAACAAAAAAAACTTAAATAATAACTGACTCTTTTTAAATTCATTATTAGATAGAACTAACACTAAAAATACTTTCAACTTCTTTTAATTGTTCTCTTTTTGCAAGAAAAACTACAAGATCATTCTTTTCAAAAACAAAATTTGACCTAGGGATGATTACTTGATCTTTTCTAACTATTGCTCCTATTCTTATATCTTCCGGTAAGTTTGAGTCTCTAATTTTTTTATTTAATAACTCAGATTTTTCTAAAATTTTCGCTTCTATAAATTCGTATTCTCCATCTAAAAGAGAATAAACTGTTCCAATTGTTCCTCGATGGACATGTTCCATAATTCTTGAAACAGTTGTCATCCTTGGATCAACAAGGTCGTCTATATTTAATGAGTCTTGTAACAAGTTGTAATTTGTCTTGTTAACTATGGCTATCGTTCTTTTTTTAAGTCCTGTCTTTTCTGCTAATACACAAGCCATCATATTATTTTCATCATCATTAGTTAATGCTAAAACTGTTTCGGAATCCTCTAAATTTGCCTCTTTGAGGATTTCTTCATCCAAAGCATCACCATTAATTACAATTGAAGAAGATAGCTCATTAGCAATTTCTTCAGCTCTTTTTTTATCTTTTTCAATTATCTTAATTCTAATATCTTCGAAATTTGACTCGAGCATCTTAGCTAAATTTAAACCTATATTTCCTCCGCCTATTATTAAAATATTTTTTGCAGTTTTTTCTTCATGACCAAATGCTTTAAGTATTGGGTTTAATTGATCACTACTCACAACAACGTAAACATTATCATCTTCAAGCATCTTGTCATTTTTTTTTAGATATATAAATTTTTCTTTTCTTAAAGCTCCTAAAACTTTTGCTTTAAAGTCTGGAAATTTTTTTGTTAAATCTTTTAATGGTATATTTTTAATCGGACAATTTTTTTCTATTGAAATTTCCAGCATTTTAACTTTTCCGTTTCCAAAAGGAACATTATCTAATGCTCCTGGTGCTTCTAGTCTTCTGTAAAGTGATTTAGCAACCTCTAGTTCTGGAGAGATAATTACATCAATTGGAATGTTAGATTTGTTGTATAACTTACCCCATTTTCCTTCTAAAAAATCTTTAGTTCTTATTCGTGCAATTTTTTTCGAAACATTAAAAAGTGAGCTAGCAAGTTGGCATACAATCATATTAGTTTCATCGTTTCTAGTCACTGCAATTACCATATCTGCGTTTTCTGCCCCCGCATTTTCTAAAACAGTTGGAAGGGTAGCTCTTCCAACAATGCCTTTCACATCTTGGGTATCATTAATTTTTTTAATATCTTCAGAAGATTGATCTATTACCGTAACTGAATGACCTTGAGCAGATAATTGTTTACTTATTGAAAAGCCTACCTTGCCGGCTCCACAAATTATTATGTTCATTTTAATTGATACCTTTTATTCCTAAAGATTTTAATTTTCTATGAAGTGCAGACCTTTCCATTCCAATAAAGTCAGCTGTTTTAGAAATATTCCCATGATTTTTTTTCAATTGAGTAGTTAAATATTCTTTTTCAAAATGCTCTCGTGCTTCTTTAAGAGGTGAAGAAAAAGATTTTTCTATTAGAGACTGATCGCTTTCTAAAGAAGTCGCGGAAGATAAAATATCATCTAGTAATTTATTTATATTTTCCTTACTTTCATTAGCAGATAAAATAGTCACTCTTTCTACTAAATTTCTTAATTCCCTAACGTTTCCTGGCCAATTATAAGTATATAAATTATCATTTTTAATATCAATTTTTGGTTGCTGAACACCATTTATTTCAGAAAGTTTTTCTTTAAAATATTCAATTAACAAAGGAATGTCCTCAGTTCTCGAGTTTAACGATGTGAGTTCAATAGGTACGACATTTAATCTATGAAACAAATCTTCCCTAAATTTATCTGTCTCAACTAATTCTTTTAAATTTTTTGAAGTGGATGAAATTAGTCGAATATTTACATTTATATATTTAGATCCATTTAATCTTTTAAATTTCTGATCAATTAAAACTCTTAAAACATTGGCCTGAGTTTCAAAGGGAATTTCAGAGACTTCATCAATTAATAATGTCCCTTTATTTGCTCTTTCAAGAGCTCCGAAAGAAACGTTGCCATCTTCAAATTCTTCACCAAATAATTCTTTTTCATAAGTTTTTTCTTTAAGTAACGCAGCATTTAAAATAACAAAAGGTTCTTTAGATCTTGCTGAATTTTTATGAATTTTTCTAGCAACTAATTCTTTTCCTGACCCTGTGGGTCCTGAAATTAGAATTCTGCTTTCAGATGTAGATAGTTTTTCTATAGTTTTTTTAATTTTTATAATCGATGAACTCTTTCCGATTAAATCAAATGAATGGAACAATTTGTTTTCTATAATGTCTTTTTCTCTTTTTAACGAAGCATTTTCCAGGGCTCTATTAACATAATTCAGTATTTTTTCTGTAGAAAATGGTTTTTCAATAAATTCGTATGCTCCTAACCTTATAGCTTCAACAGCTATCTGTACTGTGGCATGACCTGAAATCATTATAACGGGGATTAATTTATTTTGGCTTATTATTAACTTTAAAAGATCAATACCATCTTTATCAGCTTTATCTAATTTAATATCAACAATAGCTAAATCAGGTAATTTCTTCTTAATTTCTAGTACAGCTTGATCAAAATTGGCGGCTGAACGAACATTAAAATTTTGCTCTTTTAAAATATTACATATTAAAAAGCGTATGTCCGGATTATCGTCAATAACTAGTATGTCTTTATGCATTTATTTTTGGAAATGAAATTTCAATATTAACTCCATTACCATCTTTTTTATTTTTTAATAAGAAATCACCTGAATGATCATTAATTATTTTACTAACAATAGGCAATCCTAATCCAGTTCCTTTTGTCTTAGTAGTAAAATAAGGTGTCATCACTTTTTTTGTATCTGATATACCTGTGCCATTGTCTTTCAATCTAACCACTATATAGTCATTATTGCTAATAATTTCTATGTCAATTTTACCTTTAAAATTAGGGGTTTTTTCCTTTAAATCTAAAAAAGCTTCTTCGGAGTTTTTAATTAAATTAATAAATACTCGATTTAACTGGTCAGCGTCACCATTTATTATTAATTTTTTATAAGTTGTATGAAAATTTATCTTATTTTTTGATGACAGTTGAATAAAATCTATGGACCTATTTACTACATCAACAATATTAATTTTTTTAAATATTGGTCTTGGCATTCTTGCAAAGTTTGAAAATTCATTAACTAGACTTTCAATGTCTTTGATTTGTCTATTAATTGTTTCTAGGTATTTTTCAAAATCTAAAGAGTCTTTGTTTAATTTGGATGAATATTTTTCTCTTAAACGGTCAATAGATAATTGAATTGGTGTTAACGGGTTTTTAATTTCATGAGCTAGCTTTCTTGCTACACTCTCCCATGCTTCATATCTTTCTGCTGCAAGCAATTTATCTTGTTGTTTTTTTAATCTATCTATCATTAAATTAAAGTTATCATTAAGTTGTTTAAACTCTTCATCAGTTTCAATATTTGGGACTTTAATATCTAAAGTACCTTTGCTGATAGCGTCTGATGCTCCAATTAAATTAATAATAGGTTTTGTCAATCTAGATGCAAATGTAATTGCTATTGAGGTCGATAAAAATAATAAAAGAGTAACAACTATTATATAAATTATTGCAAAAGTTACTTTAATACCTGTTTGACTATTTTCAACTGAGTAGTAAAAACTTACAGCCTCCTCAGTTTCATTTAAATATCTTAAAATTTCA
>CACKCD010000017.1 GCA_902598595.1 uncultured Pelagibacteraceae bacterium
CTGCTGCATTCCATCTTATGTATGCTCTAATTTTTTTTTCAATATTTTGATCACCATTTGACTTAGTCTCTGCCTCTGGTGGAATAGTATTGATGTAAGGAGTTGTTCTTGTGTCAGGTAAAACTAAACCTGACTTATAAGCTTGATCTATGACTTTATTTAACAAGTAACTTGCTCTTGATGAGCCATCATTTTCTATTACTGAATTTAACGAGTCAATCCATTCGTTTGTTTCAATAGGATCAATATCATCTTTAGAGACAGGCTCAGCAAAAACTTTATTTACTTGCCTAACAGGATTTAGTTCACCATTTGTTTTTGGTTTTTCCTCTATTGGAATTTCTTTCTTTGGCCCATCTACTTTTTTTTCTTTAGAAGTTGATTCAGTTAGATCATTTTCAATTGTTGCCAAAACACTGCCTTCAGATACTTTATCTCCAATTTTAACCTTTAAATCTTTAATTTCACCAGATGAAGGAGACGGAATTTCAAGACTTGACTTATCGCTCTCAATTGTAACGATTGGATCATTTTTATTTATTTGATCTCCAGGTTTAACTAGAACTTCAATTACTTCAACATCTTTGAAATCACCAATATCTGGAACAGAAATATTTTGAGCCATAATTAGTTATTATAAACTGGTTGGAACATATTAAAAAGGGGATGAATAATAAACTATAAAGAGTAGGACAAATTGCTTAATAAGTTCAATTTTAGACACATTTTATGCCATTTTTAGTCAATTATTATTGCTCTAATAAACTATGAAATGGCTGATAAACTTACTGTTTAAAAAAAAAGAGATCAAATCTGATAGATCAGTTATTGTTCAGAAAATTCTATTAAAGAAGTATTTAATAAGATAAATTTTTTAGTAGTAAGCTAAGTAAATAGATATAATCAATATCCAAAAGAAAGCATAATAAAAAATGTACCCTCTTACAGTAAAAGGCATTTTTTTTAACTTACGTTTACCTTTTCCTTTATAGGGTTTAGAAATTTCCATTATCTCTCAACACACATGGCAATCCCCATGCCTCCACCGATACAAAGTGTTGCTAAACCTTTTTTAACATCTCGTTTTATCATTTCATGTATCAAAGTTACAAGTATTCTTGTTCCAGAAGCACCAATAGGATGACCTAGAGCAATTGCTCCTCCATTAACATTTACTTTTTCTTCAGGAATTGCAAGAGTCCTTATTACCGCAATACTTTGTGCAGCAAAAGCTTCATTAATTTCAAATAAATCAACATCTTTAATAGACCATCCTGCTAAGTCTAAAGCTTTCTTAGAAGCAGGTATCGGCCCAGTTCCCATCAAAGCGGGATCAACTCCACAAGTTGCCCAAGATTTGATTGATACTAATTTTTGTAAATTCTTTTTTCCGGCTTCTTCAGATGACATTAAAGTTATCGCGGCAGCACCGTCATTGATTCCAGATGAATTTCCAGCAGTAACAGTACCATCTTTTTTAAAAACTGGTTTTAGTCTTGCTAAGGTTTCTAGATCTATACCGTCTCTGGGATGTTCGTCCTTATTGAAATTTGTTTCAGTTTTTTTAGACTTAATTTTAAAATTAATTATTTCTTGATTAAATTTATTATTTTTTTGTGCTTGAAGGGCTTTTTGTTGAGATTTAAGAGCAAATTTATCTTGATCATCTCTAGTTACTTGAAATTTAGTAGCCACATTCTCTGCTGTTACGCCCATATGATAGCCATGGAATGCATCCCACAAACCATCTTTAATCATAGTATCGATGATTTGAGTATCTCCTAACTTTTTTCCATCTCTTATATGAACAGCATGAGGTGCTAGAGACATGCTTTCTTGACCGCCGGCAATAACGATTTTTGAGTCGCCAGTTTTTATACTTTGAAATCCTGATGCTATAGATCTTATTCCTGAACCACACACTTGATTTACAATATAAGCCGGCTTCTCTTTTGGTACTCCAGATTTCATAGCAGCTTGTCTAGCAGGATTTTGACCTGTTCCACCAGTCAAAACTTGACCCATAATAACTTCATCTATCTCACTAGTGTTAATTTTAGATTTTTTAATTGCTTCAGAAATTACTGCAGATCCAAGTTCTTCACTTGGTATGTTTTTTAAAGATTTACCTAAAGAACCAACAGCAGTTCTAATAGCGCTTGTGATTACAACTTCACTTTTATTCATTGGCTTAATTTACATACATAAAAAAATAGTTTCAATTTAAATTTTCTTTTCTAGATAAGGCAATTATTGCTGAAATCATCAAAAAAATAAAAGTTGCATTAGCAGTTGTAAAAAAACTACCGGTGCTCTTAATTGGAAATATTTCTATCAAAAATAAAAATATAAAAGGTGTTATTATATGGTTATATCTTAATTTAGAGTCTGTAAAATATTTTTTAAAAAAAGAAATATATAAGATCATAAAAAAAATCGTACATATAATTAAAAAACCAAAAATACCTGTTTCTGTTAATATTTCTAGGTAGTAATTGTGGGGATGCATATTGCAAATAAATTTAGAATTTTTATCTATATTAGGTCTTTCGTGACAGTAATATCTAAAAGATTTTACACCACCTCCTATATATTTATTCATCGACCAAGTATCATAAAATGTGTCAAATTCTTTTGAGTAAGCTGAAAATTTACTCTCTCCCTCTTGTTTTAATATAGAAGTTTTAATAATCCCATCAATTTGTAAATAGAAATTAATAAAGTTTAATCTTACAGTTGAATTTAATTTAAATATTAAAAAAAATGATAAGGAGAAAACAACTATAAAAACAGGAATATATTTTCTTGTTTCTTTTTGAAAAAGAAGCAAGGCAGATACACCTAAGATGAATAATATTACCGGCATTCTATTACCTGATATAACTATTGCTGAAATAAAAATTAAAAATAATAAAGGTATTAAAAACTTGATAATTTTTTTTGTTTCAATATTAAAAAATATTGGAAATAAAAAAAATGAAAATAAAGAAAATCTTTGCAAATAGCTACCGGCAATTAGTTCATCACCAAAAGGACCTGACAATTTTCTTCCCGTCACTTCAAAACCAAAAATGTCTTTACCGAAAGTAAGTTGATAAAAGATATCAAAACTGACAAAAATTGAGCATAAAAAACATGAAATAAAAAAATACTTAAAATTTAAAATTTCTTTTTCAATTAAAAATCTTACTACTAAATACATAGCAAGGAATCTTAGGTAAAATAAAGATTTAATTATGATACCAAAATCCTTTGGAAAAGTTTTTATATCGCTGTAGTAGAGATATAGATTGTTGAAAAAACCCGTAAATATAATCAGTAAAAAAAATAAGATTATTACCTTATCAAGTAAATAGTATTTAACTTTTAGAGGATCTCTGCCGTAGAAAACAAAAGAAGATAATATCAATAAAACTATATTTGTATTAATAGCCCCATTACCCACTATAAAACTTATTGGAATAGTGATAAAAAGTAAGTTTAAATAATTTGTCTTTGTTAAATATTTTAATGAACTTATAGACATTATTATTTATAACATCTTATAATAATATTTTAGACATCTGTGAAATTAATTTATAAAATTTGTTTTATTTTGGTAAATAAAATATTTAAATGCTTGAATTTTATGCGCCTGTAGCTCAACTGGATAGAGCGCTTGGCTACGGACCAGGAGGTTCTGGGTTCAAATCCTAGCAGGCGCACCAAACTTATATGAAAAGATTAAATGTTAATTTTTTAATAATCTTCTTTATTCTACTAGCAGTAGCTGTCAGGGTAATAGCAACATATTTTTTTCTTGATACACGGCTTGATAATGAGTGGGGAAAATTAGCTCATAATTTAGAGCTTTCAGGAATATTTGGAATCAACGTGGCCATAGATGATTTCAATGCAATTCATAAATTTGCAAATCCTGGAGATATAGTCTTACCTTCAATTTTTATGCCTCCGCTTTATGCATATTTTATTTATTTTATAAAATTATTAACAGTAGATTTTTTTGATTTAATAAAAACAATAATTTTTATTCAAATAGTTTTAAGTTTAGTTTCAATTTATTTGTTTTTCAAAATCTCTAGAAATTTTGAGGATTTTAATATTTCATTATTATTAACCTCAGTTTTTTCTTTTTTTCCCATCTATATTTATTCCTCTTCTCAAATTTCTTCTATAATTTTGCAGACATGCTTTTTTCTATTTTTTTTATATTTTCTAGTAGAACTATTGAGTAAAAAAAAATTATTGTATCTAATTTGTTTTTCAATTTTTTCAGGACTATTAATTTTAACAAGAGGTGAGTTCTTTTTATTTTATTTTATTACGATAGTCTATTTTTTTCTATATTATAAAAAAAATTATAAGTATTTCTTTTTATCAATAATAATTTCATTAATTGTAATTTCGCCTTACTTAAAAAGGAATTATATGATTTTTGATAAAATAGTTTTAACTAAATCATTTGGGTACAATCTTTTGAAGGGAAACAATCCTGACTTCAAAGTTGAGGGCAGTGTTAGCTATATGAAAAATTATTTTGAAAATGAGGACTTTAGAATAAAAACAGACAACAATTATGAGCTTAAATTAGATAATTATTATAAACATAAAGCCTTTAAAAACATACAAGAGAACCCAAAATTGTATCTCATTTTATATTTTAAAAAAGTTTTTTCTTTTTTATTTTTTGATTTTGACTCTTCCTACTCTGGTTATTATAATTTTTTACACATTTTTCCAAAAGTGATCTTATCTATTCTTAGTTTTGGTGGAGCATTAATTGCATTAAGAAAACAAAGTTTTTTTCAATTTCTTAGTATATATTATTTTTCAAATATTTTTTTATTTTCTATTTTTTTTATTTTGCCAAGATACAGCCTAATTTTATTACCTGTACAAATATTATTATCTATTCAATTGATAAAAATAATTTTTAGGAAAATTGTTCAATTAGTTCGGTAATAATTCTTCGAGTTGAAAATTTTTGTTTCCAACTAGGATATTTTTTTTTAAATTTTCTAGTATTTGAAATGTACCAAATATGATCACCTATTCTATTTTGTTTTAAAATCTTCCTTTTAACTTTTATTCCAGCTATATTTTCTACCATATTTAGAGCTTCAATAATTGAACAATTCGAAAATCTTCCTCCTCCCATATTATAAACTTCTCCATAACCGGGTTTTTTGTAATACTCCCAAAAACATGAAACGAGATCGTTACTGTGAATATTATCTCTAACTTGTTTACCTTTATAACCAATTAGAAAATATTTTTTTGATTGTAATGATATTTTTACAAGGTAAGACAAAAATCCATGAAGTTTAGCCCCTGAATGATTTGGTCCAGTAATACAGCCAGCTCTAAAACAGGCTGTTTTTAACCCAATATTCTTTCCATATTCTTGCACAATAATATCAGCATAGGACTTTGAAGCGCCAAAAAAACTATGAGTACAATTATCTATAGACATAGACTCATCAATACCAGATTTAAATTTATGATCTGTTTTTATTTCCCATCGCGTTTTTTTTTCAATGAGTGGAAGTAAATTAGGATTATCTCCATACACTTTATTCGTCGACATAAAGATAAAAGGAGCATCAGGGCAATATAATCTTGTAAGTTCTAAAAGATTAAGTGTCCCTTTTGCATTGATATCAAAATCTATAAATGCTTTATTTTTTGCCCAATCGTGTGATGGTTGAGCTGCAGCATGAATAATAAGACTTATATTTTTCCTATATTTTTTAAAAATTTTTTTTAAATTTTTAAAATTTTTTATGTCAGTATTAAAGTGTTTATAATTTTTTAATTCTTTTTTTAATTTATTCCTTAACCAGGAAATATCACCATCTTTTCCAAAAAAAACTTTCCTATAATTATTGTCTATTCCTATTATTCTGAACCCTTTTTTAGAAAAGAAAGTAGCTGACTCAGATCCAACTAATCCACACGAACCAGTTATTAGTGCTATTTTCATTTAAAATATTTCCTAATTTTTGGATTATTTAAAAGCCAATAGTTAATATCATCTAAGATGTTTTTTATATTTTTCATAGGCTTCCATTTATAAATTTTTTCAATTTTAGTATTATCTGTAACAAAATAAGGTATATCAAATTTTGAAGTTTTTTTAATTTTTGTTATAGATAATTTGTTACCTGTTAATTTAATACATTTAGAAGTTAAATCTCTTAAAGAGATTGAATTTTTAATTCCACCACCAATATTAAAGATATTATTATTTTTATTTTTGATTTGTTTTATTTGTATTAGAATTATTTTGCAAACATCATCGATGTGAATTATATCTCTTATCTGATTGCCATGACCTCCAAATCCTATGTATGAAAGTTTGTTTTTAAACATATGCCTAGCTACCCACATAGAAACAAAACCTTGATCTTGCTTTCCAAATTGCCAAGGCCCGGCAATAACACCAAATCTATTAATAATATATTTTATATTACTCATAAAAGAAAATTCTTGAATTAGTTTTTCTGAACCAAGTTTAGTAAATCCATATAAAGAACTAGGTGAAGATGTGTCAAAATTTTCATTTATTTTAGTTCTTGACTTAATTGGTTTACTAATATTTTTTTTCTTAATAATTTTTCTTAAAACAGGAATAGAATAAACTCTACTAGAGGATAAAAAGATTATATTTGCATTGTCTTTAAGACATTTTTTTAAAACATTGAATGTTCCAATAAGGTTTGTATTGAAAACTCGATCTGGTTCTCTATGAGATAGTTCAATCGCTGGTTCTGCGCAACAATCAATAATTAAATCAAATTTACTCAAACCAGCTATTTTTTTATAATTTTTAATATCGAAATTATAATTTTTAATTCCAAATTTTTTTAGTCTAAGTCTATTTATTTTTGATCCTTTTCTAAAAAGATTATCTAGTGTTCGAACATTTACATTTTTAAGTCTTTTTTTAAGAAAAATTGCAATATTTGAACCAACAAAACCACACCCCCCAGTAATAAGTATTTTCATAATTAAATAAATATCTTACTAATAGTTAAAAATAAACAATGTTATGTTGTCAATAATTATACCAGCCAGAAATGAGTCCGATAGTCTTGAGGATATTCTTAAGTATTTTGAAGAAAATTTATTAAATGTAGATTTTGAAGTATTATTAATTAACGATTTTAGCGATGATGAAACTCTTTCTAAAGCTAAAAAGATATTTCAATTAAAAAATAGATTTAAAGTTTTTGATAATCAAAAAAAAGGGCTCGGAGGTGCAATCAGTTTAGGAATTAAAAATGCAATAGGAGACAATACAGTAATTATGATGGCTGACATGTCAGATGATATTGGGGATTTAAAAAAATATAATGATTTAATTGATAGAGAAAACTTAGATGCAGTATTGGGCTCAAGATTTATTAAAGGTTCAGAAGTCATCAATTATCCTTTTCGAAAACTTATTTTAAATAGAATATTTAATTTATTTGTAAGTTTAATTTTTTGGAACAGTTATAATGATTATACTAATGCTTTTAAAATATATAAAACAAAAATTTTAAAAGATTTGATGCCTTTAGTATCTGAAAGTTTTAATATTTTTCTAGAAATTCCTTTAAAAGTAATTTCAAGAAAATATAATTTTAAGATTATTCCTATTAAATGGAAGGGCAGAAAAAAAGGAAAAGCTAAATTTAAGATTAAAGAATTACGTTCAAAATATTTATTTACTTTAATTTATTGTTTTATTGAAAAAAACTTATTAAATATAAAAAAATGAAATTTAATTTTTCACTACAAAAAGCTGTTTTAATTTTTTTCGTTTTAGTTTTCTTAATTTTATTTTTTTTGACAATAGTTTTATAAATAAGCAATTGTGAGCAAAAATATTCCTAAGATAATTCTATAAATTACAAAAATATTTAAGTTGAAATTTCTAATATAGTTCAAGAAAAATTTAATTGTAATTAATGAAAATATAAAAGACAAAAGGATTGAAGTTAAATTTAGTATTGAAAAATCAAAATTATTAGAAATAGCTAAATTTTTGAAGCCATAAAAACTTACAGCAGCTAATGTAGGTATTGAGAGAAGAAACGAAATTTTTGCAGAATCATATCTATTAAATTTTAAAATTCTTGCTGCTGTTATAGTTATACCTGATCTACTCACTCCTGGTATTAAAGAAAAAATTTGCAATATTCCAATTATCATGGCTGATTTGATAGTGAAGTTATTATCTATTTTATTTTCAATACCAAATTTGTCACTTATATAAAGTAAAATTCCAAATATAATTGTTGTCCAACCAATGACTTGAAAGTTTCTGAGTTGGTTTATTAACTCAAACTTAACTAGTACAAATCCTGTTAACATCACAGGAATTGAAGATAAAAATATTTTAAAAAATAATTCTTTATTTTTAATAAAGTTTACAATATCTTTTCTAAAGTAGGTTATTACAGCAATAAAAGAACCTATGTGAAGACTTACATCTATTGATAGGCTTCGATTTTCAAAATTTAGATATTCTGATATTATTATTAAGTGTGAGGAAGAACTCACTGGAAGAAATTCTGTAATTCCTTGGATTATAGAAAGTATAAATACTTCAATCATAGTTATTAATTAAAAATTAAGGATGTTTATTTGATGTCATTTTAAAATGCATATCAGGTATGCATAAATTAATCACTATTTATAAGGTTTTTTAACATTTTAGGTAAATGATATTTACCTAAATAAGCTTTAATATTTGACATTTTTCATCTATTTAAAGAATTCTATGAGTAATAAAATGTTAAAATTTGTAGATTTAAAGAAAGAAACTCCAAATAAAAGGGATACAAAAACTAGGAGTGAGGATTTTAAAGAAATTTACGATGAATATATCAATACTAAAGCAAAAGAGCAGTCAAGCAGATGCTCTCAATGCGGGGTTCCATTTTGTCAAATACATTGCCCTCTAAGTAATAATATTCCTGATTGGTTAAAACTTTCAGCAGAAGGAAGACTCCAAGAAGCTTATGAAGTTTCTCAAAGTACAAACAATATGCCAGAAATTTGTGGAAGAATTTGTCCTCAAGATAGATTGTGTGAAGGGAACTGTGTCATTGAACAATCAGGACATGGAACAGTTACAATTGGATCTATAGAGAAATATATCACTGATACTGCTTGGGAAAAAGGTTGGGTCAAACCATTTGAGGTTAATAAAGAATTGAAACAATCTGTAGGTATTATAGGTGCTGGTCCTGCGGGTTTGGCATGTGCTGAGGAATTAAGAAAATCTGGTTATCAAGTGACAATTTACGATAGGTATGATAGGCCGGGAGGATTATTGATTTATGGAATACCCAATTTTAAATTAGAAAAGTTTGTAGTAGAACGAAGAACAAATCTTCTAAAAGAAAATGGAATTAAATTTGTTCAAAACTTTGAAGTTGGAAAAGACAAAACTCTAGATCAGCTTAGAAAAAAACATGACTCTATTTTGATTGCTACTGGAGTTTATAAAGCTAGAGCTATAGAAATTCCTGGACAAAATTTAAAAAATATATTTCCAGCAATGGATTTTTTAACTGCATCAAATAAAAAAGGATTAGGCGATAAAGTTGAATTATTTGATAATGGAATTTTAAATGCTGAAGGAAAAAATGTTGTTGTTATTGGTGGAGGAGATACAGCAATGGATTGTGTAAGAACCGCAATAAGACAAAAGGCTAAATCAGTAAAGTGCTTATATAGAAGAGATAGAGAAAATATGCCTGGTTCAGCTAGAGAGGTAGGCAATGCTATAGAAGAAGGAGTAGAGTTCATTTGGTTAAGTAGTCCCAAAAAATTTTTAGGAAAAGATAAAGTTCAAGAAGTAGAAGTGGACAAAATGATATTAGGTGAACCAGACTCATCAGGGAGAAAAAAACCTGTTATCGATCCAGGATCAGAATTTAAACTACCTGCAGATTTGGTAATTAAGTCCTTAGGTTTTGATCCAGAAAATTTACCAAAGCTATTTAATGCAAATGATCTTGGTATTTCCAAATGGGGAACAATTAAAATAGATCTACAAACTATGCAAACTAATATCGATGGAGTTTTCGCTGCTGGAGATATAGTAAGAGGTGCGTCTTTAGTAGTCTGGGCTATAAAAGATGGAAGGGATGCAGCGACCCAAATAGAGAAATACTTAAGATCTAAGTCTGAAAAGTCATTTAAAGCAGCTTAATTATCATGAAAAGATATTTTAAAAATAAAAAAATTCTTTCAAAAAATTTTTCTTACGATGAAAATATGGAACATGATGCATGTGGAGTAGGGATGATAGCCACAACTAATGGTAAAAAATCGAGAAAAATTGTTGAGTACGGTATAGAGGCTTTGAAAGCTATTTGGCACAGGGGAGCTGTAGATGCTGATGGAAAATCTGGTGATGGAGCAGGTATTCAAATAGAGATAGCTCCTGATTTTTTTAAAGAAAAAATTTTAGCTACTGGAAATACTCCTGATCCTGAGAAAAGAATATGTGTTGGAATGGTTTTTCTGCCTAGAACAGATTATGCAGAACAAGAAAAATGTAGGGAGATTATAGAATCAGTACTATTAGAGGATAATTATTACATTTATGGATGGAGACAGGTGCCTTTTAATTCAAAAGTTCTAGGCGAAACTGCAGAGTCAAGCAGGCCAGAAATTGCACAGGTAATATTTAAAAAAAATGAGGAGTTAGCAACAAATGATCTTGAACGAAATTTATTTGAGAGAAGAAAAAAAATAGAAAAATTAGCAAGGGAAAATCAACTTAAAAATTTTTATATCTGTTCATTTAGTTCTCGTTCAATTGTTTATAAAGGAATGTTTTTAGCGGAAATGCTAGCTGAATTTTATCCAGACTTAAATGATAAAAAGCTAACATCCAGATTTGCAATTTTTCATCAGAGATATTCAACAAATACTTTTCCCAGCTGGGATTTAGCACAACCATTTAGAACTTTGGCACATAATGGCGAAATAAATACTTTAAAAGGAAATATTAATTGGATGAAAATTCATGAACAAGATATGTCGAGCCCTCTATTTAAAAATGTTAAAGATCTAAAACCCGTAATAAGAAGTTCTTCAGACTCAGGAGCGCTAGATAATGTATTTGAGTTATTAACTCACTCAGGAAAATTAGCTCCATTAATTAAATTAATGATGATCCCAGACGCTTGGTCCAAAAGAAGCAAAACAGTTCCAAAAAATCATCAAGATTTTTTTAATTTTTTAAATAGCACTATTGAGCCATGGGACGGGCCAGCAGCTATCTGTGCAACTGATGCAAAATGGGTTTTAGCTGCAACTGATAGAAATGGTTTAAGACCACTTAGATATACAATCACATCTGATGATTTATTTTTTGCTGGATCCGAGTCTGGTATGATTAAAATTCCAGAAGAAAAAATTGTAAGTAAAGGAAAACTAGGTCCAGGACAGATTATTGCAATTGATTTAAAAAAGGGAAAGCTTTTTAAAGACCAAGAGATAAAAGATTATTTAGCTAAAGATTATAAAAAATATAATAAACAAATAATAGATCTAGATAAAAAAATTTCTGGTCAGAGCGAAGAGGCTAATTTTACTGGAGAAGAATTAAAAAAAAGACAATATCTTTCTGGCGTAAGCATAGAGGATTTAGAACTAATTCTTCATCCTATGGCTGAAGAAGGAAAGGAAGCCTCAGGCTCTATGGGAGATGACACTCCAGTAGCGGTATTATCTAGTCATTTCAGACCTGTTTCACACTATTTTAGACAGAATTTTAGTCAAGTAACTAACCCACCAATTGACTCATTAAGAGAAAGCAAAGTGATGAGTTTAAAAACTAGGTTCGGAAACCTAGGGAATATTCTGGATTTTGATAATTTAACTGAAGAAGATATTTATGTTTTAGATAGCCCAATTCTAACAAATTCTCAATTTAAAAAATTTAAAAAAATCTTTTCAAAAAAAATCAAAATTATTGATTGTACTTTTGAAATTAATTCATCTCTAAAAGATAGAATAGAAAAGATTAAGGAAGAGTGTGAAACAGCAGTTAGAGAGGGTAGTACAACTATTATTTTATCCGATAAAAATATTTCAACTGCAAGAGCAAGTATACCTACTATATTAGCTGTGGGGGCAGTTCATTCTTATTTAGTTAAACTTGGTCTAAGAGGATACTGTTCATTAAATGTGGAAAGTTCTGATGCCTTGGACACACATTCTTTTGCAGTTCTGATTGGAGTTGGAGCTACAACTATAAATCCATATTTAGCAATAGATTCTATTCACCAGAGATTTGAAAAAAAATTATTTGGAAAACTAGATTTTGAAAGCTGTGTTCAGAAGTTTAAAAAATCTATTGATGCTGGTCTTTTGAAAATAATGTCTAAAATGGGCATTTCAGTTATAAGTTCTTATAGAGGAGGATGTAATTTTGAGGCGGTAGGATTAAGTAGAGCTATAGTATCTGATTATTTTCCAGGCATGTCCTCAAGAATCTCTGGCATAGGAATTATAGGTATAGAAAAAAAAATAAAAGAATTACATGCAAAATTTAAGAAAAAAACTATTTATACTCTACCGATTGGTGGTCTCTATAGATATAGAAAAAGTGGAGAAGATCATCAACATCAAGGCAATTTGATCCACTTACTTCAGTCAGCAGTTGGAAACAAATCTTATGATCAGTACAAGAGATATTCTTCAGGGATTCACAGTCTTCCTCCAATAAATATAAGAGATTTATTACAAATAACAAAAAAGAGAGATCCAATTGATATTAGTGAAGTAGAACCTATTGAAGATATTTTAAAAAGATTTGGAAGCGGAAGCATGTCTCACGGAGCTCTCTCAGCAGAGGCTCATGAGACCCTCGCTATTGGTATGAATAGGATAAAAGGTGCATCTTGTAGTGGCGAAGGTGGGGAAGATGCAAAAAGATTTAAAATTTTATCTAATGGTGACTCAGCAAATTCAAGAGTTAAACAAATTGCA
>CACKCD010000018.1 GCA_902598595.1 uncultured Pelagibacteraceae bacterium
TGGCAATCCAGTAGTACCTGAAGTGTAAAGTATGTAAGCATAGTCATTGGCATTCATCTTTTCACATTCAGCTGGCTTAACACCATTAAGTGCATCTTCCCAAGTAATATCTATTGAGGGATTTAATTCTGCTTTATCTTTCTCTCTTTGATATATGATACATTTTTCTGGCTTATGATTAGCTAGCTCGAGAGCTTTATTGACCAGAGGTTTGTAATGCACTGTTCTGCCAGGTTCGTAACCACAAGAAGCTGAAACAATTAATTTTGCTTTAGAGTCATCTATTCTACTAGCAAGTTCATTTGCTGCAAAACCTCCAAATACAACTGAGTGAACTGCGCCAATTCTTCCACAAGCCAACATTGCAATAACTGCTTCCGGAATCATAGGCATGTAAATTATTATTCTGTCACCTTTATTAATACCTTCTTTTTTTAAAGCTCCAGCAAACAATGCAACTTTGTCTCTAAGATCTTTGTAAGTAATTTTTTTTTGAACTCCAGTAATTGGGCTATCGTAGATAATTGCCAGCTTTTCGCCTCGACCTTGATCAACGTGATGATCTAATGCATTATAACAAGTGTTAGTTACACCATCTTCAAACCATTTGTAGAACGGAGGATTACTAGAGTTAAGTATTTTAGTAGGTTTTTTATACCAAAATACATCTTCAGAGATTTTTCTCCAAAAATCCTCTCTATTTATTATAGAATTTTCGTAAATTTCCTTATATTTTCGACTCAATTTGATCCCTCAGATATGTTAATTTATTACTCACTATTTCATAAATATCCCCAAAAAAAAACAAAAAATCCAATAAAAACAGGCTTTTTTAACTAAAAAAAGACTTCACTGTGACGTCAATATTTATTATGGTTCCCGCAAGTTATTCGGTAGTAAGCGATTAGCTTATTTGTCCGAGTAGTTTATATATAAACTAAAAGAAAACTAACTAACGAGGGAGGTTTTCATGAGAAAATTAAGTCTATTTGCTTTAGCGGCAGTTGCCTTTTTAGGTATTACTGGTTCAGCTAACGCAGCGACTCCATTGCTTGAGACAGGAGATTTCGTAGGAATATCTTTCTGGCTTGTGTCAATGGGTATGATTGCAACAACTGTATTCTTCTTTGCTGAAAGAAACACAGTAGCTGCATCTTGGAGAACATCAATTTCAGTAGCTGGACTAGTTACTGGTGTTGCGTTCATCCACTATATGTACATGAGAGAAGTTTGGGTGACTACAGGAGAAACTCCAACAGTATACAGATATATTGATTGGTTAATCACTGTGCCACTTCAAATGGTAGAATTCTATCTAATCTTGGCTGCAGTAAGAAAAGTGCCAAGTTCAATATTCTGGAAACTATTAATTGGTTCATTAGTAATGTTAATCGGTGGATACTTAGGTGAAGCTGGCTACATTCAACCATTTGTAGGTTTCGTAATCGGAATGGCGGGATGGATCTACATCTTGTTTGAAATATTCTCAGGTGAAGCAGGAACAATGGCTGCTAAAACTGGAAACAAAGCTATGACTACTGCTTTCAGTGCTATGAGAATAATCGTAACTATTGGTTGGGCTATATATCCATTAGGATATGTATTCGGTTACCTAACTGGTGGTGTAGATGCAAATGCATTGAACATTATATACAACTTAGCTGACTTTATTAACAAGATCGCTTTTGGTCTAGTTATTTGGGCAGCAGCAATGCAAAATACAAGATTATCTTCTAGATAATAGATTATAAACTTTAAAAAAGGGCGAGTATGTTTTTGCATACTTGCCCTTTTTCTTTATATCCTTATATATATTACAATGGCTAAAATCACATACACGGATCAACAAGGAAATTCTAAAACCTTAGATGTAGAAAACGGACTTTCTGTGATGGAAGGTGCTATTCAGAACGATGTACCTGGAATAGATGCTGATTGTGGAGGATCAATGGCCTGTGCTACCTGCCATGTTTATGTCGAAGAAAAGTGGTTAGATAAACTTCCCAAAGCTGAGGAAGGAGAAGTAGATATGATTGATATGGCATTTGAACCAAAAAAAAATAGCAGACTTAGTTGTCAAATTATTGTGACCGATGAACTAGATGGTCTTAAAGTGACAACTCCAGAAAAACAATCATAATGATAAAAACTGATGTAATAATTATTGGAGCTGGACCTGTAGGATTATTTGCAATCCACCAACTTGGCATTAAAGGACTTAAAGCAGTTGTAATTGATAATCTAGACAAACCTGGAGGACAATGCATAGAACTTTATCCAGATAAACCTATATATGATATTCCTGCAGTTCCAGAATGCACTGGGAAAGAGCTTACAGATAGACTGCTTGAACAAATTAAGCCTTTTAAAACAAAATTTTATCTAAATGAAAGAGTTGAAGAAGTAAAAACAAAAGATAACAGTTGGAGTATTAAAACGAATAATAATAATGAGTTTATAGCTCCCAATATAATTATTGCGGGGGGCGTTGGGTCATTTGAACCTAGAAAATTATCATTAAAAGATGCAGATAAATTTGAAGGAAAATCAATATTTTATTCCATAAAAAACAAAGATGATTTTAAGAATAAAAATATTTGCATATTTGGAGGAGGAGACTCAGCTCTAGATTGGGCGCTAGAATTATCGAAGTCATCTAAAATAACACTAATTCATAGAAGAAAAGATTTTAGAGGAACACAACATACCTTAGCAGAAATAAGAAAACTAGAGAAACAAGGCAAGATCAAAATTAAAACTCCATTTCAATTAGATAACATTGAAGGAAATGAAAAAATTCAATCTATTACAATTAAAGATGAGAGTGGTAAATCAGAAAAAATCAAAACAGATATAATATTAAGTTTTTTTGGCCTAGTAATGAAACTTGGTCCAATAGCTGAGTGGGGTTTAAATATGGACAAAAAAAATATTTCCGTAAATCCGAATAATTTTGAAACAAATAAAAAAGGAATATTTGCTGTTGGTGATATATGTACCTACCCAGGAAAACTTAAATTAATATTATCTGGTTTTCACGAAGTAGCTCTTGCTTCTGTTGAATGTTTTAAAAGAGCAAGACCAAATGAAAAATACAAGTTCGAATTCACCACTTCTTCTAAAACGATAAAAGATAGACTTGGAAAAAAATGATCGAACTTTTAACCGCTAATACTCCAAACGGTAAAAAGATATCTATCATGTTAGAAGAAATAAAGTTTGAGTATAAAGTGACAAAAATAAACATCTATAAAGATGAACAATTTAAACCAGAGTTTATAAAAATTAGTCCTTTTAAAAAAATTCCAGTAATAATTGATCATGAAAATAAAAGAAGTCTTTTTGAATCGGGAGCAATTTTAATATATTTAGGAGAAAAAAGTGGAAAATTTTATAACAAAGACGAAAGAACAGACATAAATCAATGGCTAATGGGACAGATGGCATACGTAGGCCCTTTGTTGGGACAACATCATCAATTTCATCATTATAATCCAGGTAAAAGTGAATTTGGAGAACAAAGATATTTTAAGATTGCTAAGCAAATTTATAAAGATTTAGATGATAGGCTATCAGAGGAGAAATTTTTAGCAGGAGAAAAATATAGTATAGCTGATATCGCAACTTTTCCTTGGATAGCTAGACATGAATGGCATGACATAGGTTTAAAAAACTTTAATAATCTTAAACGATGGTATGAAGAAATCTCAAAAAGAGAGGCTGTTCAAAAAGGTTTTGATTTATTGAAAAGCGGGGAAACTATACCGAAACCTTAATCCTCTACAAAAATTTTTTCATCTCTTTCATGTTTTTCTTGGGCCTCTATAGAAAGAGTAGCTACAGGTCTTGCCATTAGTCTTTTTAAACCAATTGGCTCGCCTGTTTCTTCACAATAACCGTAAGTCCCATCTTTTAACCTTTGTAGTGCAGAATTTATCTTATAAATTAACTTTCTACTTCTGTTAAGGGATTTCATTTCAACAGTTTTATCAGTATAAGAAGATGCTTGATCCACGATATCAGCAGAAGAAATATTGTCGTCCGAAGAGTTTAATAAATTACCAAGATTATTTCCTTTCATTATCTCTTTTTTCCACTTGATTAACTCCTCATTAAAAAATTTTTTGTGTTTAGCACACATGTACTTTTCTTTAGAATTGGGAATATATTTTTTTTTAGTAGTTTTTTTCTTAAGCATTTTTGAGTTTGGGGGAGTATATGTTTGAATTTATTCGTGTCAATAGCTTATAAATTGTATTAATTTGACATAATGATAAATAAAAAAAACATATCTAATATTTTTACAATATTCTTGTTATCTCATTTAATAATTTGGACTTTGGTTCCCACTTTATCAAATGAGAATTTACCACTAGATACAATCGAGGCTTTAGCCTGGGGTAGTAATTTGGACTGGGGTTTTAACAAACATCCTCCCTTAAGTGCCTTTGCTGTAGAAATTATTTATCAAATTTTTGGCAGTCAAGATTGGGCTTATTATTTTTTAAGTCAGGTTTTTGTAATAATTTCATTTATTGTAGTTTATAAATTGTCAGAGGAAATTTTTGAAAATAAAAATTTAGCTCTTTTATCAGTATTTTTACTTGAGGGCATCTACTTTTATAATTTTACAACACCTGAATTTAATGTAAATGTCGCTCAATTACCTTTCTGGGCTTTAACTGTTTATTACACTTGGAGATGCGTTAAGCACGATAAAGCTGCTGACTATGTATTTTTAGGATTGTTCGCTGGTTTAGGAATTTTATCAAAATACCTTTTTATTTATTTAATTATAGGAATAATAATTGTTTTCTTCTATTTCTTTAAGAAAAAAAATAAATTTTCACATTATTTTATTGGAGGATCAATAGCCTTATTAATTATATTGCCGCATTTAATTTGGTTGACTGAAAATAACTACATTACAATAACTTATGGTTTACTAAGGACAGGTGGAGTTGGAAGTTTTGTAGATCACTTAATTTATCCTTTAATTTTCTTATTTAAACAAATTGGTATTTTAATTCCTTTCTTTTTAATGTCTTTTTTCCTTATAAAAAAAATAAAACCTAAAATTAGTTTAAAAGATAGAAAATTAATGTTTTTACTTTTTACTACTGTAGCACCAATATTTTTTATGTTACTTACTTCAATGGTAATGGGAGCTAAAATAAGAACAATGTGGATGACCCCTTTTTATTTATTTTCGGGAGTTTTTATACTTTATATTTGCAAAAATTATATTGATCTAAATAAATTAAAAAAATTTTATTTAGTTTTTTTATTCTTTTTCATTTTATCCCCAGTGATTTATTTTGGTATTTCTGTTACTAATGATCAAAAAAGAACTGATTATCCTGGTGCAGAGATTGCACGTTTAGTTCAAAATAAATGGGATAAAAATTTTATTAATGACATAAAAGTTGTAGTTGGAGATGAATGGTCAGCTGGAAATTTGTCATATCATTTATATTCAAGGCCAAAATGGATGTTAAGTTTGAAAAATAGTATATCCAAAATAGGTTCCGATGAGGGAGTTATTTATACTGGCAATCCTCAAATTCTTAAAAAAGTTTGCCCGGGAGAGTTTGGAGTAATTAGGCCAGTTGGATACTGTATGATAGGTCAGAAATGAAAAAAATTATTATTTTAATTCCAATATATAATGATTGGGAGTCGTTAATAAAATTATTAGATGAAATTAATAAAACAGTTGAAAATAAAAAAGATTATGAATTCAAATGTATTGTAGTAAATGACTCGTCTACAATTAATCAACCCAAATTATCAAAGCCATTTAATATTAAATCATTAAAAATAATAAACATGAAAGAAAACAGAGGACATGCTAGATGCAATGCTTTTGGTCTAAAATATATTGATAAAAACGAAATTTATGATTATTTAATTTTAATGGATGGAGATGGCGAAGATAGACCAGAGGAAATTAAAAGTTTATTAGATAAAATTAGTGAAAGTCCTAGAGTTTCAGTAGTTGCTAAGAGAGCAAAAAGATCTGAAGGAGAATTGTTTAAATTTTTATATCAAGCACATAAAATAATTACATTTATATTTACAGGAAAAAAAATTAACTTTGGTTATTTTAGTTGTTTAACTAAAAGAGATGTAAATATTTTGATAAAGCAAGCTAGTTTGTGGAATAACTATTCAGGGTCAGTAAAGAAACATTTAGATAGTTACAATGAAATAGAATCAATTCGAGGTTATAGATATTTTGGGCCTTCAAAAATGACTTTGTTAAATCTTGTAATTCATTCTTTTTCAATTATTTCTGTTTTTAAATATACTGTTTTTTTGAGATCAACTTTTATGATTATTATTCTTTCTTTTCTGACTAAGATTTTGGGATCAAATACAATTATATTTCAAATTTTAATAGTATTTTTTAATTTATTAATTTTTATTGTTTCTATGAGAGAAAACGAAAAAGCATTTTTCAATAGCGACAAGAATGTAAGGGATGAAACAAATGTTTAACACTAAAGAGTTGCATACAGAGACTTAAACAGAATCAAAAGGGAATCAAAAGGTGAACATTTATTTTCAACATTGTTTAATTGTGTACAATCTTACAAAGAGGAGTTTTTTGATACTTATTAATGAATAAAAGGAGCAATATGAAAAAATTAACTTGTCATTGTGGAGAAGTAGAAGCAGAAATAAATTTACCTGATAAATTGGAAAAAATTCTAAGATGCAACTGTTCAGTTTGTAAAAGAAAAGGAGCAGTTATGTCTATGGTGAAAAATGAAGACTTTAAAATTATAAAAGGTGAAAAAATATTAAGGCTTTATCAATTCCATTCTAAAGTCGCGAAACATTTTTTTTGTACTATTTGCGGAATTTACACACATCATAATCCAAGATCTAATCCGTCCATGACTGGTTTTAATCTAGGATGTATAGACGATATTGACACTCTCAATCTAAACAAAATAAATATAATTGACGGACAAAATCATCCTTTAGATAAAAAATAAAAAATGAATTTAAAAAGTTTAGATTATTTAAATATTAAAAAATCATATTTAAAATTTTTAAAGATAAAAGAGTCGAAAGGAAAACCTATAATAGATAAAATAGGCAAATTGAATAAGTTTTATTTACCACTATCCCAATGGATTTATTTTACTTATAAAAAAGATAGCAAAACAAAAATTATCGGCCTTTCTGGCGGACAAGGATCTGGAAAAAGTACTATTACAGGAATTTTAAAATTTATTTTAAAAAAGAAATATGGTTTAGATTTATGTGTATTTTCAATAGATGATTTTTATAAAACAAAAGTTGAAAGAAATAGAATGTCAAAAAAAATTCATCCTTTGTTCCTAACTAGAGGAGTACCTGGGACACATGATGTTAAATTAATAAATAAAACTTTTAAAAATCTCAAAAAAAAAGTCTTTAAGCCTGTTTTAATTCCAAAATTTGATAAACTGACAGATGACAGATTTAAAAAATCTAAATGGACAAAAGTTATTAAACCTCCACATGTAATTATTTTTGAAGGCTGGTGTGTGGGTGCAAGACATCAGAGAATTAATATGCTAAAGAAATCTTTAAACTTAATTGAAAAAAAATACGACCCAGACTTAAAATGGAGAAAAAAAGTAAACAATCACTTAAAAGGACATTATAAAAAACTTTTTAAAAAGATTGATAGATTAGTTTATTTAAAAGCACCGAGTTTTAATCATATATTCCATTGGCGTTTGCTCCAGGAACAAAAATTAAAATTGACATCAAAAAATAAAGAGACTATGTCAAAATCTAAGGTAAGAGAATTTATAATGTTTTATGAAAGAATAACTAAACAAATGATGAAAGATTTTTCAAAAATATCGGATTTAACTATTTTTTTAGATAAAAGTCATAGATCCAAAAAAATGAAGTTTTTTTAATTAAATGATAAAATATTTAATAATATTCCTATTTTTATTTAATTATGTTTATGCAGAGAATCATCTTAAATTTTTTGTAGATGCAGCTTTGAAAAATAATCTTAAATTAAATGCTGAAAGAAAAAATCAAAAATCAATTAAACAAAATGTTAATATCTCAAGAAGTGAATTTTTACCAACCATTTCATTATCTGGTGATCAAACTAGTTCACAATCTACTAACAAAACCGATCAAAGCGGATCAAATTTATCTGACTCAAATCTTGATACTGAAACAACAACTGTATCTATAGATCAAAAAATATTTCAAGGTTTTAAAGGATACAATTCATTAAAAAAATCAGAATTAGAAGTGCAAAGAGCAAACTTTAAACTTAAACAAACAGAGCAACAAACAATTTTAGATGCTATATCTGCATATTTCGACTTGATATTTAAAACTAAAAATGAAGAATTTAATGTATCAAATGTAAATTTATTTGAAAGACAAGTAGAGTCAGATAACGCCAGATTGCAAAAGGGTGAAATTACTTTAACTGATCTAGCACAATCCGAGTCTTCTTTGGCTGGAGCAAATGCAAATTTAATTAAAGCTAAAACGGAATTATTAGCTTCAAAAACAAATTTTGAGAGAGTTATAAGAGAAAAAGCTCCTGTCACCATTAACTCCAACGAAATAATAGAAGTTAAGCTACCTACTACTTTACAAGAAGCGGTTAAAATTGCAAAACTGAATAATTCGGATTTATTAATTGCTAAATTAAACTATCAAATAGCTGAAAAAGATTTGAATATAGAGAAAGCTAAATTATCCCCCTCTGCTTCAATAAATTATTCCAAATCAGAAAATAAAGATTATAGCTCTACAATTGATGATATTGATCAAGAAACACTTAAAGCAACTATAAGTTGGCCAATAATTAAGGGAGGGGAAAACATTTCTTCAATTAAAAAGTCTTCTTTAAAAAAACAAAGATCATTATTACTATCAGAAGATGCAGAAAATAGAGTTGAAACCGAAATCACTAATGCATGGTCTAAGTATCAATCTTCAGAGAGTGTACTAATAGCCACAGAAGCTCAGTTAAAAGCAGCTGAAATTGCTAATGAAGGAATTACACTTGAATATGACTCTGGTAACACAAGAACCACTCTTGAGTTAATTCAGTCCAGAAGCTTGCTTTTGGATTCCAGAATAGCATTTGCTAAAGCAGAAAGAGATTTTATGATCTCTAAATTTGAACTAGCATTTCAACTAGGAACCTTATCTTCAAGCTCTATTAATTCTCTATAAGTCTTTATTTTAAAGGCTTTTTTTAATACTTCTTGCAAAAGAGAACAAAATGTGTACATTTATTATAACGATTCGAAACAATAAAAAGGATAAAAAATGACTAAAAATAATTTAAAGGTTGTAAAAACAGACAACAAAAAAGAGCAAGAATTAAAGGAAAAAAAGAAGTCTTTAGAAGCTGCTATTAGCCAAATAGATCAAAATTTTGGAAAAGGTTCAGTAATGAGACTTGGCCAACAACAAGCCTTAGATGTTGAAGCTATTTCTACGGGATCATTAAGCTTAGATTTGGCATTAGGAATAGGAGGCTTACCAAAAGGAAGAATTATTGAGATATATGGTCCAGAATCATCTGGTAAAACAACGTTAGCATTGCAAGTTGTTGCTGAAGCCCAAAAAGCAGGCGGAATATGTGCTTTTGTTGACGCTGAACATGCGATGGATCCGGTTTATGCAAAAAAACTTGGAGTAAAAACAGAAGAGCTTTTAATTTCACAACCGGATACGGGAGAACAGGCTTTAGAAATAACTGATACATTAATTAAATCAGGTTCTGTTTCTGTATTAGTTGTTGATTCTGTTGCGGCATTGACCCCAAAAGCTGAGTTAGAAGGCGAAATGGGAGATCATCATGTTGGTCTTCAATCTAGACTTATGAGTCAGGCTTTAAGAAAATTAACTGGTTCAGTTTCTAAATCAAATACAATGGTTATATTTATAAATCAAATTAGAATGAAAATAGGTGTGATGTTTGGGAATCCAGAAACAACATCAGGAGGAAATGCACTAAAATTCTATTCGTCTGTAAGAATGGATATAAGAAGAATAGGCGCTATTAAAGACAAAGATCAAATAATTGGAAACTCAACGAGAGTAAAAGTTATTAAAAATAAAGTAGCCCCACCGTTTAAAGTGGTCGAGTTTGATTTAATGTATGGAAAAGGAATTAGCAAAGTTGGAGAACTTGTTGATCTTGGAGCCAAAGCAGGAGTAGTTGAAAAATCAGGAGCTTGGTATGCATACAAAGGTGAAAAAATAGGACAAGGCAGAGAAAATGCAAAAATCTACTTAGAAAAAAATCCTAATGTTGCAGCTGAAATTGAAAAAGTTATTCGAGATCAAGCAGCAGCAATTTCAAAAGAATTAGAAGGAAACCCTTCGCCAAACGAAAAAATTAGCGAAGAAAAAGAAGATAAATAATTTACTTGCCATCTTAAAATTATAACGGGAGAAACATTTCTCCCGTTTCCCATGAAACAACAACTATTGATTGATTCATTCTACATATAGTATCTAATACCTATAGTTGTAAAATAATTAGTATACAAAGTTAACTAAATTTAGTTCAATAATATTAACTCAAACAAGGAGGGAAAATGAGTACACAACAAGCGAAAAGCTCGAAAGTGTCTTCAGCTCTAGATACCTCTCATTTAAAAGTAAAATTTCCATTTAAAGCTAAATACGGCAATTATATAAATGGTAAATTTGTAGAACCTAAATCTGGTAAATATTTTGATAATGTTAGCCCGATAAATAATGAGAAAATCTGTTCAGTTGCACGATCGAATGAAAAAGACGTAGAGGCCGCATTAGATGCAGCTCACGCAGCTTTCTCTGAATGGGGAAAGACAGACATCACTACTAGATCAAACATTTTGAATAAAATAGCTGATGTTATTGAAAAAAATCTAAACTTATTAGCAACAGCTGAATGTTTAGATAATGGAAAGCCAATTAGAGAATGTATGGCAGCAGATTTGCCATTAGTAGTTGATCATTGGAGATACTTTGCTGGAGTAATAAGAGCAGAAGAAGGATCAATTGCAGAGATAAGTAATAATCAATACTCTTACAACTTTCATGAACCTTTAGGAGTTGTAGGTCAGATTATTCCATGGAACTTTCCATTATTAATGGCAACATGGAAATTAGCTCCAGCTCTAGCAGCAGGAAACTGTGTTGTACTAAAACCAGCTGAACAAACACCAGCGTCTATTAATGTTTTAATGGAACTCATTGGAGATTTATTACCTCCAGGTGTTGTTAATATTGTTAGTGGTTATGGATTGGAAGCAGGTAAACCTTTAGCATCTTCAAAAAGAGTTGCGAAAGTTGCATTTACTGGTGAAACAACTACTGGAAGATTGATTATGCAGTACGCTGCACAAAATATAATTCCAATTACTTTGGAATTAGGTGGAAAATCTCCAAACATTTTCTTTGAAGATGTCATGGAAAAAGATGATGACTTCTTTGATAAGTGTATTGAAGGTTTTGTTATGTTCAATCTTAACCAAGGTGAAGTTTGTACTTGTCCAAGTAGAGCTTTAATTCAAGAATCAATCTATGATAAATTCATGGAGAGAGCTATCGCAAGAACTAAAGCAGTAAAACAAGACAATCCTTTAAAAATGGAAACAATGATTGGAGCCCAAGCGTCTATAGAGCAGATGGAAAAGATAAAATCTTATCTTGAACTCGGTAAAAAAGAGGGCGCTAAAGTTCTAACCGGAGGTAGTGTTGCTAAACTTAATAGTGGATTGGAAAAAGGAAACTATATTCAACCAACTATTTTTGAAGCTAAAAACGACATGCGTATCTCTCAAGAAGAGATCTTCGGACCTGTTGTATCTGTGATTAAATTTAAAGATGAAGCAGAGGCATTAAAAATTGCTAATGATACTCTTTATGGTTTAGGAGCAGCAGTATGGACTAGAGATGGTAATACAGCTCACAGAATGGGTAGAGCAATACAAGCAGGAATAGTGTGGACAAATTGTTATCACGCTTATCCAGCTCACTCACCATTTGGAGGCTATAAACAGTCTGGTGTGGGAAGAGAAACTCATAAAATGATGCTTAATCATTACAGACAAAACAAGAACTTACACGTTTCTTACGCTGAGAAGAAATTGGGATTCTTTTAACCAATAATATATAATGGCCCGTGATTCTAAATCATGGGCCGTACATTAAAAATGAAAGTATCTGCCACTCATTCAGCATTAACATTGCTATCTAAACTTCAAGCAAAGTATGGAGAGAAACTAATGTTTCATCAGTCTGGAGGTTGTTGTGACGGCAGTGCACCTATGTGCTTTAAAGAGGGTGAATTTCCCTTAGGAGATAATGACGTTAAATTAGGCGAGATAGGAGGAGTCCCTTTTTATATGAATGGCGATCAATATGAAAAATGGAAACATACTGACCTAACTATAGATGCAGTGAAAGGAATAGGTGGGATGTTTTCGTTAGATAATGGAACTGGAGAAAGATTTTTAACAAAATCAGAAATTTGCTTAGTAGTTGATAACGAAGAGCAAAAAACTGGTTAATCTCTTTATAGACAACCCTAAAAATATCTGTATTTAATATTATATGAGCCAATTTTTATTGACTGATATAAGAGAAAAATTTCTTAGCTATTTCAAGAAAAATAGTCATGAAATAGTAGACTCTAGTAATCTGGTGCCAAATAATGATCCTACCTTAATGTTTACTAACTCAGGGATGGTTCAATTCAAAAATGTTTTTACTGGATTAGAAAAAAGACCTTATAAGAAGGCCACTACATCTCAAAAATGTGTTAGAGCAGGAGGAAAACATAATGATTTAGAAAATGTTGGTTATACACCACGTCACCATACATTTTTTGAAATGCTAGGAAACTTTTCTTTCGGTGATTATTTTAAAGAGCAAGCAATAGATCATGCTTGGAAATTGCTCACCAAAGATTTCCAATTGCCTAAAGAAAAACTTTCCGTCACAGTTTTT
>CACKCD010000019.1 GCA_902598595.1 uncultured Pelagibacteraceae bacterium
AGAAGGTAAAAATTGATGGGTATAACTATGAAGTACCAAATTTTTTGATAAAACAAAAAATTCCAAATGAAATTACAAAATTATTAATTAAGAAATCTTTGTTATTTACTAGAAGCGTTTTATTAAACAAATTCTTTATACCGAATAATCTAATATTTCCAAAATCTAGAGTAATTTTAGAAAACTATTTTAATTAAATCTTTTTATTTGATATGCTGCTTCTAGAGCAAAATAAGTTACTATTGCAGAAGCTCCAGCTCTTTTAAAAGCCATCAAACTCTCTAATATTACATCATCATTTATTAAATTATTTTTAATACCAAATTTTATCAGACTGTATTCCCCAGATACCTGGTAAGCAAATACTGGAATTTTAAAGTTGTCTTTAATATTTTTGATTATATCTAGGTAAGGCAAACCGGGCTTAACCATAACCATGTCAGCTCCTTCTTTAATATCTAAACCAACTTCTCGAAATGACTCATTAGAATTTCTAAAATCCATTTGATAAGTTTTTTTGTCAGATTTTAAATTAATTTTCGACCCAACGGCATCTCTAAATGGACCATAAAAACTTGAAGCATATTTTACTGCGTAAGATAATATACTAACATCTTGAAAATTATTTTTATCTAAAATTTTTCTAATTTTTCCAATCCTACCATCCATCATATCAGACGGAGAAATAACATCGCATCCCATTTCTGCTTGTAGTAAAGCTTGTTTAACAAGAATTTTGTTTGTTTTGTCATTATGAATCTTATTATTAATTATTATACCGTCATGTCCATGTGAAGTATAAGGATCTAAAGCGACATCACACATTACACCTATTTTAGGATATTTTTTTTTAATAAATTTTATAGATTTACAAATTAGATTATTTTTATTTAATGCTTCCGTACCAAACTTATCTTTTTTATTTTTTGCAATGTAAGGGAAAAGAGCAACCATTGGGATGTTATATTTTTGCACCTTTCTCATAATAATATTTAATTTATCTAAAGTGTATCTATTTACTCCAGGCATTGATTTAATAGGATCTATTTTGTTTTTTCCGTCTCTGATGAAAATTGGAAGAATTAAGTCGTCTACACTTAGATTATTTTCAGATATTAGTCTTCTAATCCAAGCTTTTTTGCGAACTCTTCGCAATCTTATGTTAGGAAATTTACCTGCTATCTTCATTTATTTAAGTATATAGTTTATTAAATTTTGTTTGATGCGACAAATATTATATTATAAAGAACAATATTGTAATTTAAAGAGGATATATGGCTCAACTTAATTATTCAGATTTCTATCAAGTCCCTGAACTAAAATTTGATATCGGGAGGCTAAGAAAAGATTTAGATATCATTTTGAAAAAAAAAGGCTTTACATCACCCAAAGGAGTTTCTAACTTTGGTGCAATTTCTTTAAACCAAATTCCGAATGACAAAAACTCAATTAAAGGAAATAATGTCAGAGGAGTTTACTGGACAATAGCTGACGAGTCTGGAAAAGAAGTCACTAGAGACGTTCCAATTGATGAGTCTAAATATACGCAACTTGTTCCAGAGTTTGAAAACACATATTTTAATGAAGTTTACAAAACTCTGAGTAAAAAGTTTAAATTAGGAAGAGTCAGGCTGCTTCTTAAAGAGCCAAGATCTACGTTAAGTTGGCATAAAGATCCAGAACCTAGACTTCATATTCCAATTATAACTAATCTAGGGTGTTCTATGGTTATAGAAAATGTTGCAAAACATTTACCAGCAGATGGTCATGTTACAATAACTAATAATACAAAATATCATAATTTTTTTAATGGCGGCGAACAATCTCGAATTCATTTAGTAGCTTGTGTGTTAGAAAATCCATTTCAATAGATTGAAAACTTTATTTAAAAAAATTTGTATTGCCTCAGATCATGCGGGCTATAAATTAAAAGAGAATATAAAAAACTTTTTAATATCTAAAAATATTTCAATTATTGATTTAGGCCCAGAAAATGATAACTCAGTAGATTATCCAGATTTTGCAAAAAGGGTATCAAATAGAATTAAATCAAAAAGAAGTGATATTGGCATATTAGTTTGTGGCTCAGGAACTGGTATGGCAATAAGTGCCAATAAAACTAAAAATATTAGAGCAGCAGTATGCTATAATCTAACATCTACAAGATTGTCTAGACTACATAATAATGCTAATATTATTGCTTTAGGTTCGAGATTAACCAAAAAAGATACTGCCTTAAAATTAGTTTCTGTATTTTTAAAAACTAAATTTGAAGGTGGAAGACACCAAAGAAGAGTAAAAAAAATATAATAATGTCTACAGCCATAAAAATAAATAAATTTTTAAATAGTTTTTTTAAATCTAGTTTAAAAGACTCAGATAGTGAGCTTTATCAATCTGTAAAGGATGAATTTACCAGACAACAAAATCATATAGAGTTGATTGCCTCTGAGAATATTGTTTCAAAAGCAGTATTAGAAGCACAAGGTTCTGTTTTAACTAATAAGTATGCAGAAGGATATCCAGGAAAGAGATATTACGGTGGATGTGAACACGTAGATTTATCAGAGACACTAGCAATAGAAAGGGCAAAAAAACTTTTTAACTGTAATTTTGCTAATGTGCAACCTCATTCAGGAGCTCAAGCTAATGGAGCAGTTTATTTAGCTTTGATCAAACCAGGTGATACTATATTAGGTATGAGTTTAAACTCTGGTGGTCATCTTACTCATGGAGCAAAGCCAGCTCAATCAGGAAAATGGTTTAATGCAATTCATTATGATGTAGATAAAGAAACTGGATTAATTGATTATGAAAATGTTGAAAAATTAGCTTTAGAAAATAAACCTAAACTAATAATCGCTGGAGGAAGTGCATATTCTCGTGTGATAGATTTTAAAAAGTTTAGAAGTATTTGTGATAAAGTGAACGCTTATCTGCTTGTTGACATGGCTCACTTTTCAGGACTTGTGGCTGGAGGAGTTTATCCTAATCCTATTCAATATGCTGATGTTGTTACATCAACTACTCATAAAGTTTTACGTGGACCAAGAGGAGGAATTATTCTTACCAATAAGGAAGATTTAATTAAAAAATTTAACAGTGCAATTTTTCCCGGTCTTCAAGGAGGTCCGTTAATGCATGTGATTGCCGCAAAAGCAGTTTGTTTTAAAGAGGCTCTTTCTAATGATTTTAAAATTTATTCTAAAGATGTAATTAATAATGCAAAAACTTTATCTAACAAATTGATCGAAAATGGTTTTAAAATTTTTTCTGGTGGAACTGACACACATTTAATGCTTGTAGATTTAAGAGAGTTAAAAGTTACAGGTAAAGACGCTGAGGCTTCTTTAGTTAGATCAAATATTACCTGTAATAAAAACGGTATACCATTTGACTCTCAAAGCCCGATGATCACTTCAGGTATTAGACTGGGTACACCTGCTTGTACAACTCGAGGATTTGGTACAAATGAATTTAATTTAATTGGAGATTTAATTTCAAAAGTAATTAAAGGCTTAAGTGTAAATGGATCAAATAACTCAAAAATAGAAAAAGAAGTACAAAAAGAGGTGATTGATCTTTGTTCGTCTTTCCCTATATATAGTGATTGAAAAATAATATTAACAATGATTTGTCCATTTTGTAGAGAAAAAGATACTTCAGTGGTTGACTCTAGGCCGACTGAAGATGGTACAGCTATCAGAAGAAGAAGGATTTGTGCTTGTGGCGGAGGTCAAAGATTTACTACTTTTGAAAGAGTTCAATTTAGAGAATTAACAGTTATAAAAAAAAATGGAAGAAGATCACCTTTTGACAGAGAAAAATTAGCAAAATCTCTTTTTACTGCTTTAAAAAAAAGACCTATTGATAATGATACGATAGAAAAAGTTGTGTCAAAAATCTCAAGAGAACTTGAAGAACTCGGACAGTCAGAGATTCAATCAAATACCATCGGTAAAAAAGTTATGGATGTTTTAAAAGAGCTCGATAAAATTGCCTATATTAGATTTGCTTCAGTATACACAAATTTTAAAGAAGTCGGAGAATTTGAAGAGGTTATTGAAGAATTACATGGCAAGTCGAAAAAATAATAGTTTAAAACTGAAGAATATTTTTTTAAATCTTGCCTTTGAAAAAGCAAAAATTAATTTAGGTAAAACAAAATTAAATCCATCAGTAGGCTGTGTTGTGGTAAAAGATGAAGCTGTTGTCTCTTCTGGGTATACTTCAATAGGAGGGAGGCCACATGCAGAATATAATGCGTTAAAATTTAAAAAAAACCTTAAAGATGCAGATCTTTATGTAACAATGGAGCCATGCACGCATTATGGATTAACTCCACCTTGCACTAATCTAATTAAAAAAAAAGGAATAAAAAAAGTTTGTTATTCTTTTAATGACTTGGATAAAAGAACATTTAATAAAGCAAAAAGCATATTAAATAAAAAAAAAATTATTGTAGAAAAAATTTTGCCATCGAATTATACAAATTTTTATCAAAGTTATTACGCAACAAAAAAAGATGTAATTCCACTTGTAGATGCCAAAATCGCAGTTTCAAAAGATTATTACACCATAAATAAAGGCTCAAAGTGGATTACTAATTATTTATCTAGAAATAGAGCTCATTTAATAAGATCAGAATATGACTGTATTTTGTCTACTTCAAAATCTATAAATAAGGATAATTCGCTTTTAAATTGTCGTCTAAGCGGATTTAACACTGATAAACCTGATCTATTTATTATTGATTTAAAATTAAAAATTAAAAAGTCATTAAATTTATTTAAAAGAACAAAAAAAAGAAAAATTTTTATTATAACTTCAAATTTTCAAAGCAAAAAAACTTTATACTTTAAAAAAAAAGGTGTTAAGATTATTTCAATAAAATCTTTAGACACAAAATCTGATTTTATCTTATTACTTAAGACCCTAAAAAAATATGGCTATAATAGAATATTAGTTGAAAGTGGATTGATTTTTTTAAATACATTAATTAAAAACAAATTAATTTCAAATTTATATTTTTTTCAATCTTCTAAAATATTGGGAAAAAATGGAATTAATAATTCAACGAACAAATTTATAAAAAAAATGAATTTTAAAAGAAAAATCAGAGTTAACTTAAATGGAGATAATCTTTACAAGATTAAAATTAATTAATGTTTAATGGGATCGTATATCATCAAGGAATAATCAAAAAGATCAAGAAAAGTTCAAGGTATGTTTCTGGCAGTCTTGTTATTGAAGTTTTTTCAAACATTAAATTTAAAAAAAAGGATATCGGAGAATCTGTTTGCTGTGATGGAGTTTGTTTAACTTTGATAAGAATTAAAAAAGGATCTTTTTTATTTTATTTGTCAAAAGAAACGATAAAAAGATCAAATTTCAAATATGCAAAAATAGGCAAACATATAAATATTGAAAAATCTCTAATTAACGGACAAAAAATTTCAGGCCATTATGTACAAGGGCATGTTGACTCAACTGCAAGAGTCAACAAAATAGATATAGTTGATAAGACCTGGATAATAAAATTAAAATTAGATAATAAAAAATTAATGAAATACTTAATTGAAAAAGCTTCTATCTCTATAAACGGAGTCTCATTAACTATTTCTAAGGTCTCTAAAGGATACTTTGAAATTAATGTCATACCTCATACTTTAAAACTTACTAACTTAAAAAATTTAAAAATCAAAGATATTGTTAACGTAGAATTGGATATTTTTGGAAAATATATAATGAAATTATCTGATTAATGAAAAAAAAAGCATTTTCACAAATAAAGGAAATCTTGCGAGACGCCAAAAGGGGCAAAATGTTTATCCTTGTGGATGATGGAGATAGAGAAAATGAAGGGGATTTAGTAATTCCTGGTTCAAAATGTAATTCCAAAAATATTAATTTTATGGCTAAACATGGAAGAGGATTAATATGTTTAGCACTCACGGCTAAAAAAGTTAAAAAACTAAATTTACCCTTAATGTCCTCTGTTAATAAATCAAGAACTCAAACTGCTTTTACAATTTCCATAGAATCAAAAACAGGTGTTACTACTGGTATCTCAGCGCACGATAGAGCAAAAACAATCAAGGTTGCTATTAAACCAAAAGCGAATAGACATAGCATTGTATCTCCTGGACACGTATTTCCTTTAGTCGCTAAGGATGGAGGCGTTCTTGAGAGAGCAGGCCATACGGAAGCATCAGTAGATATTTCCAAATTAGCAAAATTAAATCCGAGTGCAGTTATTTGTGAAGTAATGAATGAAGATGGAACCATGGCTCGGTATAAGGACTTAATCCCATTTGCAAAAAAACATAAATTAAAAATTGCAAAAATAGAAGATCTTATTTCGTACAGATTAAAAAATGAAAAACTTGTAAAATTAATTTCTAATAAAAAAATAAAGGTAAAAAAATTTGGAAATTTTGATCTTAAAATTTTTAAAAACAAATTAGATGGATCAGAGCATTACGCAATTACAAAAGGTAAATTTAATAAGAATAAAGCCTCTAGAGTGAGGGTAATTTCAACAAATGTTTTAAATAGTTTCTTCAATTTTAAAAAAGATATTTATAAAAATGCATTAAATCATCTAAATAAATTTAACAATTTTGCACTGGTGCTTATCAAAGGAACAAGTTTTAATCTTTCTTCTTCAGAAAATAACAAAATACTTAGATATTATGGTATTGGAGCTCAAATAATTAAGGAATTGAAAATAAAAAATATGATACTAGTTTCTAGAACAAAAAAGCGTATTATTGGTCTTAAAGGTTACGGTATAAAAATTAAAAAACAAGAAATTATTAAATGAAAAAAAAACCTAAAATTTTAATTGTACGATCAAGATATAACAATACTTTGGAATTATATGAGTCAGCATACAATGAATTAGATAAAAGAAAAATACAAAATGTTGCATCAACATTTGTTAATGGAGCTTTTGAGATACCAGTGGCTATAGCAAGAAATATAAATAAATTTGATGCTTTTGTTGCAATAGGTATCATCATTAAAGGTGAGACACCTAATTTTAATCTTATATCTCAGGCTATAACTGATGGAATAATGCAGTTATCAATATTGCATAAGAAACCGATTGGAAATGCAATTTTAACATGCTTAAACTCTGATCAAGCTGAAGAAAGAGGACATAAAGGAAAAGAAGCTGTAGAAGCAGTTTTAGATGTTCTAAATCCAGATGCAGATCGTAAACTAACAATAAAACAAGTAAAAGAATTAGATGAATTTAATGCTCTTATGAAAGAAGACAATCCTGAAAAAATTTTAAAAATGATTAGAAAAGCAAAAAAATGAGTTCTCAAAGTAATAAAATTAATCCAAGTCCGAGAATAAGAGTGATCCAAAAGATTTATGGTCATCTAATGAACCCTGATGAACAAATTAGCTATAATAAAAGCCAATATAAAAAATTTATTAAAGATGTCACTGAAGGAACTTTAGAAAGAAAAGATCTTATAGAAGAAACCATAATTAAACATTTAGATAAGGACATTAATCTAGAAAAAACAGATAAATTATTAAAAATAATATTATTTTCAGCTGTTTTTGAACTTATATTCAAACATAACACACCAAAAAATGTTGTTATTAGTGAGTACGTTAAAGCATCGGAGTTCTTTTTAGAAAAGTCTCAAATAAGCTATCTGAACGCTATTTTAGATAAGTTATCCAAACACATTAGAAAAGAGTGATTAACTGCCATTATGCCACTAATATATATTAAGTTTAACTTGCCTTTTTTAAATATTTTTGGCATTTATCCCAATTATAAATGAATATTTATTTAGAACTATTGTACCTTATATCTTTTACAGGAATTCTTGCTGTAGCTTATAGCTATTTACTATCTGGTCAAATTCTTTCATCGAGCCCTGGTAATAATAGAATGCAAGAAATAGCAGAAGCTATTCAAATAGGTGCTAAAGCATATTTGAACCGGCAATACAAAACTATTGCCGTCGTAGGCTTTATTGTTTTGGGAATTGTAACTTACTTTTTTAGTTACTTAGTAGGTTTAGGTTATTTTATTGGAGCTTTTTTATCTGGCGTTGCTGGATATATAGGAATGTTAATTTCTGTTAAGGCAAATGTAAGAACTGCAGAAGCTTCTAGAAAAAGTTTACAATCTGGTTTAACTATTGCATTTAAATCAGGCGCTATAACAGGACTTTTAGTTGCTGGCTTGGCTTTGTTAGCTATTACAATTTATTACATTATTTTAATTAAGTTAAACGTAGATAATAGGGAAATTATTAATGCTTTAGTGGCCCTAGGTTTTGGAGCTTCTTTAATATCAATTTTTGCTAGATTAGGCGGAGGTATTTTTACAAAAGGAGCTGACGTTGGAGCAGATTTAGTTGGTAAAGTAGAAGCTGGAATTCCAGAAGATGATCCAAGAAACCCTGCTGTTATTGCAGACAATGTTGGTGATAACGTAGGTGATTGTGCGGGTATGGCAGCCGATTTATTTGAAACTTATGCTGTAACAATTGTTGCAACAATGGTTCTTTCATCAATATTTTTTCCATCAAATCTAAATTTAATGATTTATCCTTTAGCGATAGGAGGATCTTGTATTATCACATCCATAGTTGGGACGTGGTTTGTAAAACTGGGTAACAGTAAAAATATCATGGGTGCTCTATATAAAGGATTTGTTGTTACAGCATTATCCTCTCTGATAATTTTATATCCCGTTACCGACTCAATAGTGGGCCTAAATAAGATCTATACTAACGACGACAGAACTTTCTCTGGTTTAAATCTCTATATTTGTGGGGTTGTCGGATTTGTGATTACGGGATTATTAATTTGGATTACAGAATATTATACAGGTACAAATTATAGACCTGTTCAATCAGTTGCCAAGTCTTCTACCACTGGACACGGAACTAATGTTATTCAAGGTTTAGCTGTTTCAATGGAAGCTACAGCTATACCAGCACTTATTATAGTAGCAGGAATTTTATATACAAATAATTTAGCAGGATTATATGGTATTGCCGTAGCAGTAACAGCTATGTTGGCATTAACTGGCATGGTAGTTGCTTTAGATGCATATGGACCAGTAACAGATAATGCAGGAGGGATAGCTGAAATGTCCAAGCTACCTAAAAATGTTAGAAAAACTACAGATGCACTTGATGCTGTAGGAAATACAACTAAGGCAGTAACCAAAGGTTATGCAATTGGATCAGCAGGTTTAGGGGCTTTAGTCTTATTTGCTGCTTACACTGAAGATATAAAATATTTTTCAACTGTTAAAGGATCTACATTAGAAGGCGTAAACGTAACTTTTGATTTATCTAATCCATTTGTTGTAGCCGGACTTCTAATTGGCGGAATGTTACCTTATTTGTTTGGTTCTATGGGAATGCAAGCCGTTGGTCGTGCAGGTGGAGCAGTCGTTATTGAAGTAAGAAGGCAATTTAAAAAAATACCTGGAATTATGAAAGGAAAAAGAAAACCGGATTATGGAAGATTAGTCGATTTACTTACAAAAGCAGCGATTAAAGAAATGATAGTTCCTTCTTTATTGCCAGTTTTATCTCCAATAATTTTATATTTTATAATTCTTCAAATTGGAGGTTTAGAAGCAGCTTTATCTTCATTAGGAGCTATGTTGTTAGGTGTTATAATTACTGGCTTATTCGTAGCTGTTTCGATGACAGCTGGAGGAGGTGCTTGGGATAACGCTAAGAAATATATTGAAGATGGTAATTTTGGCGGTAAGGGTTCAGAAGCTCATAAATCAGCAGTTACAGGTGATACAGTTGGGGATCCTTACAAGGATACAGCTGGACCCGCTGTAAATCCAATGATAAAGATTACCAACATAGTAGCATTGTTGCTACTAGCTGTTATTGCTCACTAGTTTATCTATTTCCATACATTTTTCGTTTAACACTTTGTAAAAAAGTCTCTACAAAACTTTTTTTAGACAAATTATTGGATGTGGTTTTTTTTGAGAATTTTATCTTATTTATATCTTCTTTATTATAAAAATCTTTAGTTTCCAATACCCCATATTTATCAAAATAAAGTATTAAAGTATTGTTTGTCTTTAATTCATGTCGCCCTAGTTTATGATACTTTCCCTTACTTAAAGTTCTCTCAATATATATCCAGGTATCTTCTTCATCAAAAGATTGTGCATGAGGCTGCCCAAGTAATTTTATAACATCATTTTTATTAGTTTTTTTGATAATTAATTTTTCTGATCTATTATCTAAAAATAATATCCCATGATTTTTAGCAGGCTCTTGTAATTGACAGCCTAATAAAATAAGAAATATAAAATAAAGAATTATTTTAAAATGATATTTAAAACAAAGAGCCATAATTTAGATCTTTACAATACATTATTGCAATTATCTAGAAATTTATATTTTTATAGCAAAATAAATCTAGAAGATGTATTCGAAACGAGAATATATCTAATGTTTGTGCATTTTTCTATAATTCTGATAATTTTTAAAAAGAAAAAAATAGAATTTTCTCAAAAATCTTATGACAGTCTATTTCATGCCGTCGAGAATAATTTAAGAGAAATGGGATTGGGAGATGTGGGAGTTAATAAAAAAATGAAGGATTTAAATAAAATTTTTTATGATATATTATTGAAGATTAATAACTCAAAAACTGCATTAAATATAAACAAAAATTTGATTATAAAGTATTTTCCTCAATTAAATGATTTAAACTCTAAAAAATATGAGCTTTTTAATGAATATTTCATTAATTTCTATCATTTTTGTTTTGAATTAAGTCCTGAAACCATGATAAAAGATGCATTAAAATTTAGGGTTTAATAATGGCTGTACCGAAAAGAAAAACATCTGTTTCAAAAAAAAAAATGAGAAGATCTCATCACAAGATCTCTTCGATTAACATTATTGAAGATAAAAAAAGTGGTGAATATAGATTATCTCATCATGTTGATTTAAAATCCGGTTTTTATAACGGAAAAAAAATACTAGATATATAATCACTAATAATGAAAAAAAAAATTACTATTGCTATAGACGCAATGGGTGGTGAAAATGCTCCAAAAAAAAATATAGAAGGTTTAAATATTTTTTTAAATAAAAATAAAGCTAATAAAGATTTTTTTATTCATTTGTACGGAAATCAAAAATTAATTGAAAAAGAGATTTCATCTTTAGGTATTACCAGTAATTTAATTAAGATTATTCACACAGATGCAGTTGTATCTGATGAAGAATCGCCAATGACTGCAGTTAAAAGTTCAAAAAATACAAGTATGTGGAATTCAGTAAAAGCACAAATAGATGGTAATGCAGATATTAGTTTATCTGCAGGAAATACGGGAGTATTGTTGGTAATATCTAGAATGATATTAAAAATGATGAAAGAAGTTAGTAAACCGGCTTTAGCAGGTTTATGGCCTAGCAAAAAAGGTATGAGCGTAGTTTTAGATTTAGGAGCCAATATTGAATGTGACGATAAGAATTTAGTTGATTTTTCTGAAATGGGAGCCGCTCTATACAAATCTATTTTTCCAGATCAACAACCATACGTTTCTCTTTTAAATATAGGCTCTGAAGAAATAAAAGGTACTGAGATGTTAAAAAAGGCTTTTATAAAATTAAAAGACTTAAGTAATGAAAATAACTTTTTATTTAATGGATATATAGAGGGTAATGAATTAATGGAGGGTAAATCAAATGTAATTATTACAGATGGTTTCACAGGAAATATTGCTTTAAAAACAGCAGAAGGTACTGCTAAGTTTTTAGTAGATAACTTAAAAAGATCTTTGACAGAAAATATTTTTTCAAAATTTTCATTACTGTTCTCTTATTTTTCACTAAAAAGATTCAAATTAAAAATTGATCCAAGAAAATACAATGGAGCAATTTTTTTAGGACTTAATGGTCCTGTAGTAAAAAGCCATGGCTCCACTGATTCAATTGGTTTTTATCACTCAATAGACCTATGCTATAAAATTATTAAAGGTGATTTAATGGGTGAAATTAAAAATAATTTAAATCACTTAAATGCAAGAAATTAATACAGTCAACTTAACAAAAAAAGATATATCTAAAAATATAAATTTAAAAACGGGTTTATCTGTTTCTTATTCACTTAAGATTACTACTGATTTTATTGATATATTAAAAATATTAATAAAAGATAAAGAATTAAATATAAAAAATTTTGCAACTTTCAAAATTATACACAAGAATGAACGAGTTGGACGTAATCCAAAAAATAAGAAGATCTATAAAATCAAAGCAAGAAA
>CACKCD010000020.1 GCA_902598595.1 uncultured Pelagibacteraceae bacterium
TTTTTCTAAATCTGAATCCGATATATCAGGGGATCCATCTGGGTGTCCAGCAATTCCTATTTTCATCCCCTTAAATAATCCTGTCTCTAATAATTGCAACGAGCAGTGGTAATCTCCAATCGGTTCAGCTCCACCTCCAATTATCAAAGCTTGTTTTACGCCAAAATCTTTACACATAGAGGTGTACTCTTTTAATTCATTTAAATTTTTAATTGATCTCGCTGGAAAGTGAGGGACTGGATTAAACCCATTTTGCACAAGCTCTTTAGCCTTATTAGCTACATCTCTAAAATTATTACCAGGCAACATTGTTATATAGACATCTTTAACTTTTGGCAGAACTGAAAGGTCTGTCTTCATAGTTATTTCCAATGAAAATTTCATATTTCTCGGGATATACCAATGTTACCTGCTTGGTGTCCAGAAAAATCACTATAAGAATTGTTTGACTTTGACCCTTGTTAATAGTCAAATCTATAATAAAAAAAATGAAAATACTGTGCGTTTTATACGACGATCCAAAAGGGGGGATGCCTAAAAGCTATCCTTTGTCTAATCTACCAAAATTAGACAAATATCCTGATGGAATGACACTTCCAACTCCTAAAGGAATAGATTTTAATCCAGGAGAGTTATTAGGATGCGTTTCAGGAGAGCTTGGTTTAAGAAAATTTCTCGAGTCAAATGGTCATACATTAGTTGTAACTTCAGATAAGGATGCAAAAGGCTGTAAAGCCGACAAAGAACTAGTAGATGCTGATATAGTTATATCTCAACCTTTTTGGCCTTATTATTTAACTAGAGAAAAAATAGAAACTGCGAAAAAATTAAAAATGGCAATTACCGCAGGTATTGGGTCAGATCACGTTGATTTACAAGCTGCCATGGATAATAAAATAGATGTTGTTGAAGTAACTTATTGTAACTCAAGATCGGTAGCAGAACACATTGTAATGATGATTTTATCGTTGGTTAGAGATTACCATAACCAGCATGCAATCGTAAAAGCAGGTGGTTGGAATATTGCTGATGCTGTTCAAAGATCTTATGATGTTGAAGGTATGCATATTGGAACAGTTGCTGCTGGACGTATTGGTTTAGACGCATTAAGAAAAATGAAACCATTTGATGTTCATCTTCATTATTTCGATAGACACAAATTGCCAGACTCAGTTGAAAAAGAATTAAATCTTACATTTCATAGCTCTGTAGAATCTTTAGTCAAAGTTTGTGACGTTGTGACTATTAATTGCCCTCTTCACCCAGAAACTGAAAATTTATTTGATGATAAATTAATTAGCAAAATGAAAAAAGGAGCATATATCGTTAATACTGCAAGAGGAAAAATTTGCAACAGAGAAGCTATTTCCAAAGCTCTTAAGTCTGGTCAATTAAGTGGGTATGCTGGTGACGTTTGGTTTCCACAACCAGCGCCTAACGACCATGCTTGGAGATCAATGCCTAATCACGGAATGACACCACATACCTCGGGAACTTCTTTATCAGCTCAATACAGATATGCAGCAGGTGTTAGAGAAATTCTTGAATGTTTCTTCGAAAAAAAACCAATTAGAGATCCTTATTTAATTGTTCAGAATGGCCAGTTGGCAGGAATGGGTGCTCATTCTTATAGTAAAGGAAGTGCAACCAAAGGATCTGAAGAAGCTGCTAAATACAAAAAAAAAATCTAAAATAATCCTTCGATCTCACCTTCTTTATTTAATTTAATATTATCAGCTGCTGGATCCCTTGGAAGCCCAGGCATAGTCATTATAGATCCACACACTACAACTACAAATTCAGCTCCGCTAGACAATCTTACTTCTCTCACAGCTAAAGTATGACCGGATGGGGCTCCTTTTAATTTTGGATCTGTAGAAAAGCTATATTGTGTTTTTGCAATACAAACTGGAAATTTTCCAAATCCAGCTTTCTCTATTTTATTAACCTGTTCCTTAGTTTTTTCATCCACTTCAATCCCTTTTGCTTTATAAATTTCTTTCGCAATTTTTTCAATTTTTTCCAAAATTGGAGTTTCATCAGTATATAAATATTTAAATTTACTTATTTCACTCTTCTTGCACAGTTCAACTACGTTATAAGCTAAATCTTTAGTTCCCTCTCCCCCGTTTGCCCAATGTGTACAGAGGCTTACTTTAACTCCAAGTTTTGAACAATGATCTTGAATAATTTTAACTTCATTTTCAGTGTCAGTAATAAAATGATTAATTGCTACAACTACGTCTAAACCAAATTTTTTTATATTTTCAATATGTCTTTCAAGATTAGGTAATCCTTTTTTAAGAGCATCAGTGTTCTCATTTTTTAAGTCCTGTTTTTCTACTCCACCATGCATTTTTAAAGCCCTTATTGTAGCTACAAGAACTACACAACTTGGCTGAATGCCCGCTTTACGGCACTTGATGTCTAAAAATTTTTCAGCTCCGAGGTCGGCTCCAAAACCCGCTTCGGTAACAACGTATTCAGATAATTTTAAAGCAGTTTTTGTTGCAAGAATTGAATTACATCCATGAGCAATATTTGCAAATGGTCCACCATGAATAATAGCTAAATTATTTTCAAGCGTTTGTGCAACATTTGGCCGAACAGCTTCTTTAAGTAGTACTGTCATTGGACCCTGGGCTTTTAAATCTTTTGCATAAACAGGTTTTTTATCTTTTGAATATGCAACTGTAATGTTACCAATTTTTTCTTCTAATTCTTGAATGCTATTCGATAAACAGAAAATTGCCATTACTTCTGAGGCAACAGTGATATCAAAACTATCATTTCTTGGGGTGTTGGCTTTTAATTTTTCTAAATTTATTTCTATTTTTCTAAGAGCACGATCATTTAAATCTACCACTCGTTTCCAAACTATATTGCTAGGATCTATGTTTAATTTATTTCCCCAGTAAATATGATTATCTATTAAAGCAGAAAGTAAATTATGTGCTGAAGTAATCGCATGAAAATCTCCTGTAAAATGTAAGTTGATCTGTTCCATTGGTATAACTTGAGCGTAACCGCCTCCTGCGGCTCCACCTTTCATTCCAAATGAAGGTCCTAAACTAGGTTCTCTTAAACAAACTATTGAATGCTTGCCAATTTTATTTAGACCATCATTCAATCCAACTGAAGTAGTTGTTTTTCCTTCTCCAGCAGGTGTTGGAGTTATTGCAGTTACTAATATTAAATTACTTTTTTTTTCTTTCAAAGAGTCAATATATTCTAAATTTAATTTTGCTATATGGCGTCCCATTGGACTAAAATTGAAAGGATTATCTAAAACATTTGATTTTTTTAGAATTTCATTAATTGGTTTGATATTTGCTGCTCTTGCTATTTCAATATCGGATTTAATTTTACTCATCTATAGTCTCTTCTCGTGGTGGTGGCCTTGGTAAGAATCGCACTTACGACACATACCTTTTCAGGGTACTGCTCTACTACTGAGCTACAAGGCCTAAAATCTAAAAGTTATTCTACCTTTAGTTAAATCGTATGGAGTCATTTCTACCATTACATTGTCTCCAGCCAGCACTCTTATTCTATTCTTTCTTAATTTTCCAGCTGTGTGAGCCAAAATTTCATGATTGTTTTCAAGCTTTACTCTAAACATAGCATTAGGTAATAATTCTGTTACCTTTCCTTTGAATTCTAAAGTTTCTTGTTTTGCCAATTAAAAATCCTTTTTTAAATATTTTGCTAGATTTATAACTAAAGAACCTAATCTTTCAATCTCTATTTTTTTAATTTTTCTATCTCTATTTAAAAATCTAAGCATTATAAAACTTTGTGTTTTGGCTTATTTTTTGTATCCCAAGGTTCTCCTTGATCATCTAAAGCTACTTCAATTACTTCTGCAACTACTTTAATAACTGAGTCTCCAGAAAATATTAATTTCATCTCATAGTTTTCATCTGGCATTTGAGTACATTCTATAGCTAAAAAATCTAAAAATTTATCCTTACTTTTTTGATTTATATTCTTGGAGTTGACTTCTATAACGTTTTCAAATTTTAATATTGTTCTAATTCTTTTATTTTTTCTAAAAACTCCTTTTTCAACGTCTTCCCACATAAACCTATTAAGTTGCATGAGAAAAATTCTGTTCTTTTTTAGACTAGCAATATTTTCTAGGTTAACAATTGAGTCCTGAAGATGAGCTGAAATAATTCTTAAATCCTCTTCTGTTCTAGCTATTAGTTTTAAATTTTTAGCTTTCACTTTAAATTCTTTTAATTCGCGCTTTGCAATTTTTCAATTTTTTTTCTAGAAACTCATAGCCTCTATCAAGGTGGTAAATTCTATTAATAATTGTTCTATTTTCTGCTACTAAACCGGCTAATACCAAACTTACTGATGCCCTTAGATCTGTTGCCATTACTTCTGCTCCTGTTAGTTTTGTTGGACCTTTGATAATTGCAGTTTTATTCTTTATTTCTATATCAGCTCCCATCCGCTTTAATTCAGGAACATGCATAAATCTATTTTCAAAAATACTTTCTTTAATTTTTGATATTCCTTGAGCTCGAGTCATTAGAACCATTAGTTGCGCTTGTAAATCAGTTGGAAAATTTGGATATGGTTTAGTTGAAATATTTATCTTTCTAATGTTATTGCTCTTTAAAACTTTTATAGAAGATCTCTGATCTTTTAATTTTACTCCCATTTTTTTTAAAATATGGATTTCGTTTTGGATTAAACTTGAGTTAATCTTATTGAAAGTTATTTTTTTACCAACTAATGCTGCTGCTATCATATAAGTTCCTAACTCGATTCTATCAAAAATAACTTCATGCGTTATATTTTTTTTAACTTTTGTGCATCCATAAATTTCAAATTTTCGTCCATTAGTTTTAATTTTTCCACCTAGTAAATTTAAAAATTTAATTAAGTCTTTAATCTCTGGTTCTATCGCACAATTGTTGAGAATAGTTTTTCCATTAGCATTGAATGCCGCTAAAATTGCATTTTCTGTTGCTCCTACTGAAATACTTGGAAAAGTAATATTTGCTCCTTTTAATCCATTTTTAGCTTCAGCAATTATGTATCCATTTTTTATTTTTATTTTTGCACCTAGTTTTTTTAATGCGAAAAGATGTAAATTAACTGGTCTAGTGCCAATCGCACATCCTCCAGGAAGTGAAATTTTAGCCTTCTTATATTTTGTAAGTAATGGTCCTAATACCAAAACTCCAGCTCTCATAGTTTTTACCAACCGATAAGGAGCCAATGTTTTAATATTTTTATTTAAATTGTTTATTTTAATTATGTTTTTCTTTTTCATAATATTTATATTAAGTCCTATAAATTTTAATAATTCCACCATGGTAAAAATATCTTTTACCAAAGGAATGTTCTTTAGTTTTACTTGATCGGATAAAATAGCAGCAGCAAGAATTGGTAGTGTCGCATTTTTAGAACCAGATATAGAAATCCTGCCAGATAATTCTTTTTTTCCATTAATCAATAATTTTTGCATTAAAGACTCTAAATCTTAGGAAGGGTAACACCTTTTTGTTTCATATATTTGCCTTTTCTCTTAGCATAAGTAATGCTAGGTTTTTCATTGCCTTTAATAAAAACTAATTGTGCAACTCCTTCATTTGCATAAATCTTTGCTGGTAAAGGTGTAGTATTAGAAAACTCTAATGTAACATGTCCTTCCCATCCAGGTTCCAAGGGTGTCACATTAACTATGATTCCGCATCTTGCATATGTAGATTTGCCTAAACATATAACCAATACATTTTCTGGAATTTTAAAATATTCCATTGTTCTTGCTAGAGCAAATGAGTTTGGTGGTATTATGCACTCTTTTCCAATTTTAGTTACAAAACTCTCTTTTTTAAAAATTTTTGGATCTACTATTCCAGAATTAACATTTGTAAATATTTTAAATTCATTGGCAACTCTTGCGTCATAACCATAAGAAGAAAGTCCAAATGAAATTTTTCCTTTTCTAACTTGTTTATTTACAAAAGGCTTAATCATTCCTTTTTTAGCAGCTTTTTTAATCCATTTATCTGATAAGACAGTCATCTTTTATTTTTAGCCTTTAATTTGAATTTTTTTCTTTTTTTTAAATTTTTTTTTAGTGAATTTGCCCGATCTCTTAATAAAGAATCTTTTCTTGCAAAAGACCTCATATTAAAATTAATTTTTATCTGGGTTAGTTAGATCCTCTAGTGTAATAGGAGTTTTAATATCATGCATCTGTTTTTCTTCTGACGATTTAGAATTATTGCTAGATCTTTTAGCTCTTCTCTGTTCAATACGTGCTTTACGCTTAGCCTCTTTTTTCATCGCTTTGTCGCCACGTGTAGATTTATAATCATAGTGAATTCCCATATTAAGCGCTCCTTCATTAGATCTTATTCTTACTTCTTGAAATGAATTTATGCAAGTATCTTGATCTCATTAATTTAATAATTATAAACAATAGGGACAAAATTACGGCAACAATTACATCTTGCAAAGGTGTGGATTTTGGAAATCCGAAATTCCATAAAATCAGCAGAATTTAACAAATTAGCCAATTAAATTTTTGATCACAAATTTTACAACCTCGTTCTGTATAAATTTTATTAATTCCGATTACTGAAAATTTTTTTCTTAATAAAAAAAGATACGAGCATAACAACTAAAAATAAAATTATTGGTAAATAAATTTCTTTAGTTAAAAGCAAATTAATAAAACTAAAATTATCGGATAGTTTTATATATTGATTTAAACCTGATCCAATAGTGTTCCAAATAAAAAACATAGGAACGAATCCTAAAAAACTAGCAAAAAAGTAATTTATCTTTTTTATATTAAATAAAACTGGTAAAATATTTTGTAATCCAAAAGGAATCCCTAGTCCCCCTGTCAATCTAAATGCTAAAAAATAATTAAACTCATTTCTTCTGAAAAGATGAATGTATTTAATAAATTTTTTTTCTAATATATTGTGGACAAGATCTTTAAAAAAGAAACTTGCAATTGAATAAAGCGCTAAAGAACCAACAGAGATTGATAAAATAGAAATAAAAGTTCCTATCCATTTTCCAAATAAAATACCTGAGATAAGTAAGAGAGGAGATCCGAATCCCAACAAAGAAATCCACACTAAACTAAATAAAAAGAATATGAGAAGATTAAAATAAAGATTTTTTCCTACCATTTGTTCTAAATATATTTGTAATTCTTTATAATATAAAAAATCATCTAATCTGCTTAATTCCACATAAGAAAAAATCACGTACAAAAAGATAAATAAGATTATAATGTATGAAATTCCTAAAAATAGTTTTAGACTTTTTGTCATAATTTACCTGTACAATAGACAGCAATTAAAATATATACCTTTAAATATTTATGAAAAGAACTTATCAACCGAGTAATTTAGTAAGAAAAAGAAGGCACGGTTTTCGCGCAAGAATGTCAACTAAAGCTGGCAGGCAACTAATAGCTAGAAGAAGAGCTAAAGGTAGAAAAACAATATCAACATAATTAAATAGATGGTTAAGCTTGAAAGCTTAAAAAAAAGCAACCAGTTTAAGAAAGCGTTAAAAGAAAAAAAGGTTTATTCGGAATATTTCTCGATATTTGCAGCTAAAAATTTTTATAAACCAAAAAATAAAAATAATTTACTTATTAGTTTCGTGATGAAAAAAAAAATTGGTAATGCTGTTAAAAGAAACAAAATTAGAAGAAAATTAAAAGCTATTGTTCATAAATTACTAAAAAAAAAGGGTGCAATTAACAGGGATTATACTTATATAGTTTTTGGGAAATCAAATGCTTATTCGAAAAAACAAAATATTCTCATGCCTGAAATGACAAAATCTTTTAACAAAATTAAATAAATGTCTAAGCTGCTTATATCTTTTAATATTCTTTTAATTAAATCTTATCAATTTGTAATCTCGCCTATTTTTTCTAATAAGTGTAGATACCTTCCTACCTGTTCGCAATATTATATTGATGCATTAAAAACACATGGTTTCATAAAAGGCACATTCTTAGGACTTAAAAGAATATTTAGCTGTCATCCAATTAAAGTTTTGGGTGGTGGATCTGGATTGGATTTAGTTCCAAATAAAAAAGTTTTAAATAAGGAAAAATAAAATGGATAATAAAAACGTTTTTATAGCTATAGCTTTATCTATGTCTGTTTTGCTCTTTTGGGCAGCATTTTTTGAAACACCCAAACCTATTAATAAAGATACTGCTCAAAAAGTACAAAAAAATAATAACGAAAATGTTATCACACCAAATATTAATGAATCTCTTAAAATAAAAACTATTTCTAGAGCAGATTCGATTAAAAGCTCTTCAAGAATAAAAATTGAAAACGAGAGTATTGTTGGTTCAATGTCATTAGAAGGTGGTTTAATTGATGATATCTCTTTCAAAAAACATAAACAGAATTTAGAAAATAATTTAAATGTTGAATTTTTTAATCCTGCCCAAACTGAAGATGGATTTTACGTTGAAACTGGATGGACGAGTATAGGAAACAAAATAAAAGTTCCTTCAAAAAAATCAATTTGGAAAGTTAATGGAAACAAAATTTTAGGCAATAATAATCCGGTAATTTTAGAATGGAATAATGAAGAGGGAATTATATTTAAAAAGAAAATTGAATTAGATAATAAATATTTATTCAAGATTACTCAGCAAGTTCAAAATAATACCAATCAATCAATTGATTTATACCCCTATGCACAAATAACTAGAAATAAAGTACCAGACGATATTCAAAATTTTTATATCTCTCATGAAGGATTTATAGGCGTTTTTGATGAAGAACTTAAAGAAGATGATTATGATGATATTGAAGAAAATAAAATAGTAAGAGAAGCAAATGAAGGTTGGCTTGGTATAACTGATAAATACTGGGTGGCAGCTGTAGTGCCAAAAAAAGGAGAAAGTTTTAAATCTACATTCTTATATAGAGACTCTTTCAAAGCTAATTATATTTTAAACAACCCAACAACGATTAATCCGTCTTCAAATAACTCAAATGAAGTAAGATTGTTTGTAGCAGCAAAAGAAGTTGATACTATTGACTCATATGCTGCTAACGAAAATATAGAAAAATTTGATCTTGTGATTGATTGGGGGTGGTTCTATTTCTTTACAAAACCTCTTTTCTTCATAATAGATTATTTATTTAAGTATTCAGGCAACTTTGGAATTGCAATAGTTATTATCACAATTGGTATAAGACTTATTTTTTTCCCACTAGCAAATTATTCATTCAGATCGATGGCAAAAATGAAAGCTGTTCAACCAGAAATGATGAGACTAAAAGAATTGCATAAAGAGGATAAAACTAAGCTCCAACAAGAAATGATGGCTCTTTATAGAAAGGAAAAAATAAACCCTGCATCCGGATGTCTGCCGGTTTTGATACAAATACCATTTTTCTTTGCTATTTATAAAATGTTGTTCATCTCGTTAGAGATGAGACATCAGCCTTTTTTTGGTTGGATAAAAGATTTGTCAGATAAAGATCCAACTTCTTTATTTAACTTATTTGGATTAATTCCTTGGGATCCTCCAAGTTTTTTGATAATCGGAATTTGGCCAATATTAATGGGGGCATCTATGTGGGTCCAACAAAAATTAAATCCTGCTCCCGCAGACCCAGTACAAGCAAAAATATTTGCTTTCTTTCCTCTTTTCTTAACAATTATTTTAGCGTCTTTTCCATCTGGTCTAGTGGTGTACTGGACCATAAATAATATTCTAACAATTGCTCAGCAATGGGTAATAATGAAACAGACCAAAGTTAAGACAAATTAGATGTCAAAAGAAATTTCTTTAGAGGAGATAAAAAAATTTTGGCCTGAAAAAGCTCCTGATATAAATATTGTTCAAAAGTATATATCAAAATATGAAAAAGAAAAAATTGTTATTAAATATGGAGGAAATGTACTTATAGATAGAAAAGTATTTAATAATTTTATTTCCGATATAGATGTACTAAACAAATTGGGTCTTTCTATAATTGTAGTGCACGGAGGAGGTCCAAGAATTAAAAGGGAATTAGATAAAAAAAAGATCGTTTCAAAATTTATTAATGGTCTTAGAGTAACTGATAAAAATATTATAAATACTGTTGAAGAAGTTTTAATAGATTTTAACAATGATATAGTAAATTCTCTAAAAAAATTAGGTTCAGACGCATCATCATTTCATACAAAGAATAATAATATAATTGAAGTTGAGTCTGAGAGAAAAGAACTAGGTTTCGTAGGAATTCCAAAAAATATTAATACAATCTTAATTGAAGACTCTCTAAATAAAAATAAAATTCCAATCATTGCTCCTTTAGGCTTAGGTAAAAATAATCAAACTTATAATATTAACGGTGATACTGCTGCAAGTGCCATAGCTAAAGAACTTAAAGCTAGAAGACTTATATTAATGACAAACGTAGAGGGAGTTTATGATGATAAAAAGAATCTCATTTCTGAGATTAAACCTTTTGATCTCGATAATTTGATCAAGTGGAAAATAGTTGAGGGAGGAATGATCCCTAAAATAGAAAATTGCGTAGATGCAGTTAAAAATGGAGTTAGAGGAGTTGTAATTCTTGATGGAAGAAAACCTCATTCTGTACTTCATGAATTATTTTCGGACACAGGCTCTGGAACACTTATAAGAAAATGAAAGACCTAGAAAAAATTAAATACTGGCTATTTGACTTAGACAATACTTTATATGATGGAGCTACTAAAGTTTTTGATCAAGTTGATAAAAAAATGACAAAATTTATTTCTGAAAAACTCAAAGTAGGAACAGAAGAAGCTAGAAAAATTCAAAAAAGTTATTTTCAAGAATATAACACCACTTTAAATGGTATGATTAAACATCATAAAATTGATGCAGATGAATTTTTAGAGTTTGTGCACGATGTAGATCTTAATTTTTTAAATAAAGACAAATTATTAGA
>CACKCD010000021.1 GCA_902598595.1 uncultured Pelagibacteraceae bacterium
GAAAAGGAGACTGGTTTGAAATCTTATATGAAAGATTTGAAGATGATAATAATATTGTTAAGGACACTGGTAAAATAATTTATGCCTCAATGTTTGTTAACGGTACAGAAATTAATCTTTACAATTTTAAAGATGGTAGTGGTGACATAGGCTTCTATGATATAAAAGGAAAAAGTATTGTTAAGTCTTTAATGAAAACTCCCATTAATGGAGCAAGGTTATCTTCGTCTTATGGAATGAGAAAACATCCAATCTTAGGTTACAATAAGATGCATAGAGGAACAGATTTTGCTGCTCCGAGTGGAACTCCTATTATGGCTTCTGGTGCAGGTAAAATTACAAGAGCAAGATGGTGCGGCGGCGGAGGTAATTGTGTAAAAATAAAGCACAACTCAACTTATCAGACAGTGTATGCTCACATGAAAAGTTTTGCTAAAGGAATAAAAGAAGGAAGAAGAGTCAAGCAAGGACAAATAATTGGCTATGTAGGATCTACTGGCTTATCTACAGGTCCACACCTTCACTATGAAGTAATTGTAAATGGAAAAAAAGTGAACTCACAAAAACTTAAGCTGCCTTCTGGAAAAATTTTAAAAGGAAAATTTAGAGAAGAATTTGAATTAGCAAGAATTAAAATTGACCTTAAATTATCTAAATTAAGATAAAATTAATTAGAACTTTTAGACTCGTCTTTTTCAGGTAAACGTGATTGATTATTATTTTTATCTACAAGTGAATTGTCTTTATTTTTTTCATTTAATTCAGCCAATCTTCTTGAATAATGATCCGCATGTTGTAAATAGTTTTCAACTAAGACTGGATCTCCACTGCTTTGAGCATCTTTAGCTAACTGTTGAAATTTTTGTATAGCTTTTTCAACACTGTGAGGATTAGACATAGACCCATTTCTATTAAAATTCATATTTCCATTACTGTTATAATTAATTCCTCCATTTGAATTCATAGAACCATTTCTTCGTCTAAAATTATTTTTTTGAGGTCTTGCTCTAAAATTTCTTCTTCTATTATTATTCATAATTTATTGATTTCTTTTTTTCTAATATTCTAATGTCGATAATATACATCTATTATTTTCTCGATAATCTTTGACTAAATATCTAGTTTTAAATTTGTTATTTCTTAATATTTTTGAAACTTTTCTAAATTGCTCATTTCCTATTTCTAAGGCGAGCATACCTTTAATTTTTAAGATACTTTTTGATTTGTAGATAACTTTTTTAATAACGTCAAGCCCATCATTTCCTCCATCTAAGGCTAATTTGGGTTCAAATTTTTTAATGTCTTCGTCTAGATTTTTTATATCTTTCCTCATTATATAAGGAGGATTAGATACAATTAAATCAAACTTATTTGGAAAAATTTCGCTTAAAGACCTTCTGTAAAACTTAGCCCTGTGTTTTAACTTATGTTTTTGCGAATTTGCTTTGGCTATGAGTATAGCTTTTTGAGATATATCTATCCCTATTCCTTTCGAAGCACGTAATTCGCTTAATAAGCTAAGTAGTATACATCCTGTTCCTGTTCCTATGTCTAAAATATAAATATTTTTCTTTTTATAAATTTCTACTATTTTCTCGACCATTAATTCAGTTTCTGGTCTTGGTATCAGTGTATCATTATTTACAAGAAATTTTTTACTCCAGAATTCTTTTTCTTTGAGAATATACGCTATGGGCTCTCTATAAGATCTTCTGTCAATAAGTCTATTAAAATAATTTATCTTTGAAGACTCAATCTTTTGATTTAAATTAATTAATAATTCTTCCCTAGTTTTATTTAATACTTTTGAAAGCAAAATCTCGGAGTCCAGCTGGTGTGAGTAGATATTTTTACCTTTTAATTGTCTTGATCCATTGTTAATTAATTTTAAAATTTCCATTAATTTAAATTCTTAAGTTTGATATCTTGCTCTTTCAATCTTAGTTCATCATTCATTTCTTCATGAATTTCTCCGCTCAAGAACTCATTTAGTTTATGCAGTGTAAGGTTAATTCTATGGTCTGTTACTCTTCCTTGTGGAAAATTATAAGTTCTGATTCTTTCAGATCTATCCCCAGTTCCTATCTGACTTCTTCTGTTACTTGATCGTTCTTGATCCTTTTTTCTTTTTTCGGCCTCATAAACTCTTGATCTTAAGATTTTTAAAGCTTTGGCTTTATTTTTGTGCTGGGATTTTTCATCTTGCTGACTTACTACCACACCTGTTGGGATGTGAGTAATTCTTACTGCGCTATCAGTAGTATTAACTGATTGCCCACCAGGTCCCCCTGCTCTAAAAACATCTATTCTCAAATCAGATTCTTTTATTTGTATATCAACTTCCTCTGCCTCGGGTAATACAGCAATTGTTGCTGCTGAAGTATGAATTCTACCTTGAGTTTCTGTTTTAGGAATTCTTTGAACTCTGTGAACCCCAGATTCATATTTTAGATAAGAATAAATATCGTTTCCACTCACAGAGAATATGACTTCTTTAAAACCTCCTGCTTCACTTTTGGAAATACTAATAATTTCTAATTTCCATTTTTTTTTTGAACAAACTTTTTCATACATTTTAAATAAATCTGAGCAAAAAAGAGAGGCCTCTAGTCCTCCAGTGCCAGCTCTGATCTCTACTATTGCATTTTTATCGTCGTCTTCATCTTTGGGAAGTAAAAATACCTTAAGTTTATTTTCGTAATCTTGTTTTTTGATTTTTAAATCTTTTAAATCTTTTTCAGCCATTTCAATCATTTCGGTATCACTATTTTTGTCCTCTATTATGTGTTCCAAATCCTGTTTTTCTTTTTGGAATTTTATGAACTCCCTAGCATATGAAATTATATTTCCTAAACTTGAGTATTCTTTAGATTTTTTAGCAAAAAGCTTTGTATCAATGTTGCCTGATGACAACTCTTTTTCCAAATTATCATGCTTAGCAATAAGATCTTGCACTTTTTTGATAGGTATCATTATTTAGTTATTTTTTTCTCTAACTTTTTCTTCAACAAGATGAACAATTTCATCTATAATCTTAGAGCTAGCAATTTTTGTATGAGGTACTCCAGATAAATATAAAAGATTATTATCTTGTCCCCCACCTGTTAAACCAATTTCTGTCTGAGCTGCTTCCCCAGGGCCATTAACTACACATCCTATAATAGATAAAGTTAGAGGCGTCTTTATATGAGATAGTTTTTTTTCTAATTCTTTCACTGTTTCTATAACTGGAAAAGCTTGACGTGCACAAGAAGGACATGAAATAATATTAACTCCTCTTGATCTAATGCCTAATGATTTTAAAATTTCGTAACCTGATTTTACTTCATCTATTGGGTCGGAAGACAAAGAAACTCTTATAGTATCTCCTATGCCATCCATTAAAAGTTGACCAATGCCAATTGATGATCTTATGCTGCCTGTAAGAAGTCCTCCAGCCTCAGTTATTCCTAGGTGCAAAGGATAATCACAAGCTTTTGATAATATTCTATAAGATTTTACTGTTAAGAAAACATCTGAAGATTTAACGCTAATTTTAAAATTAAAGAAGTCATTATCTTCTAACAATTTTACATTGTACATAGCGCTCTCTACAAGTGCTTCAGGACAAGGCTCTTTATATTTTTCTAGCAAAGTTTTATCTAATGAACCGGCATTCACTCCAATTCTAATTGAACAATTATTATCTTTTGCAGCTTTAACTACTTCTAAAACTCTTTCGCTAGATCCTATATTTCCAGGATTAATCCTTAAACAACTCGCGCCCATTTTTGCAGCTTCAATAGCTCTTTTATAGTGAAAATGTATATCTGCAACAATAGGAGCTTTTACTTCTTTAACAATTTCCTTAAGAGCTTTTGTCGAGTCTTCATCAGGACAGGATACTCTAACTATATCAGCGCCAGACTCTTCGAGTGATTGAATTTGTTTTATAGTTTCTTTAATATTAGTTGTAAGAGTATTTGTCATCGACTGAACGCTAATTTGAGAGTCTCCCCCTACAGAAATGTTACCGACCTTAATTTCTTTAGTCTTTTTTCTATTTATAGTTCTATGTGGTCTAACTTCCATTTTTAATCTAATTCAAAAACAGTATGTAATTTTTTTATAGCTTTTAAAGTATCATCTTCATTTATTATTACTGATAGTTTAATTTCTGATGTAGAAATAGCTAAAATGTTAATTTTTTCCTCGGCCAAGCTTCGAAACATTCTGTAAGTTACACCTGGTGTAGAAACCATTCCAGCACCTACAATTGAAATTTTAGAAACTTTGGCATTCTGACTCATACTTTCATATTGAATACTTTTATTTTTTTTTAACATCTCGATTGTTTTCAAAAGGTCATCTCTTTTAATTGTAAAGGTTATATCTGTGGTTTTCTGATCTGATGAAATATTTTGTATAACCATATCAACATTAATCTGATTTTTGCTCAAAGGTTCAAATATATTTGCTGCGACACCAGGTTTATCTTGTACCCCCCTCAAAGTAATTTTTGCGTCATCTTTTGAGTACGCCACTCCAGTCACACTTTTAGTATAATCTATACTTTCTTGATCAAAAATTTTTGTTCCTTGTCTGTCAGTAAATGTAGACTTAACCTCAAGTGGTATATTATACATCATAGCAGTTTGTACAGCTGAGGGCTGCATAACTTTAGCTCCTAGAGATGATAATTCTAACATTTCTTCATAGGATATTTTATCTATTTTTTTTGCTACAGGTATTTTATTAGGGTCAGTGGAATAAACACCATCTACATCGGTATATATTTCACATTTATCTGCATCAAATATTTTTGCGAATGCTACAGCAGTAGCATCTGAGCCGCCTCTTCCAATGGTGGTAACTTCTCCGTTCTTTGATACTCCTTGAAATCCTGGAATTATTGCAACTCCTCCCTCCGATAAAAAATTATTTATCTTAGAAATATTCATATTTATAATTCTAGCGTTTAAATTTTCACCTTCAGTCAAAATTGGTATTTGCCAATTAAGCCATGACTTAGAGTTGACTCCAATCTCAATTAATGCTCCTGACAATAAAGAGCTTGTAACTTGTTCTCCTGAGGCTAAAAGAACATCTAGTTCCCTTTTATTGAAATCTTTAGAGATGGTTTTTGACTGTTTTAACAATTCATTTGTTTTACCAGACATTGCTGAAACTATAGCTATGACTTGATTGCCAGAATCATGCTCTTTTTTTATAATTTTTGCCACATGTAAAATCCTGTCGATCGTTCCAACAGAAGTCCCACCAAATTTTAATACTTTTTTTGCCATTGTTAGATTTTAATATAATATAAACAGAATTTAATTAAGTATAATTAATACATTAAAAATATATGAGTACAATAAATAAGGAAGAAATTCAAAAGTTTTCAAAACTAGCTGATGAATGGTGGGATGTAAATGGTAAATTTAAACCCTTGCATATGTTTAATCCCATTAGAATTGAATATATTTTAGATAAAATTACAAAGCATTTTAAATTAGATAAAGAAAAAAAAATTTTGCTCGAAAATTTAGAAATTCTTGATATTGGATGTGGAGGGGGATTAATAAGTGAACCTATGGCTCGGTTAGGAGGAAATGTAACTGGTATAGATGCTGGTGCAAAAAATATTAAGATTGCCTCTCTACATAGTAAAAAAAGTAATCTTAAAATAAATTATCTCAATAAGTCACCTGAACAACTAAAAGAAAAAGAAAAATTTGATATAATATTAAATCTTGAAATTGTTGAACATGTTGATGATTTGGATCTTTATCTGCAATCCTGTTATGATTTATTGAAAAAAAATGGATTAATGTTTACAGCAACTATTAATAGAACATTAACTTCTTATATAAAAGCAATTATAGGAGCTGAATATATATTAAGATGGTTGCCTATAGGAACTCATGATTGGAATAAATTTATCAAACCAGAAGAGCTCGAAAAAAAACTAACTGACAAAAAATTTAATACTTACAATATTCAAGGATTAGAATTTAATCCTATTTTTAATAAATGGAAAAAATCTGATAACCTTTCTGTAAATTATATTATTTGTAGTTCTAAAAATTAATTATCTTTACTAACCCAGGGTATACTCAATAAGTCAATTCCCTCTTCGGCTAATTCTTCTCTCTCTTCTTTAGTGGTAGTTCCATAAATTGTTTTTCTGGTTTTTTTATCATAATAGACCTCTCTTACCTTTTGACTAAATTTATCTCCAACAAATTCAAAATTTTTTTCTATATAATTTCTGATTTGCAATAATTCGTTTTTTTTCATAGATAATTTTTCATTTAAAAGATTAGAGTTTTCCTCTTTTAATTTACTCCCCGAAACCATGGGTGCCATGATTGACTTTTTAATTTTCTTTGAAGAACAATATATGCATTCAAGTAATTTTTTTTTATTTAATTTATCAAATTCATTGGAATCTGAAAACCAACTTTTGAACTCATGTCCATTGCTGCACTTTAGATTATATTTTATCATAGTTTAAATTACTTAATTTCTATAGTCTGCGTTAATTTCTATATAGTCATTTGTAAAATCGCAAGTATAACATTCAAAAGCATCACTACCAAGTTTAAGATTTATTTCTATAATTATAGAGTCCCATTTCATATATTCCTTTAATTTTTCCTCATTATAACTATCCGAAATTTTTCCATTTTCAGCAACCATGAAATCACCGAATTTTATTTTTAATTTTTTTGAGTCAATCTCTTCTCCTGATTTGCCGATTCCCATAATAATTCTTCCCCAATTTGGATCTTCTCCAGCTACTGCGGTTTTTACTAGAGGAGAATTAGCAATAGAAAATGCAATATTCTTTGCGCTTCCCAAAGATTTAGCGTTAATAACTCTTACAGTTAAAAATTTTTTCGCTCCCTCTCCATCAACTATAATTTGTTGTGCAAGATTTAAACAAAGTTTTTTTAGAGCTAATTCAAACTTTTGAATAACCTTATCATTTAAAGAAAGATTCTGTCCTATCTTTATGTCTCTTGTTGAAAATATTGAAACCATATCATTGGTTGATTGATCACTATCAACTGTTATTGCATTAAAGGAATTAGCTATAGCTCTTTTTAAAAGTGATCTGAGTAAATTTGAATTTATGTCTGCATTGGTAAAAATAAATGATAACATTGTAGCAAGATTAGGGGCAATCATACCTGACCCTTTTGCTATACCACATATCTTTATTAACTCATCTCCCACTATAATTTCTTCATAAGCGACCTTTGGTTTTGTATCTGTTGTCATCATTCCAGAGGCAACTTTTAACCAAAATAATTTATTATGTTCACTTTTTAGTTTTGCAACTAAATCTGGTAATGTATCTTTTATTTGATCAACTGGAAATTGTTCACCTATAACTCCGGTTGAAGCAAAAATTAGATCCTTAGTTCTTACTGTTTCAAAAGTACCCTTGTCTGATTTTGATTCTTTTATAGTTAAAATTCTTGATAAATTTTTTGCTATAATATCTAAACTTTCTTTTCCTTGTTTGCCGGTAAAAGTATTGGCATTTTTAGTATTTACCATTAAGCCTTTGATTAATTTTTTATGTGAATTATTATTCCAAGCTATTGTCTCTGAAATAATACTATTTGTGGTAGTCACTGTTGCGTAATTTGCACCTTTGCTAAAATAGAATAATGTTAAATCATCTCTTCCATTACCATACAGATCTGCAGAAACAGAGGACATCTCTAGACCTTCTATTTGTTTAAGGTTTTGAAACTCCCCCATTTTAGACAATTTATTTTTATTGTTTAGGAAGTTTTTTAAGTTTATCGTCATATTACTATTTAATTTAGATTATAAATACATATATAGAAGTATAATGAATGTATTTACAAGGACTTTTAGTAAAATATTTAAAAGCTCTAATCAACAAGAATTAGATAAAACAAAGAATTTTATTTCAGCTATTAACAGCAAAGAAAATTCAATGAAATCTCTGTCTGAGGGTGAGTTTAGAGAAAAAACTCAAAACCTAAAACGATCGGTACAAAGCGGAAACTCACTAGAAAGCATAATCCCAGAAAGCTTTGCCTTGGTTAGAGAGGCAGCAAAAAGAACTTTAGGAGAAAGACACTACGATGTTCAATTGGCTGGAGGAATAATTTTACATGAAGGGAAAATTGCTGAAATGAAAACGGGTGAAGGTAAAACTCTAGTTTCTACACTGCCAGCTTATCTTAATTCATTGACTGGTAAAGGTGTGCATATTGTTACAGTGAATGATTATTTAGCAAAAAGAGATTCCGAGTGGATGGGTAAAGTTTTCAATTTTTTAGGCGTTTCCACTGGGTGTATAATAAATGATTTAGAAGATGCTCAAAGAAAAAAGAATTATAGCTGCGACATAACTTACGCAACAAATAACGAACTTGGGTTTGATTATCTTAGAGACAATATGAAATATGAGCTCGAGGACATGGTTCAAAGAGATCATAATTATTGTATTGTAGATGAAGTTGATAGCATTCTAATTGATGAGTCAAGAACCCCATTAATTATATCTGGAAAATTAGAAGATAAAACTAATCTCTATTCTATATCTAATGATTTTATAAAACATTTACAAAAAATTGATTTTGAATTAGATGAAAAAAATAAAAATGCAATTTTAACTGATAAAGGAATAGATAAAATTGAAAAATTATCTATTCAGAGAAGAATCTTAAAAAATAATAATTTTTATGATCCAGAAAACTTAAGCCTTGTTCACCACGTTAATCAGGCACTTAAAGCTAATCTACTTTTTAAAAAAGATACAGATTACATTGTTAGAGATGGAAAAGTGCAGATTATAGATGAATTTACTGGAAGGGTTCTAGATGGAAGAAGATTCTCTGATGGATTACATCAAGCAATAGAGGCTAAAGAAAATGTCGAAATCGAAGATGAAAACCAAACATTAGCTTCAATAACTTATCAGAATTATTTTAGATTATATAAAAAATTGTCCGGCATGACAGGAACTGCCATCACCGAAGCAGAGGAATTTTTTGATATTTATAAACTGAATGTCGTCTCAATTCCTACAAATAAAAAGATGGAAAGAAAAGATTATAATGATCAAATATTTCGAACTGAACCAGAAAAATACAATGCAATTACAAATAAAATTATTCAATGTAATAATAAAGGACAACCTGTTTTAGTTGGTACAACAAGCATAGAAAAATCAGAAAAAATTTCTTCTTTTTTAGAAAAGAAAAAAATTAAACATAATGTGCTAAATGCTAAACATCATGAACAAGAAGCTAGAATTATAGCTGAGGCTGGAAAAATTAATGCAGTGACTATTGCTACAAATATGGCTGGCCGGGGAACCGACATAAAGCTGGGAGGGAATAAAGATTTTGTAGAGAATGGTAAAGTAAATGATGTAGCCGAAATTAAAAAAGATGAATCAAGAGTTAAAGAACTTGGAGGTTTATATATAATCGGAACTGAAAGACATGAAAGCAGAAGAATTGACAATCAATTAAGAGGAAGAGCTGGAAGACAAGGAGATCCTGGAAGTTCAATTTTTTTTATTAGCCTACAAGATGAATTAATGAGAATTTTTGGAGGGGACTCCATAGATGGAATGCTTAAAAAATTAGGACTTAAAGAAAATGAGTCAATCGATCATCCTTGGATTAATAAAGCCATGGAAAGAGCCCAAAAAAAGGTGGAAACAAGAAATTTTGATATAAGAAAAACTTTAATCAAATTTGATGATGTAATGAACGACCAGCGACAAGTAATATTTTCTCAACGATTAAAAATCTTAAAAAGTAATAATATAGAGGAAATCTTGGAAGATTTTTTAAATGAAGTTTTAATTAACTTAGAAAAAATAAGAGGTGGTTATCAAAAATCTAATGATGAAAAAAGTTATCTTGCTTCTATGAAAAGTATTATTGGAAATACTTTAAATGATGAAGAATTGATATCCTTAACATCACTAGATAAAAAAAAATTTGATAAAAAAATTAGAGATATTTACCTTTCTAAAAAGAAAGAAAGAATAAATATTATAGGTAATGATGAAAACAACAGTTTAGAAAAAAGAATTTTTTTACAAATCATAGACTTTTCTTGGAGATCCCATCTACAATATTTAGAACAGTTAAGACAGGTAATAGGCTTAAGATCTTATGGACAAAAAGATCCTTTATCTGAATTTAAAAAAGAAGCTTTTACTCTTTTTGAAGGTTTATTAAATAAAATCAAACATGATGTAATAAAATTTTTATTTAATCTCAATATTGTTATAGAGAAAGAAAAAGAAAAAACAGATAATCAAGTTGAAATACCTCACGATAATAAAAAAGTTGGAAGAAATGAAAAATGTCCTTGTGGGTCAGGAAAAAAATATAAACATTGTTGCGGATCTGTTTAGTCTAAAATATTGGATTGTAAGCCCACTGAAGTAAAGCTTGTCTTTGACGTCTTCGACAATGCAAGTCTCCTTCTTCGCAATTTTTTTTTACTGCTGGCCCAT
>CACKCD010000022.1 GCA_902598595.1 uncultured Pelagibacteraceae bacterium
ATAAATCAAGAGGAAATGTTTGTGTTTCGAGAAGAGCTGTAATTGAAAAAAGCAAAAACGCAGAAATTACAGAGGCCCTTAAAAATATTAAAGAAGGTGACGTTGTAGAAGATGCAATTGTAAAAGCTACTACAGACTGGGGTATCTTTTTAGATATTAATGGAATAGATGCGCTACTACATGTATCAGATTTGAGTCATGGTCGAGTCAAAAAGCCCTCTGACCTTGTAACAATTGGACAAAAAATTAAAGTTAAAATTACAAAAATTGATCCGAAAACAAATCGCGTTTCAGCATCAGTAAAAGCTTTAACCGAAGATCCATACGAAAGCATTGAGAAGAATTACAAGATTGGTGAAACTTATGAAGGAACAGTGACTAAACTTATGGATTACGGAGCTTTCATTCGTATACAAGAAGGTATTGAAGGCTTGGTTCATAACTCAGAATTGGATTGGACAAATAAAAATGTGAAGCCAAGTAAAATTTTATCTGTATCTCAAAATATAAAATTTAAAATTGTAAACATTGATAAAGAATCAAAAAGAATTTCTTTATCTTACAAAGCCACACTGGATAATCCTTGGAATAAGATTAGAAAAAATATTGGTGAAGAAGTAAAAATTAAAGTTAATAACGTAACTGACAAAGCTGTATTTGGAGAGTTGATTGATACAGGCATAACAGGAATGTTGCATTATAAAGAAATTTCCTATGAAGAAAATATAGAAGATCTTAAAAAATTTAAAAAGAACGATATTTTAAAAGTTAAAATTATTGAAATAAAAGATGATAAAATTAGATTTTCTAAAAGAGCTTTAGATAGAGACCCGCTTGAATGGTTCAGTGATAATAAGAAAAAAGTAGGAAGTATAATTACTACAAGAATTCACGAGGTCTTAAAAACAGGAGTCAAAGTAGCTGTTGATAAAGATAAAAAAATAATAACTACAATTAGAAAGGCTGACTTAGCTAAAGAGTCTGCGGACGCTCGGCCTGAAGTTTTCTCTCCTGGTAATGCACTCGATGCTAAATTAATAGAACTATGTCTAAAAACTAGAAAAATAAAATTAAGTGTAAAAGCTGCACAAATAGATGAAGAAAAATCCTTAATTGCAAAATTTGGTGAGGGCGCAACTAAATCAGGAGCAACACTTAAAGGAATATTTGAAAAAGCAATTGGTAGTAGAAAAAAGAAAAAAGAAGAAAAATAATTGTCACGACCAGATCTCATCAAGAAATTAAAAACAAAACATCCAAAACTTAATAAACTTCAACTAGAATTGATCATAGATACTTTTTTTCAATCGATAGAAGATTCGCTTAAAGATAAAAAATCAGTATTTCTTAGAGGATTTGGGACCTTTTTTATTAAAGAAATTAAGGAAAAATACTCAGCCAGAGATCCAAGAAATGGAAAGCTGATTTATGTTCCAAAAAAGAATAAAGTAAGGTTTAGAGCTAGTAAAAAATTTAAAAATTTTATAAATCAATGAAAAAACAAAAAGTATTTATAGCTTGTGATACTACGGATTTAGTAAAAGCAAGAAAGATAATAACCCAGTCTAAAACAAATAAAATTACAATTGGTTATAAATTTGGATTGGAATTTATGAACTCTAAAAAGGGAAGACAGTTTGTGTCCAACTTAAGAAATAAGATTATTTTTGTTGATCTCAAATTAAATGACACAGTTCATACAATGTTATCAGCAGTGAAAGCATTAAAAGATTTAAAAATAAATTACCTTACAGTCCACATTTCATCGGGCTTAGCTGCTTTAAAGGCAGTCAAAAAAGTTTCAGGATCAATCAAGATAGTTGGAGTATCAACTTTAACTTCCCTAAATAATAAAGATTTAAAAATGATAGGATACAGTAAATCAGTGAAAAATCTTGTAGCCCATCAAGCAAAACTTGCTAAACGAGCAGCATTGGACGCTTTAGTCTGTAGTCCGTTTGAGGTGAATATTGTCAGGAAAATTTTTAATAAAGAAATTATTACTCCTGGAGTACAAATAGGTAAAAAAAACTATGATCAAAAACGGTCTATGGAGGCCAAAAAAGTCAACTCAGATTGGTTGGTCATAGGGCGTTCTGTTACGAGGGGAAATATTAAAAAAAATATTCAAAAACTAATTAATTCGTTATACTAGATTTAACAACAATAAATTTATGAGCAAAAATAATATAAAGAATTCTCTTAAAACGGGATCTGATAAGGATGGTTATTTTGGAGAATACGGAGGAATAGCTGCAGGCGAAAATTTAATGCATAATCTTGAAGAGCTTAAAAATGCTTTTGAAGATGCAATTAAAGACAAAAAATTTTTAGATGAATTTGCTTACCATTGTAAGCATTGGATAGGGCGCCCAAGTCCAATTTATTTTGCCGAAAATTTGACTAAAAAGATTGGGGGAGCAAAAATTTATTTTAAACAAGAGCACTTAAATCATACAGGTAGTCATAAACCGACTAACACATTGTTTCAGGTTTTACTGGCTAAAAGAATGGGAAAGAAAAAAATTATTTGTGAGAGTGGTGCTGGACAACATTGGTCTGCGGCAGCAGCTACTGCTGCTAAGTTTTCATTACCTATAATTGGAGTAATGGGAAAAATTGACGTAGAAAGAATCAACCAAAATATTTTAAAAGCAAAACATTATGGTGGTAAATTAAAAGTAGTTCCTGGTAGCTTGCGTGAAGCTATAACGGCAGCAATAAAGGAATGGTCTAATAATCCTGACTATTACTATTTAATTGGTTCTACGTGTTCCTCTGCTCCTTTTGTAGATATCGTTAGATACGCTCAAAGTATAATAGGAAAAGAAATGAGAGAACAATTTATGGAATTAGAGGGAAAATTACCTAATGAGATCATCGCTTGTGCTGGAGCTGGCTCAAACTTTTCAGGAAGCATTCATGAATTTCTAGACGAACCTGAAATTAAGAAAGTAGTAGTTGAGGCAGAAGAAACTGCAGCACTTACAAATGGAACTAAAGGAATTATGCAGGGAATGGTTACAAAATTTTTACAGTCTGATGATGGATCTAAATCACTTGGCGGAACTTCACTTGGAGCTGGAATTATGTATTACGGAATTTCACCTCAACTTGCTCATCTCAAAGATATAGGAGCAATTGAAGCCTCAGTGGCAAGCGATAAAGAACTGCTAGAAACATATAAGCTTGTTGCTCAAAATGAAGGTATAGGGATTTCCTTTGAACCTGCCGCAGCTATTACTGAAGCTCTTAAACGAGCTAAAGGTAAGCCAAAAGATTATATAATTTGTGCTACATGTTGCGGAAGAGTAGAAAAAGACTTAGATGTAATAGAAAAATTAATTGGTAAAGATTTTGAGTAATCGATTTAATAAAATATTTTTAAACACTACTCAAAAAACGAAATTAGTTGCTTATTTTGTCGCTTGCTATCCAAGTTATGAGAAATCTTTGGAGATTATTAAGAAAGCTATAGACTCTGGCATCAGCATTTGCGAATTAGGTTTTCCTACACAAGAGGCTTCGGGGGAAGGGCCAATAATTAAAAAAGCTCATGATCATTGCCTTGAAAAAAACATTACTTTGAAAGATACACTTAAATTGGCAAAAGAAGTTAGAAATTATAATAAAAATGTTGGTATTATTTTAATGGGATATATGTCTAATGTATTTAAATACCCTATAGATAAATTTGTAAAAGAACTTGCAGAAGTAGATGCGGATGGTTGTCTAATTGTTGACGCACCTCATGAACTAAAAGAAGAAAACCAACTGAGAAATGCACTAACTGAAAAAAACCTTTCTTTGATCAAGTTGGTTGCTCCTACTACAACAAATGAAAGATTAAAAATAATTTCTAAATTTTTTTCTGGTTGGGTGTATAGCTTAAATTTTTCTGGTGTCAGTGGATCAAAATCTGCTGATTTAAAACAAGTTGAACAAATGATAAAAAAGATCCGAAATTTAACAAAACTTCCTATTTGTTCTGGATTTGGTATTAAAACACCTGAGGAGGCAAAAGAAGTGGCCAGTTCAGGTTGTGATGGTGTTGTGGTTGGCTCAAGTATAGTTGAATACATTGAAAAAAACGCTAATGACAAAAATTTAACACAAAATGTTGGAAAACTTATTAAAAGTTTTATATTAGAATTAAATAAACAATGAACTGGATTCAAAAAAAATTACAAAGTTTTGTTGAAAAAGCAAAAAATACTTTTAAAAGACAGAGGCCATCAAAAGATGATCAAGAAAAAAGTCTTTGGATCAATTGCCCTGGATGTAAAAATATGCAATTAAAAGAAAATTTGTCAAAAAATTTTAATATTTGTAAATGTAATTTCCATTTTGATCTTGATCCAAAAATTAAATTTGAGAAACTTTTGTTTGACAATGAAGAATGGGAATATATTCCATGTCCAAGTTGGAGTGATCCAGATCCTTTAAATTTTACTGTGAATGGTAAAAAATTTATTGATAAGTACAAAAATTATCAAAAAAAAACTGGACAAGAGAGTGCTCTATTAATAGGTCATGGTAAAATTGGGGGCCTTAATGCAGTTGCAGTAGGATACAACTTTTCTTTCGGTGGTGCCGCTTTCTCTCAACGAGAAAATGAACACTTTTTAGCTGGAGTACAATTTGCTCTGGACAATAAAGTCGATCTTTTTGTTTCAATTTATCAAAGTGGTGGAAAATCTGTATTTGGAAATTTAAATTCTTTAAAATCAATGTCGACTGTTCAAATGGCTCACACAATGCTTAAGAAAAAAAATATAGTAAACTGCGGAATTCTTGAAAGTAAAATAACAGGAGGCACATTTGTTGATGTATTCGGCAATGATTTTATATTTTCTATAAAAGGTAGCACTGATCAGCTCTTTAGTGGAAAAAGAGTATCTGAAAGTGTCCGTTCATCTGACTCTGCTCAAATGCCAGAAGATTTTGGAGGAAGTTCTTTTCTAGAAAGATCAGGAATGTGTGACGGTATTATAGAATCAAGATTAAAAATGAAAGAAAAAATAGTAACATTAACAAAAGTTTTATTGAAAAAACCTGTGGCTCAAGCTAAAAATGAGTCTAATGTCTCAGTCTCTCAACCTATATCGTCAGCTAGCTAATCATAAGCTTTTCAACAAAACCATTAATTTCGATCTTAAAAGAATAAAACTTGCTTTAAAATCGTTAGGAAACCCAGAAAAAAAATTAAACAATGTAATTAGCATATTGGGAGAGTCTGGAAAGTATACAACATTATTCTCCTTAAGAAGCTTTATAGAAGCCAACAATCAAACAGTAACTGCTTATATTTCTCCTTCACTTCAAGATATTAAAGAACGTTTTTATATGAAAAACAAGTATCTCACTCATAAAGAAATAAAAAATACTATTAAAAAAATAGAGAAATTAAAAATTCGACTTACAATTTTTGAGGTTTTTACTTTGATATATATTTTAAACGCTTCAAAACTAAACGTCGATTATCATTTAACAGAATGTGGAGCTCTATGGGAAAAAGACAGTGTTAATGTGTTTGACTTTCCTCTTGCCCAAGTCGTCACTAATATAAATCTGCAACACAAAAATTTCCTCAAGAAGAAAACTCTTAATGAAATTATTCATCAAGACGTAGGATTTTTAAATAATTTCACAAAAATTTATATAGGGAAACAGACACCGTATGTTTTAAAAAAAATCAAAAAACATTTAAAAAATAATAGAAGTAAAGTTACATATCCAAGTGCATGGAACTTAATAAAAAAGAATAAAACTTACTATTATCAAGATAAAAACTTGAGAATTAGAATAAATACAAAGAATATACATTCAAAAGGTTTGTTAGAAAACTTATGCCATGCAATTAAAATAGCTCTTGATCTAAAAATTAATAAAAAAATAATAGAAAAAACTATTCCAAAAATTAAATTTATTGGGAGATTTCAATATCTAGAAAAAGGTAAAATTAAAAAAAAATTACACAAAAATGAAAAATTGATGATTGATGGTGCTCATGCTGAAACGGATGCTAAAAATTTAGCTAACTATCTAAAAACTATTAAATTACCAAAATACGGAATTTGGGCTATGACAAAAAATAAGGAACCAGATTTGTTTATTAAACAGTTCAAGGGTATATTTAAAAAAATCATCACAATATCAATTGAAAATGAGAGTAGTTCTATGTCCGCAATTGAACTTAATAAGATTGCCCAAAGGAACAAAATTAATTCAGAAGTAGGAAATAATTTTATAGATGCGCTCAAAAAAATAAGCAATAAAGAAAACAAAATTTTGATATGTTTTGGTAGCCTATATTCTGCAGGAAATATTTTAAATAAAAATTAAATTTTATTTTTAGTAAGAAAATCAACAAGGTCTGCTTTGTTAGACGCACCTACTTTTACTGCTTTTTGTTCGCCATTACAAAAAAGAATCATGGTGGGAATTCCTTTTACATTATGTTGAACGGGTAAATTTAATTCCTCCTCAATGTTATGTTTAGCGATAGTGACATCTTTCATCTCTTCACTGATCTGCTCTAACAACGGAGAAATTTGAACACATGGTCCACTTGGGTTGTATGGATGAGCCCACTTACGAAAAGGTAAGTGGGCTCACCCACACCAAGGTGCCCAAAAATCTATTAGAAGATTTTTATGTTCTTTTTTTAATTTTTCGAAAGTTTCGTCAGTAGACTTAATAGTTGCCATTAACTCTAAATAAATATTTTTTATTTTAAAGTCAATAAAACAATTTATTGATAGGTAACTTCTTGTTTATAACACTGAGGTTTTGTTTTTGATTTTCCTACTTCTATTCTTTCACCTGTATCTTTGACGCAGTAAATATAATAATAAAATTCATTATTATCATAGTCCTTGACTTCCTCTATTCGTATCTCTGTTATTTTATTCATTTTATTTTAATAATCTTAAATTATTTTCATTCTTAGAACCCCATCTAAGATTGTCTATATAAACTAATTCTTTTTCTAAAACTTCAATTTCTTTCTCAGTTTCCTTTAGGTCATGTTTAATTTTGATATTCTCATAAATTTTTAAAAGTTTTATTGGCAAGTAAATTATATTTAAAAAAAAACTCATTATAGGATTATTCCATATCATAAATGTATCTACTTCTTTTTTCATCTTTTTCCATCTAAGTCTTATTGAATAATAAGTTATCCATTCTTTTCTTTGTCTTATGCACTCCTGAACACTTCTATGATATCTATTTAATTCGTATTTAAGCAACTTCATTTTTTATTTTAGTTTTTCCTAGAGCCTTTTCATATTTTATTCTCATTTCTTTAATCATTTCATCTACTTCATTCATATAGTCTAATTTTTCTTTAGAGATATCTTTTTCTGCTCTTATAGAATCAATTAAATGCTCAGCCATAGGTATTGTAGTGAAATTTTTTTCTTCCAGTCTTAAAACTCTCTCTGCGGTATCTGTATGGATTCTTTTGTATACTTCCTTAGGAAGTGCTTCAGGTTCATTTTGATATATTAATCTTTCTCCAAAATATTTAAATCTTAAGTCTTTAATTTTTAAGATTTGTTCGTATCTCTTGTCCCATTCAATTTTATGGAATTTCTTAATTATATCGTTGTCGGAACTGTTCTCATCTAAAAAACCACCGCTATATAATTGGTTGTGAGGATCATTAATAATTCTTTCGTCCTCTTTTGATGTAGTTTTTAATGCTCTCTCTTCAGCTATTTCATCAATAGCTTTTTTACACTTTTCACCAAACTCTGGGTTATTTTTTATAAGTTCTGCTCTTTCTTTAAGTTTTTCTATACCAATAGTTCTAAACGGTTCAGCTTTTAAAGCGTAATCTATATGAAGTATAACTGGGTGCTTCAAGGGTATCGCACGAATGAACTTTCCTGGCTTTTTCATTTTTTCTTTGAGAGATTTATAATCAAGTGACATTAAGTCCTTTGGGTCAGTCTCTAAACAATAAACCATGGGCCATGTATATTTTGGATGATCAAATAAGTAAGTGCAAGCAAACGGTCTAGATTTGCCGAAATAATATAAAGCTGTTGTAAATAATTTATTTTTTAATATCTGATCTTTTGCTTTTTTCTTCGAAATTGTTATTAGTGAAGACTCAAATATTGGTCTTGCTGATTCTTTGATCTTTTGCATTACCTTAGCCGTGATTTCAACATCCTGTGTGGCCGTATGAAATTTGCTCTTATCTGTTTCAGGAAAATTTTTCATTCCAAGATCCTCAAGTCTAAAAACAGGATTATTTGACTTTGAATAGGAAGTTAATAATGACTTCGGATAAAATAGTTTTGCAGCCCTTGCAAAAGGTAAAAAGTCAGCGGCTTCATTACCATTTGTTTTTAAAATATAAATTGGTAGCAAAGATCTATAGTTTTCTTTTTCAGCTAATGGGTAGTCGTACCCATGTCCATTCCAAGTAGCCCAAATGCAAGGTGACCATTGATTTATTTTTTTATGCATTTCTAACATAAGTTGGTAGTGGCTCATGTTAGACTCCTTTAATTTTTTTAAACCTTTGTTTACCCAAAGACTATAAGGGTCAGGAATATATCCTGGAACATTCCTGCAGAATAATTCAAAACGATCTAATTCTTGAAATTGATCATTGTATAATATTCCTGTTACAGAAATTATCTTGCCATAAGAAGTTGATGCAGATTGAGCTTCATAATCTAGTACTGCTATATTTGCCATGACTTTATTTTTTCTTCCTTTTTATTTTTTTAAGACCAAACTCTTTAGTTAGTTCAAAGAAATTTTCAAAAATTCCATCAATGTCCTGATAACCTTTTTCCATATCTATGGTTATTTTTTTAAGTTTTCCTACATTATCCTCATAACTAAACATCTTATTCTGAATCAAGCCCAATATATTTTGCATTTCTGGAGAGTTTAAAAATTCTAATGCTGATTTTTTGTTGTCCTGCTTTTTATCCTTGTTTATTAAATTTAACATGGTCAAAATCTTTCTTTGAGATTTAGCGAGTATTTTTAATTTATCTGGATCAAAATTACATACGAACTGATTGCCTTTTTCAATAAATCCTTGTTTAGGATTAAATTCTCTCGGTACTGCTGTTGTAAAAATAATTCCAATATCTGCATTAGCATCACTCATGTCTGTTTGAAGTTTCCCATACCACTTTTGCTCAAACCTTTGAGTTCTTTTGCTTTCATATAATATTCTTCCTATCTCTAATCCATCTTCTTTAATTTTGTGCAACCAATCTGCTCCAGGTTCTCCGGTTTCATAAGGTATTATTTCATCCTCTGTATCAGTAAATAGTTCTTTGAGAAGATTTCCTAAAAAATTATGTTGAGTAGCTCCTTGATCAGCTGTTAAACCTTGTTCTGATTTTTGTGTCGCTTTTTTTAAATCTTTTTGTA
>CACKCD010000023.1 GCA_902598595.1 uncultured Pelagibacteraceae bacterium
TTTCAAAGAATTCTCCACCAGGTATTATTGGTAATGGTGGTTGTATTATAGCGTCTTGCGTAACTGTTGATGCAACAAAAGTTAACCAAACTGGAAAGAAAATAAATAACACACCTAGAATTAATCCAAAGTGTGTTAACCAGTATCCAGATTTTTTTTTCTCAACCATTAGTAATGAACCTTTCTCTCTATATATTTAAATTGAATGACAGTTAAAATTCCGACTAATACTAAAAGAATTACAGACTGGGCTGCACTAGATCCAAGGTCTTGGCTTACGAAACCATCTGAAAACACTTTATATACAAGTATAGTGGTTGATTGTTCGGGTCCGCCTGAAGTAATTGTATGTATTACTCCAAAAGTATCGAAGAAAGCATAAACAATATTTACTACTAATAAAAAGAATGTGATGGGTGAAAGAAGAGGTATTACTATCGTTCCAAATCTTTTCCAAAAACTAGCCCCATCTATTGCTGCAGCCTCAATAATTGATTTTGGGATGGCTTGTAGTCCTGCTAAAAAAAATAAAAAGTTATAGCTTATTCTTCCCCATGATGAGGCTAAAATAACTAGAAACATTGCTTGATCACCCTTTAAAGTATGGTTCCACTCGTAACCTAAAGCTTTAAGGTAATAGGAAGCCAAACCAATATTTCCGTTAAACATAAATAACCATAAGACCCCCGCAATCGCTGGTGCTATGGCGTAAGGCCAAATTAATAATGTTTGATAAACGCCTGCTCCTTTAATTAATCGATCTGCTAAAGCTGCTAAATATAAACCTATAGCCATAGATGAAACTGATACGGCTGTAGAAAAAAATATTGTGGTTTTAAAACTAGCTAAATAATATGGATCAGATAATAAAAATCTAAAATTATCTAACCCTACAAATTCTGTTTTTAATCCAAAAGGATCAGGTAAAAATAAAGAATTCCAAATTGCTTGCCCTGAAGGATAAAAGAAAAAAATAAAAGAGATGATAAGTTGTGGTGCAACTAAAATAGCTGGCAACATCCAACCTTTAAAAAATACTCTTTTTTCCATTTGATATTAAGAAATATTCTAGGGGTTTTCACCCCTAGAATATCAAATTGATTTACTTGTTAGCTCTTTCAAATCTTCTTAAAAGAACGTTACCTCTTTTTACAGCGCTATCTAAAGCTACTTGAGCAGTTTTTTTACCGCTATAAACCCCTTCCATCTCTTCATCGATAATTCCTCTTATCTGATCAAAAGATCCAAGACGTAAGCCTTTAGAGTTTTGAGTAACTTTATTTCTCATCATCTGTATTCCAGCTAAATCAGTTCCAGGATTTTTCTTGTAGAAACCTGAACTTTTAGTTTTTTTAGCGGCTGCCGTTGTAACACCTAAATAACCAGTATCCTGATGCCACTGAGCTTGGATATCAGTTCTTGATAAGAAAGCTAAAAATGCAGCTGTACCTTTATTCTCTTCTTTAGATTTTCCAGAAAGTGCCCATAGAGAAGAACCTCCGATTATTGTATTCTGAGGTGCTTGTGTTGCTCCATAGTAAGGTAAATGTCTGATACCAAATTCAAACTTAGCTTGTTTTTTTATACCAGCGTAACCTGCAGAAGATTCTGTCATTAACATACACTCGCCGGCTCTAAAATTTTTACCAGCTTCGTTTCTTCTACCCATGTATTTAAATTTACCCTCTTGTGCCCATTTACCTAAAGTTTGGATGTGTTTGATATGCACTGGACTGTTGAAAGCCAATTCAGTATCTAAACCAGCAAATCCGTTAGCTTTAGTTGCAAATGCTATATTGTGATAGGCTGAAAAATTCTCAAGGTGAATCCAGCTGTGCCAACAAGTACAAAAAGGCATATCAATACCTTTTGCCTTAGCGGCATCAAGCGCGTTTCCAACTTTTTTCCAAGTACTTAAATCCATTTCTGGATCCAAACCTGCTTTTTTCATTAAGTCTTTATTAACCCAAAGAACTGGTGTTGAAGAATTATATGGCATAGATAACATCTTACCGTCTGTAGTAGTGTAGTAACCACTTACAGCCGATACAAATCCTTTTGGATTAAACTTTTGACCAGCGTCTTTCATAAGTTGGTACATAGGAACATAAGCTCCTTTAGCTGCCATCAAACTGGCTGTACCGACCTCGAACACCATAAGTATATTTGGATGTTGTCCAGCTCTAAATGCTGCGATACCAGCGTTTAAAGTTTCAGAGTAATTTCCTTTTCTAGTATGAACAACAGTATACTTGTCTTGGCTTGCATTAAATTTTTCTACTTGTTCGTTGAGTAGTTCACCTAATCTTCCGCCAAAAGCATGCCACCATTGTATTTCTGTTTTTGCTTGAGCAGCAGTTCCTGCAAACATTGCAAAAAGTGCAATCGAGCAAATTAATGCTTTTATTTGTTTCATTTTACTTCCCCCGTTATTCTTTATTATTTTAAAAAAGCTAGCATAAAAAAAATATAATGAGGAGTCTGATTATTAAATTTTAGATTCTAGTGTAGGTTTTATTTTACTTTTCCTAAAGTATTTAAAAGGATAACTCCAATAATAATGAATACTAAACCAAAAATTCCATAAAGATTTGGAGTTTGATTATATTTTAAAACGCCAAACAAAGTTACTGCTGTAATTGTCAAAGCTCCGTAAGTCGCATATGTAAAACCTACTGGTATTACACTCATAGCTTTTGATAGACAAAATATACAAACAAACATATTTGCTACACAGAAAAGGCTTGGCCCAAGTTTAGTAAATCCCTCGGTTGTTTTTAAAAAACTATTAGAAGAAATACCAGTTAAGATGGCTACAATTAAAAAAATATATCCTGATAACAAACTAATACTTTTCATTGTACTTTTGCAAACTGCCCACCATCTCTAAATCGCCACAACCATTTTTTCATTGCTTCCTCAACATCGGATGGTTTTACATTAAGGTCTTGTAATTTAAGATGATTATTTGAAACAACGTTGTCTGCTTCAGATAAAATTTCACATTGATCTCGAGTTAATATTGGAGGAATTGGAAGCAAACTCATAACGCTACTTTGGATTTTTGCAATTGGCATTGGCATTTCAACTACAAATCTTTTTTTGTTTAATGTTTTCACAATTGATCTCACCATATCACCAAAGCTAATAACTTGTGGTCCCCCTATTTCATAAATTTTTCCATGATTATCTTTTGCTTCAATTGCTTTAACAATAGCGTCTGCAACATCTGTAACTAAGATAGGTTGAAATTTATAGTTTATGCCAACGACTGGTATAATGGGTAAAATACTTAACTTAGAAAATAAATTTGTAAAATTATCCTCTGTGCCACACACGACACTTGGTCTTATTATAACTGTATTTTTAAAATTTGTTAGCGCCTTTACTTCTCCTTGAAATTTAGATCTTTGATATAATGATTTTGAATTTTCATTTGCTCCTATTGCACTTACATTTATAAATTTTTTCACATCTGATTGAGCACATATTTTTGCAACTGCTTCGGGTATATCTCTATGAATTTTCATAAATTTTTGTTTTCTCGTTTCATAAAGAATTCCAATCAAGTTAATCACAACATCTGAATTATTAATTGACTCTTTCAACTGATCAAAATTATTAGAATTCCAATCTATTAGCTCTATTGACCCTGGAGTGGCTTGAGTCTTTAAATACCCTTTTTGAAAAGCATTTCTTGTGGAAATGATGCATCTGTACTTTTTCTTGGTCAAATTTCGAACAAGATATCTTCCTATAAATCCTCCACCACCTAAAATTGTGCAAATTTGATTTTTCATGATATTTAGAAACTATATATGAAAATAATTAAGATTAAAGAGGACATAACTTCCGAAATAGCCAATTCATTTAAGAACAGTATTGCAATTGATACTGAAGCTACTGGTTTACAAATTCCTGAAAGAGATAAATTAAGTTTAATACAAATTTGTGATGAAAAAGAAAATGTTTATATCGTTCAGCCAAATAAAAAAACTTACAAAGCCCCAAACTTAGTTTCTGTTTTGCAAAATGATAAAATTCTTAAAATTGGTCACTTTTTAAGGTTTGATAAAAATGCGTTGGAATTTTTTTTAAAATGTAAAATGGAAAATATCTTTGATACAAAAATAGCTTCAAAAATTGTAAGAACTTACACTGATGCACATGGTTTAAAAAACTTAGTTCAAGAATTTTGCAATAAAAATTTGGATAAACGTCAAGGAAGTAGTGATTGGAATAAAGATATTAATGATCTCTCGGAAAAGCAATTAGAGTATGCAGCTAATGACGTTATTTATTTACACAAAATTAAATCAGAGTTAGAGAAAATGCTTATCAGAGAAGGTCGAATGGAAATGTTTAAAAGCTGTATAACTTTTTTAAATACAAGAGTTGAGCTAGATCAAAACGGATTTAAATTTGATATTTTTGAACACTAATGAATAAAAAAGATTACATTAATTTAGCAAAAAGAGCAGCTAATTTACAAATTAAAGAATTAAAAAAAATAAATAAAGTTTTTAATGTTTCTTTTATAAAAGCTGTCGACTTAATTTTGAGTTGTAAGGGTAAAGTTATTTTTGCAGGAATTGGTAAATCAGGATTAATTGCAAGAAAAATTTCTGCAACTTTTTCTAGCGTTGGAATTCCAAGCTTTTTTTGTGATCCTGCTCAAGCCTTACATGGAGATATGGGTCAAATAGAAAAAAAAGATATCTTAATTATTTTTTCTTATTCAGGAAATACTTCCGAACTAAACAATATGCTAAAATATGCTAACCGATCAAGAATAAAAATTATAGGTGTGGCATCGAAACCAGATAGTCTTCTTTTGAAAGCTAGCGATATAAAACTTTTACTTCCAAAAGTAAAAGAGTCTGATGTAACTGGAGTAGTTCCAACATCTAGTACATCAATTACTTTGTTATTAGGAGACTGCTTAGCGACTACTGTTATGCATAAAAGAAAGTTCTCTAAAGAGAAATTTAAGACTTTTCATCCTGGAGGGAATATTGGTAATTCTTTACTTTTAGCAAAAGACATTATGGTAACTGGAAACAAGTTACCTTTAATAAATTTTAAGAAAACATTAAGTGAAGCATTAAAAGTTATCAACCAGAAAAAACTTGGAATAGTAGTAATTATCAAAAATAAAAATATAGCTGGGTTAGTTACTGATGGAGATTTAAGAAGAGAAATGAAATTTATTGCAAGAACAAAAGATCTAACTAAATTTATGACGAAAAAACCCCTTATGATTAATGAAAGTATGCCTGCTTCTAAAGCGTTGGCAATAATGAGTGAAAGAAAAATTACTAGTTTGCTTGTCGTCTCAGACAAAGATTATAAGAAAAAAAATAACATTAAATTAAAAGGAATTATTCATATACATGAACTGTTAAAATATGGTTTAAAATGATTGATAGGAAAAAAAAACTACGTTTAACCCAATTTTTTTTACTTTTGTTTGGGCTTTTTATAATCTACTTTACTTACTACAATAAAAAATTTGCTCCTGAACAAGAAATAATCTCTCAAGAAATTCCGAAAACGAAAGAAGGAGATGTTTCTGATGAAAAAGATTTATTTTTTAACATAGAATATTCAGGTTTTGATCTTCAAGGAAATAGGTACTCTTTAAAATCTAAAGAGGCATATTTTGATGAAGTAAAACAGGAAATTGTTTATATGAAAATAGTAGATGCAGTCTTTTATTTTAAAGATGGTACAATACTTTACGTTAAAGCAGATACAGGTATTTATAATAATAAGACACTAGATATGAAATTTGAACAAAATGTAAAGGCGAACTACATAAATAGTGAGCTTTTTGCTAATAAAGCTGAATATTCAAATACAAAAAGTTTTTTAAGTATTTACGAAAATGTAAGAATAAACGACAAAAAGGGAAACCTGATTGCAGACAAATTATTATTTGATATAACAAGTCAAAAGTTAAACATTACCTCTTTTAGTAATGGAAAAATAAATGCGAATGTGAATTTAAATGAAAAAAGGTTTTAGAATTTTAAAATTTAAAAAAGATAGACCCATATTCGAGGTAAAAGATATAAGTAAATCTTTTGATGGTAGACCAATCTTAAAAAAGCTTTCTCTTAAAGTTTTTCCAGGTGAGTGTGTCGGAGTATTAGGGCCTAATGGTTGTGGAAAAACTACATTATTTTCTATGTGTATAGGAGAACAAAACCCGGAGAGTGGAAAAATTTATTTAAGTAACAAAGCTATAGATCAAATACCCATTCATTTAAGATCTAAAGAGGGGCTAGGTTATCTTCCACAACAAAGAAGTGTTTTTAACTTATCAACGTATGACAATATTTTTGGAATTTGCCAGCTGTACTTTAAAGATCGAGAAAAACAAAAAGCAATTACTGAAAAATTATTAGATGAATTTAATCTACAACATCTCAGAAGTTTAAATGCATCAGTATTGTCTGGCGGTGAAGTTCGTAGAGTTATGTTAGCTAGATTAATGATTAACAAACCAAAAATAGTTCTTCTTGATGAACCTCTTGCAGCTCTAGACCCTCAAATTATTCAGGACATTCAAAAGTATATTTTAAAAATACAATCTAGTGGAACAGCCATACTTATAACTGATCATAATGTAAGAAACCTATTTGATATAACTGACAGAAGCTATGTAATCAGCGAAGGACAAGTAATAGCAGAGGGTACATCTAGAGAATTATTAAAATCATCAAAGGCAATAGAGCATTATTTTGGATCTCAATTTTCATAATATTAATGCAATCAAAAAGTTTTTCTTTAAAATTAAATCACAGAATTAAACCTTTTAAAAAATCTATCGAGGTAGACTCTGATAAATCTATGTCTATCAGAAGCTTTCTGGTGGGATCCGTAAGTCAAAATATTTCATCTGCAACTAACGTTTTAGAGTCAGACGATGTTCTTTCTGCTATTAATTGTTTAAGAAAACTTGGAGTAAAAATTATAAGAAATAAACCTCAGTCATATAAAATTTATGGAAAAGGCTTAGGCTCGTTGTTTGCTAAGAAAAATTTAACTTTAAATTTTGGAAATTCAGGGACTTTAGCAAGACTCCTTATAGGAATATTGTCAACCACCCCGAATATAGAAATTAAAGTCCTAGGAGATCGTTCTTTGAATAAGAGAAATATGAAAAAACTAATCCAATTAATGTCAGAATTTGGAGCTGAGTTTTTGCCTAAAGATAAGTTTAATTTTCCTTTAAAAGTTATTTCAACTGAAATGCCTGTTGGTATTAATTATAAAGCTGGGGTATCCGCTCAACTCAAAAGTGCTGTTATTCTGGCTGGACTCAATTCTTTCGGTAATACGAAAATTATTGAAAATGAAAAAAGCAGAGACCATACAGAAAATATGTTAATGCATAATTCAAATTCTTTAATAATAAAAAAAGGTGAAAAAAAAATTATTAAAATTTATGGAAAAAAGAATTTAAATTCCATTAATATTAACATTCCTGGAGATCCATCCTCTGCAGCTTTTTTTACAGCTCTAACTTTACTAAATAAAAATTCATCTCTTAAAATAAAGAATGTAGGTATAAATCCAACTAGAATAGGTTTTTACGAACTTCTTAAAAAAAGTGGAGCAAAAATAAAATTTACAAATAAAAAAAGAAAAAATAATGAACTAAGAGCAGATATTTATATCAAAAGTCAAAAAATTAGGCCATTAATAGCTTCCCAAAAATATTATGTAAAAGCTACAGACGAATATCCAATAATGTTTATTATTTCTGCGTTAACAAAAGGAACTTCTATTTTTAAGAATGTAGGTGGGCTCAAAAATAAAGAGTCAGATAGAGTCAAAGAAATGCAAAAGATGCTAAGACAAATAGGAATTAAAACTTTATTATCAAAAAATGAGTTAAAAATTTTTGGAAAAGGTATGATAGATGGTAGTGCTAAAAAAGTAATAATACCAAATTTAGGGGATCACCGTATAGCTATGAGTGCATTTGTATTGGCTTGTTTAACCGGGGCTAAAACAGTTATAAGAAATTTTGAAACTGTATTTACATCTTCACCATCTTTTTTAGAAATTATGAAACTTTTAGGAGCAAAATTTGAAAAACAAAAGTAGATCAATTGTAATATCTTGTGATGGTGGAGCAGCGACTGGAAAATCAACTGGAGCTAAAATGATTTCCAAAAAATATAAATTAAAGTTTCTGTCTTCAGGTTTATTATATCGATACGCAGCTTATATAATTCTTAAAAATAATCCGAAAAATAAAATAAATTTTCTAAATAAAAAATTTAAAAACCTTAATTATAAGAAATTAGATAAAATTAATTTGCATTCACCAAAAATTTCAGAGTATAGTGCTGTGATAGCAAAAATTAATACCGTCAGAAAAATTCTAAAAAAATTTCAATTAAATTTTTCAAAAAAATATAAAAACTGTTGTATAGAAGGCAGGGATATATCTACAAAAATACTCCCTTATTCAGATGTGAAATTCTTTTTTGTGTGTAACTTAAACACCGCTGCATCAAGAAGATATAAAGAATTAAAAAAAATAAATTTAAAAATAAAACTAAAAGACGTAAAAAAAGCCCTTAGAACTAGAAATATTTCAGATACTAGGAGGAAAAACTCCCCTTTACTTAGACATAGAGATTCGGTATCTATCGACACCAGAAAATTAAACAAACAAGCAATGTTGGTAAAAATGTCTAAATATGTAGATAAAGCAATTAAAAAAAAATATGGCAAGTGAACAAGAATTAAAAAAAGAAAATCCCCTGCATAAAGAGTTCCAGAGTCTTTTAGACAAAGATTTTAAAGATAGAAAACTTAAAGAAAACCAAATCATTAAAGCCACGGTTACAGAAATAACTAAAAATTTTATTGTTGTGGATTGTAAGGCTAAAATGGAAGGGATGATACCTATTGAAGAATTTAAAAATGATGATGAACTTTCTAAGTTAAAAGTAGGTTCGGCTATAGATGTTTATTTAGAACGAATTGAAAGTTTTAAAGGCGAAATAATTATTTCAAGAGATAAGGCGCGAAAAATGAA
>CACKCD010000024.1 GCA_902598595.1 uncultured Pelagibacteraceae bacterium
TATTTACTTAAACCTCATTTACCTAAAGTTATCAACAATTCTTCTATCATCGGGTGCGTCAATTGTGCTAATGATAATCATTCTCATTATATTGTAAATGATAATCATTATCAATAAAGAGGGAAATTATGAAAAAAACAATAATAATCAGCTATTTATTTTTAGTTGCATTTACAGGTAGTCTATTTGCAAACGAAGTAAATATATTTAGCGCAAGGCATTATGACTCTGATGTTCAACTTTATGAAAAGTTTACTGCTAAAACAGGAATTAAAGTAAACGTTGTATCAGGAAAATCAGGTGCTTTAGAAAAAAGGATAATTGAAGAGGGAGCTGATAGCCAAGCAGATCTTTATATTACAGCAGACGCTGGAAGACTTGGTGCTTTTGCAGCTAATCTTCAAGGGGGACTTACTAGTGCAGCTATTAAATCTGCTGTACCAAGTAACTTCAGAACATCGAAATGGACTGGTATAGCTAAGAGAGCTAGAATCGTATATTTTGCTCCAGAAAGAGTAAGCGGCGCAGAATTAGCTGGTTTAACTTATGAAAGTTTAGCTGATCCTAAATGGAAAGGCAGATTAGTAATTAGAGCTTCAAATAATATTTATAACCAATCACTTGTAGCTTCATTGATTAAAAATAATGGAAAGGGCAAAATTGCACAGTGGTCAAAAGGAATGGTTTCAAATATGGCTAGATCTCCAAAAGGAAATGACAGAGCTCAAATTCTTGCAGTAGCGGCTGGTGAAGCTGATATAGCGGTGGCCAATACATACTATTTAGCGTTAATGTTATCTGGAAAAAAAGGTCCGGAACAACAAGCAGCAGCTAAAAAAGTAAAACCATTTTTTCCTAATCAAGATGGAAGAGGAACACACATGAATATTAGTGGTGCTGGTTTAGTTAAAGGTGCACCTAATAAAGCAAATGCTATCAAATTAGTAGAATTTTTACTAAGTGAAGAAGCTCAAAATCACATAGTAAATAATACTTTTGAATATCCGATGATCGCAGGAGTTTCTCCACATCCTTTGGTGGTGAATATGGGATTAGATTTTAAACAAGATCTAAAAACTAAAGTTGTTAATTACGGAAAAAGACAAGCAGATGCCTTAGAAGTAATGACAGCTGCTGGTTGGAAGTAGTACGTTTGTTAATTTTATGAGGCGAACAATTAAGAAAAAAATCAACTTAAATAAGTTAAAGAGTGGTTGTTCGCCTTGTATGAAAGAAGCAAATATAATGGAACAAAAAATTTCGAATAGAAAAATCTCTGAAATTAAGTTAGAAGAAATTAAAGATATTGTTTCATCAATGTTTAGGAGAGATTAAAGGCTTGACGTTAAGATCTCTGGCTTATATATGCATGTTTATATTCCTCCAAAGATAAAGCCACTTGAGCAAAAGAGTCAATATAAAATAATTTATGACGAAATATAATATATGGTTTTTTACTTCGTTTATAATTGCATTGATAGTTGCTTTACCAATTATTACTATATTTTTTAGTTTTTTTTCAGAAACGAGTAATTATTTCGTAGTACTAAAAAATACTTTTCTTTTCGATTATATAAACAATTCTTTAATAATTCTGGTTTCAGTTTTATTTATAACTTTTTTATTGGGAGTCGTTTCAGCATACTTTATCTCTTTTTATGAATTTCCACTTTGTAAATTCTTTAGTTGGTCTTTAATATTAGCTTTTGCAATACCAGGATATATTTTTGCATTTTCAATAATTGCATTTTTTGAAAATTATGGAACCGCTTATTCAATACTTGTGAGTATGTTCGGTGAACATAATTACAATCCACATATTCCCAAATTAGACGGTGTATTAGGGTCTATTATAGCTATAAGTTTTTCGCTGTTTCCTTATGTATATGTTCTAACAAGATCATCATTTTTCTTCCAATCAAACAATTATATAGAGGTAGGAAAAAATCTAGGTTTATCTGAAAGTGAAACGTTGTTTAGAATTATTTTGCCATCTGCTAGACCTGCTATAATTGCGGGCTTAGTATTAGTGGCAATGGAATGTTTGTCTGACTTTGGAACTGTATCAATTTTCAGTGTTTCAACGTTGACTACAGGCATTTATAATTCTTGGCTTTCCTTTGATGATCTTAATTCAGCAAACCAAATTTCATTCATTTTATTAATTTTTATTTTAGCTTTATTATCTTTAGAAATTTATTCTAGAAAGGAAGCTAGATATCATCAACCAGGAAGAGGATTTAAACCTATAAATAAAATTAAACTCAGTGGTAAAAAATCATTATTAGCTTTTTCTTTTTGTTCACTAGTTTTTTTTATCAGTTTTGTTTTTCCTGTATCTCAAATGGTATATTGGACATTAAAATTTCCTAAATATATTCTGGATATAAACATTTTGAAAATAAATTTAAACACAATGTATTTAGTTGGATTATCAAGTATTGTTCTTGTTTTAATTTCTTTATTTATTAACTATGGAAGTAGAATATCAAAAAGTAAAATTTTAAATTATTTAACTAATTTTTCAATTTCAGGATACGCTATACCAGGGGTAATTTTAGCAGTTGCTTTTATAACTTTATTCTCAAATCTTAGTGATTTAATTAATGAAAATACTAGTTTTGGGAGCACTAAGAAAATATTTATTGGTTCAATTTTTGGTCTTATACTTGCTTATTTTATAAGATTTTTCTCTCTATCTTTCAATGGAATTAAGTCTAGCTACGAAAAAATTAACAATTCAATAGATGAGAGTGCTTACTTACTTGGCTATTCTAAAATTAAAACATTCTCAAAAATTCATGTTCCATACCTTAAAAATAATATTATTTTAATAATCGTACTTATATCGTTAGAAATAATAAAAGAATTGCCAATAACGATGATATTAAGACCTTTTAATTTTGAGACATTTGCAACCCAAGCTTATGTATATGCATCTCAAGATTTACTAGAGGCAGCAGCTTTACCTTCCTTATTTTTAATAAGTTGGGCTACAATTCTTATATTATTTTCTTCAAAATATATACTTTCACAAAAAAACTAATATAATATAAGAATGTCTAAACACTTTCTCGAAATAAAAAAAGGTAATTTTGTTGCCAGTGAAAAAAACAAAGTAAATGATGTAAATCTTATAATCGAAAAACAAGGACAGATTATTTCTCTGTTGGGCCCTTCTGGCATAGGAAAAACAACAATATTAAGAACTTTAGCTGGATTACAAAAACTCAATTCAGGAAAAATATTTCTTAAAGGTAAATTAATTGCTTCTAACGAAATTCATATAGAGCCAGAAAAAAGGAATATAGCTTTATCTTTTCAAGACAATGCTCTTTTCCCTAATTATAAAGTCATTGATAATATTAATTTTGGAAAAAAAAGATCTAATGGTAATGGATTTTCTTTAGATACAAAAGAAATTATTCAATTATTACACATAGATCCTATTTTAAATAAATTTCCTCATCAAATAAGTGCAGGCGAGGCGCAAAGAGTATCAATTGCAAGATCTTTAATGTCCAAGCCTGATCTGCTTTTATTGGATGAACCATTTTCAAATATTGATCAAAGCTTAAAAGAAGAAATTCAGGTTTCCGTAAAGAAACTCTTAAAAAGAATTAATCTTACTACTATTATTGTAACACATGATTCATATGAAGCTTTTTCTATGGCTGACAAATGTGGAATAATTTTGAACCAAGAATTAAAACAATATGATCTTCCGTATAATGTTCATCACGAACCAAACTCCGTTGAAGTAGCGAACTTTTTAAATAAAGGTATATTTATTGATGTAAAAGTTGTTGATAGCGAATGTGCAGTTCATAGGCTAAAACACGAAGAATTAGGTGAAATAAGGGGTAAATTATCGAATAATTTTCCGTCCGGCTCAAAAGTAAAGTTACTTTTACAACCAGAAGATCTTATTCATGATGATCAAAGTAAATTAAAGTTAGAAGTTGTTGATAGAAAATTTAGAGGAACTAATTTTGTATACACATTAAAAACGAATAAAGGTGAACATTTACCTGTATTTGTTCACTCTCACCATATTCATCAACACGAAAAGTCTGAAAAATTTGGCATTAAAACCCCGATTTATATTGACCATTTGGTGTGTTTTTAAGTAAATATAGTTACTAATTTAATTGCGCCCTTAGCTCAGTTGGATAGAGCATCGGTTTTCTAAACCGAGGGTCGTAGGTTCGAATCCTTCAGGGCGCGCCAAAAAATTTAATGACAAAAAACATTCTTATCTCTGGAGGGGCTGGTTATATTGGCTCTCATGTTTCAGAAATACTGGTAAAAAACAAAAAAAATATTTTTATCGCTGACAATTTGTCTACTGGTTATAAAAGATTAATTAATAAAAAAGCTAAATTTTATAGAGTAAATATTAATAATAAAGAAAAGATAAAATCAATTATAATTAACAACAATATTGACTCTGTAATACACTTAGCAGCTAGCCTTATAATTGGTGAGGGTGAAAAATACCCAAAATTTTATTATAAAAATAATGTTTTAGTGACCCAAAACTTAATGTCTGCCTGCGTTGGAACAAAAGTTAAAAATTTTATATTTTCTTCAACTGCTGCTGTTTACAAAGATGGATTGTATAAAGTAACAGAAAAATCAATTACAAGACCTAAAAGTGTATATGGAAAAACTAAGTTAAAAGCTGAAAAAATAATAATTAAAAAATGTAAAAAAAATAATATAAATTATGGGATTTTAAGATATTTTAACATAGTTGGCTCAAGTCCATCTGGTAGAATTGGATTGATAAATAAGGGTGATCATTTATTTAAAAACTTATCTATTCAAACTTATAAAAAAAATCCTGTTTTTAAAATTTACGGCGCTAATTACAATACTGCAGACGGCTCTTGTGTAAGAGATTTTATACATGCATCAGATATAGCTGAAATACATTTTAAAGTATTGGAAAAAATTAATAGATCAAATAACTCAAAGATTTTAAACTGTGGTTACAGTAAAGGTATATCTGTTAAACAAGTTGTTAAAGAATTTAAGAAATATACAAATAAAAATTTGAGAATTATTGAAGCACCAAGAAGACAAGGAGATTTAATAAAAATAATTGCTTCAAACAATAACCTGAAAAAGTTTATTAATTGGAGACCAAAGTTTAACAGTTTAAAAAAGATGGTAAAAAGCTCTCTCAAATGGGAAAAATCATTAATTCACAAATAAATGAATATAAAATTTTTTAAGGATTCTTTCATTAAATTTTGTGAAAAAAATAAGTTTGAAAAAAATCACAATCAACTAAAAATTGTTAATTTACTCATTGATTTTATAACTCCTAAAAGTAATTTTTTTAATTTTTTTTTCAAGTCCAACGAAAAAAAATGTTTTTATCTGTCTGGAAATGTTGGAGTTGGCAAAACTATGATTTTAAATTATTTTTATGAATACTTGGACATCCCCAAACAAAGAATGCATTTTAATGAATTTATGATTAATTTTCATGACTATCGTCATAAAAACAAAAAAAATTCAATTTTTTTATTTGTCAAGAAACTAAAAGAAAAAACAAAATTGATCTATCTAGATGAATTACAAGTAACTAATATTGTAGATGCAATGATATTAGGAAAGTTATTTGAGACTATTTTTAAAGAAAATATCAAAGTTATGATTACATCTAATACCAAAATTGATGATTTATATAAAGATGGATTACAAAGGGATCAATTTTTACCTTTTATTTCAGTAATAAAAGAAAATTGTATTCAAAGAGAACTAATTATAGATGAAGATTATAGAAAATTAGCTTCGAATAAGATGCAAAGAGCTTTTTTTCCTATTAATGAAAAAACAACTTTTAAAATAAATCAATTATTTAGAGAATTAACTAAAGACAAGATGCTAAAAGAGATAAAATTAAATATAAAGGGAAGAGAATTTACAGTTTCTCATTTTTATAATGGCGTAGCTAAGTTTAATTTTAAAGATTTATGTGATGTTAATGTGGGGGCAGAAGATTTTATAAGAATAGCTGAAATTTGTAAATTTATTGTAATTTTAAATATTCCTAATTTTAATGAATCTAACTCTAATCAACAACAAAGATTTATAACTTTAATTGATATTCTTTATGAAAAAAAAATTCCATTATTGGTTTCTTTGGAGACAAATTTAGAAAATATAACTTCTTCAAAGAAAGTTGCTGAACCTTTTAAAAGAACTTTGAGCAGATTATTTGAATTAACTTCGCCTAAGGATAATTTTTTTACATAGGTTGTTTAATTGGATATATGTACTAATTAAACATAGAAAATCTAGATATAGTAGTAGCAAGGACTAGAGTGGCTTTAATTCATATTGAACCAAAAGATAGATTAATCCATAATAATTTTTTTGAAATTAAGTTTTCAAAATATTGTTAACAATAAGATAAAGAGAGGAAATCATAATTATGATGAAATCAATTAAAACTTGGATTTTAGTTGTTCTTGCTTCTTCATTGCTTGTGGCTTGTGGTCAAGGTGGTGGCGGCGCTGGTTCGAAAAAATCTAAGACTTTAGATAACACAAAGAAAGCCGGTTTTGTAAAATGTGGAGTTTCACAAGGACTTCCTGGATTTTCAAATGCTGATGCATCTGGAAATTGGACTGGTATAGACGTTGATGTATGTAGAGCTGTTGCAGCTGCTGTATTAGGCGATGCTGATAAAGTTAAATATACTCCGTTAAGTGCAAAAGAAAGATTCACTGCTTTAACATCTGGTGAAATCGATGTACTTTCACGAAACACAACTTGGACATTATCAAGAGACGCTGACATAGGTTTAACATTTGTTGGTGTAAACTTTTATGATGGTCAGGGATTCATGGTTAGAAAAAATTCTGGAATCAATTCAGTTAACGATTTCAAAGATGGTATATCTGCGTGTACAAACACAGGTACTACTACAGAGCTAAACATGAGAGACTTCTTTAATTCCAAAAATATTAAGTACGAACCAATCGCTTTTGAAAAAGCAGATGAAGTAGTTCAAGCTTATGATGCTGGAAGATGTGATACTTATACAACTGATAAATCTGGATTAGCTGCTCAAAGAACTAAATTGAGTGCACCAGATGATCATAAAGTATTACCAGAAACAATTTCTAAAGAACCACTAGGTCCTGTTGTAAGACAAGGTGACTCTGTGTGGGAAGATATTGTTAGATGGTCTCTAAACGTAATGATCGAAGCAGAAGAGTATGGTGTTAATTCATCAAACGCATCAAGCTTAAAAGACTCTGAAAACCCAGCTATTAAGAGATTAGTTGGAGCTGAAGGGGAACTAGGCGCTGCTTTTGGTTTAGATAATGAGTGGAGCTTGAGAATTATCGAGCAAGTTGGAAATTATGGTGAAATCTATAAAAAACATATAGCTGACACTAATATTCTACCTAACAGAGGTCCAAATCAACTTTGGACTAAAGGCGGTATTCTTTACGTACCACCTGCGAGATAATCGCTAATTAATTAAAAAGGGCTGGATTTATCCAGCCCTTTTTTTTAATCTGTTCTAAATGAACTTTAAAAATTTCAAACTCGATTTAAGTAACAAAAATAAAGAACTAATTCCACAGGTTCTTACAATACTTTTCATATTATTAGTTATTATCTATTTCACTATTAATGCTCAGAACAATATGGGAAATAGAGGAATTTCTTTTGGATTTGGATTTTTATCCCAAGAATCTTCTTTTGATATTACTTTTTCGTTAATTGACTACGACGGATCTCATTCCTATGCAAAAGCATTTTTAGTTGGTCTTTTAAATACAATTTTAGTTTCAGCTATTGGTATTTTTTTTGCAACAATACTCGGAGTAACAATTGGAATTTCAAGATTGTCACAAAACTATTTAATATCAAAAGCTGCAGAATGGTATGTTGAAATATTTAGAAATATACCTCTAATATTACAAATTTTTTTCTGGTATTTTGCTGCATTAAGAGCATTACCTCTCACAGTAGACTCAATCAATTTTTATGATATCAGTTTCTTAAACGTAAAAGGATGGTACGTACCAAGATTTATATGGACAAATTTTTCTTTATTTGTTTATTCAATAATTGCTTCTATTTTTTTAATAATTTTTGCTTCTAAATATGCGAAAAGACAAAGAGATGAATTTGGTAAACAAATTCCAATCTTATATATATCTCTTGGAATTTTGTTTGGTTTACCTTTTTTAAGCTTCTTAATTGGTGGAGTAAGTCTATCTTTTCAAATTCCTGAATTAACTCAATTATCTAAGACTATTTATGTTTATCAGGGAGGAGTTACTATTATTCCGGAATTAATTTCATTAGCATTAGCATTATCTATGTATACAGCCACTTTTATTGCTGAAAATGTAAGAGCTGGAATACTTGGAGTTAATAAAGGTCAAAAAGAAGCGGCTGCTTCAATTGGTTTAACAAAAGGACAAATTTTGAAACTTGTTGTTATGCCTCAGGCATTAAGAATAATTATTCCACCAACTACTAACCAATATTTGAATTTAACTAAAAATTCATCTTTGGCAGCAGCTATAGCTTACCCTGATATTGTTTTAGTTTTTGCTGGTACTGCATTAATGCAAACTGGACGAGCAATTGAAATTATTTCAATTACTATGCTTACCTACTTATCATTAAGTTTATCAATTTCTGTTTTTATGAATTGGTATAATAAAAAAATGGCAATCAAGGAAAAATAATGCAA
>CACKCD010000025.1 GCA_902598595.1 uncultured Pelagibacteraceae bacterium
AAATCTTTTTTTTAGTAAAAATACTCCATGGCATTATGAGATGATTTGGATATTAGTAACTAGCCCAATTACAATAATATCTTTTTTTTTAATTGGTTATTTTATTATGTTGAAATTTTTTTTTATGAACCTTTTAAATGCAGATAATAAAAAGCATCGTTTCTGGTATGACAAAAGCCAGTTTATAAACTTTTATTTTTTTATTATATTAACTTTATCATTTATATTAAAAGTGAAATTTGGTGTTAGCTACGCTGGCTGGAGACAAATCTACTATTTATATCCTTTAATAGTCTTTTTTAGTCTCTGTGGGATAGAAATATTAATCAAAACAATAAAAAAAAGTTTCATTAGAAACCTTTTAGTTATTTTTATATCAATTGAGTTTATTTTTTTATCCTTTTGGAATTACAAGAACCATCCTTTTCAGTACGTTTTTTTTAATCCATTGTTCAATTCTTTTGCTAAAAATAAATTTGATTTAGATTATTGGGGTATGTCTAACAAATTTATACTAAATAAGATTTTGGAAATAAACAACAATAAACCCTTAAAAGTAACAACTATAAGTTTTACAAATTTAAATGATAACCATAGGATATTAGACCAAGAAAAAAGAAATAAAATAAAAATAGTTTACGACATAAAACAAGCTGACTTTGTGATTGACAATTATATGAAAAAATGGAGCACTACTCCTGGTAAAGAATTATTGAATAAAGAATTTATGATAGTATATAATTTAATAATTGATGGTAATATTATAAATACTATCTATAAGAGAAAATAATTTATGAAAATATTTGTCGTAAAAACTTTTATAGTAGCTTTTGCTTTTTATATTGTTTTTGAGTTGACTATCAGTTCGAAAATTAGAACAGTTAAGAATTCAATAATAAAATTTCAAGAAAAATCAGAAAGAGTAAAGGTTAAAGAAAAAATTTTATTAGAAATATCAAAAGTAAACAAAAAGGATCAAATATTATCAGAAGGCGATAGAGAAATTTTATCAGAATTTATTAACAAACTTCAAAAAGAGTTAAGCCAATAGCAACTATTTTTATCCACACAATTAAAAAGAGTTTTTAATAGAGCAATAGAATCAATTAAAGTGCATTTAAGGGCAGCGGAGGGAGACTGAAGCTGCCTTTGCCATTCATAATCTTTTAATCCCAATTACTTTTAAATTCGCAGTTTTTTTTATTGTCTTTACTGTGTGATCAATATTCATAATCACAGTTTTTTTCATTGGCCCGTAAGCATGGATAAGTTTTTTTCTGGAAATAGCCAAAGCTACATGTCCCTTCCAGTAAATAATATCATTTTTTTTTATATTACTTAATTTTATGTTTTTTTTGAAATATTTGACTTGATCCTTAGCATCTCTGGGACAGTACTTGTTATTAAAATTTAAAAGAACCTGGATTAATGCTGAGCAATCTATTCCTTTGAAAGATTTTCCACCCCATTTGTATTTAACATTTTTAAATATATTTATTTTTTTAAAAGGATTTTTTTCCTTGTATCTGATTGGTTTAGTTTCATTTTTGCTTACCCAGCCTTTATTAAATTTTAAAAATTGTGATTGTTTGTCTATTACTTTGATTTTTGAACCATAAGTGAGTTCATTTATTTTTTTTATTTTATTTGGAAATGAATATATTTTCGCTTTAAGCTTATTAATTTTATGTGTTGGTTTTAGATATGAGCTATAATTTTTTTTTTGGATAAAACCCAAGTAATTATCTTCTTTAATTCTAATTTTAAGCCATTTATTAGTTCTTTTTATGACAGAAAAACTATCTCCATATATCATCTGAGTTACAACCTCGGATTTTTTAGAAGCTTTCTTGTACAAACTTATGATTGAGTAAGTATTAGTGAAATATTCAGTCATTAAGCTTTAACTTATTTCTAATTGTATATAGAAATATTAAGGATGGAATGACCATGATGGCTGTAATTATGAAAAAGAGTCCCCAGTCTCCATTTAACCAATCCACTAAAGCACCTGACGAAGCAGCTAAGGTTGTTCGTCCAGCGGTTCCAATAGATGCAAGTAAAGCATATTGAGTAGCAGTATAAGTTCTATCAACTAACATTGAAATAAATGCTACAAAAGCTACCGTTGCAAACGCAGCAGCCATATCGTCAAAAATTACAGCTATCGCAAAAAGTAACTCAGATTTTCCAGACCAGGCTAACAAAGAAAATAATAAGTTAGTGGAGGCCATTAATATACCTGAAATAAACATAGCTTTAATGACGCCAGAACGAATTGCAAACAAACCCCCAAGTAAAGTAAAAATTACAGTAGTTATCCATCCTAATCCTTTTGAATAGAGAGCAATGTCTGATTTAGTAAAACCTATTTCTTTATAAAATATTACTGACATTCTACCTAGAAATGCTTCTCCAATTTTAAAAAGAAAAACGAATCCTAAGATAGCTAAGGCAATATTAAAGCCATTTTTTTTGAAAAAACTCATTATGGGACCAGCTACTGTTCCTGTAATCCATGCCACAGTTTTTGTTGCAAAATTAGAGGAACCCAATTTATTTTCGATTAATTTATCAGTTTGTGCTTGAGATTCTTTTCTATCAGTTGGTTGTGGTTCGTGTACAAACATTAATCCAATATTACAGGCTATTATAACCACACCTAAAACTAAAAAAGTAATTTGCCAATAATTTTGAAATCCTGCCATTTCAAAAAATTCTGCTACGTTTAACGCTATAACTCCACCTAATTTATAACCAGTCCACCACCCAACCACTGCCATCGCTGCACCAGCTTGCATGGATTTTCCTTCATGTTCTCCTATTTGTTCAATTCTAAGAGCATCAACTGTTATGTCTTGCGTGGCCGAAGCAATTGCGATTATTAAGCCTACGCTTATCACTAAAGCTAAATTAGTTGATGGATTTATGAAACTCCAACAAACTAGACTCAAAAGGATTATAGTTTGCATCATAACAATCCAACCACGTCTGTGACCAATTTTATTAGTTAACCAAGGAATTCTAATTCTATCAATTATAGGTGCCCATAAATAATTAAAAGCATAAACTGCAAAAATTAGTCCTGCCCATCCAATTGTACTTCTACTTAAACCATCTTCTTTGAGCCATAAACTTAGACTGCTTCCAATTAGCACCCAAGGAAATCCACTAATAGCACCAAGTAATAAAATTCTAATCATTCTTCTATCAAAATAAACTGAGAAGGTTTCTGAGAGTGTTTGTTTTTTATATATTTCCATAATTAATTTTTTTTAGTTTCTCCAAAAAGACGGAAAAAATAAAACTAAAACTGCAAATAATTCCAATCTTCCAAGCAGCATACCAATTGATAATATCCATTTTGATAGGTCAGGTATAGCCTTATAGTTCCCATCTGGACCAATAATTTCACCCAATCCGGGTCCCACGTTAGATATTGCGCTTGCAGCCCCTGAAATAGCTGTTAAAAAATCTAGCCCCGAAATAGATAAAAGCATAGCTATTATAAAAAAAATAAATAGAAATGAAAAAATAAATATAATTACTGAATTAATGAAACTATCCGATATTTTTTGATTATTGTATTTAGAGATTATTATACTATTAGGATATATTAATTTTTTAATTTGATTTTTTAAGAAAATAAATAACATTTGTAATCTAAAAATTTTAATACCACATGCTGTTGACCCCGCGCAGCCACCTACAAACATTAAGAATAAGAAAAATATTAATGAAAACTTTCCCCAAAGTCCAAAATCATCTGTGACATATCCTGTTCCAGATAAAATCGAAATAACATTGAAAGAAGATATTCTAATTTTATCTAAGACACTACTTTCGTTACCAATAAATAATAAATATAAAAACATGATTAGCACTGATATTAAAATTAGGTTTATCAGTCCTTTAATTTGAACATCTTGAAAAAAGACCTTTTTATTACCTTGAGCAAATTTTAAATAAGAAATGAAAGGTATGCTTCCTAATACTATAAATATGCATGCGATAATTTCTATATTCGAATTTTTGAAGAAACCGATAGAATCGTTATGGGTTGAAAATCCTCCTGTAGCTATAGTCGTCATAGCGTGAGAGACACTATCAAATATTGACATTCCAAATAGCCAGTAAAAAAATCCGCAAAGAAACGTTAAAACTAAATATGTTGAAATAATAATAGTCGCTACTTCAATTGTTCTAGGTAAAATTTTTTCAGTACTATCTGGTCCTTCCATTTTAAATAATTGCATTCCACCTACCTTCAAGAGAGGTAAAATTGTAATCGCCATTACAACTATACCTATCCCACCTAGCCATTGCATAATGGCTCTCCACAATAAAATACTTTTTGGACTTTCATCAAGATTAGTTATAATTGTTGCTCCAGTAGTAGTAATCCCTGACATACTTTCAAAAAAAGCTTCACTAAATGTAAATTCTTGAGAAGATAAAACAAAAGGTAGACTACCGAAGACAGCAACCATTAACCATGCCAAAGTAGAGAATAAAAAAGTTTGCCTTAAACTTAATCTAAATTCTCTCTCTAAATTCGCCAAGACAAATAATACGCCAATAAAAATGGTTACAAATGAAGACGCAACAAAGCTGTGACTATTTTCATTATATATTAATTGCATAGAGTAGGGAACTAACATTGAAATCCCAAGTACGATAAGGAGCACTCCAATCATGAAAAAGACAGTTTTGTTTGTGGCCATAGTGTTTTAGATTATTTAAATAGTAATAAAATTCAACTTAATATCTAGTAATTATACCTGTATTTTATAGATAAAATTTAATAAACCTTAGTTATGTTTGATAAGAACTTAATTCAATCCACTTCTTCTTGGCCTTTTGTAGAAATTAGAAAGCTTTTAAAAGATAGAAAAGATATTATTAGTAAAAAAAATAAAATTACCTTTCAAACAGGGTATGGTCCCAGTGGATTACCTCACATAGGTACTTTTGGCGAAGTAGCCAGAACCACTATGATGATCAACGCGTTAAATCATATTCAAAAGATTGACCATGAATTGATCACTTTTTCTGACGATATGGATGGCTTAAGGAAGGTTCCAGAAAATATACCAAATGATAAAATACTAAAAGAAAATATTGATGGAGAAGCTTTAAAATGGGCTTACAATAAAATGTCCAAGAGAAAAGAAGAAAGAAAAATATTGATGGTAATTTCAGATGGAGCACCAGTTGATGACTCAACTTTATCAACTAATTCAAGTGATTATTTAGAAACTAACTTAAAAAATATTGTTAAGTGGATTGAAAATAAAACTAATATCGAATTATTAGCTATTGGTATTGGTCATGATGTAACAAGATACTATAAACAAGCCATTAAAATTACAGATGTACAAGATTTAGGTGATGTAATGATCAATCAATTAACTGATCTTTTTGTTGAAAAGAATAAAAAAATCTTACATTAATTTATTTTTAAATTTCTTATCTGAAAAATCGCTAATACTAGACAATAATAATCTAAAAGGTATTAGCATCGATAAAGCAATAAATAACTTAACAAATAAGTCTCCAAAAGCTAAAGATATCCAAGGAATACCTGTCGCATAAAAAGAAATTGAGAAAAATAAAAAAGTATCAACTACTGAACCAAAAACAGAAGAAGTTAGAGGCGCAACATACCAGGCTCTTTTACGTAATTTATCAAATATTCCTACATCTAAATTTTGAGCTATGAAAAAAGCAACTCCTGACCCGATAGCTATTCTTATTGATATTAAATCTGAAAAATTTGTAGAAACTAATAAAGTTAAGCAAATACCAATAAAAAAACCTATATATACTATTTTTCTAGCTACAACTTTTCCATATGCTCTATTTGCTAAATCTGTAATTAGAAAAGTTATCGGATAGCTAAAAGCACCATAAGTTAAAATTTCGCTCAAATCAAAATATTGAATAGGGAATTGAACTAAATAATTTGAAAGCACGACTACAAATCCCATTGATATAGCTAATTTGTAGAACAGACTCATCTACGCCTTCGAAGATATGAATGCTTTAATTTTTTTTACTTTATTTGATAATTTAGAGTTTTTTGCTGATAAAAGATATTTGTCTAAACCACCTTTAAAATCAACAGTTCTTAAGGCAGCATTAGTAACATTAAGTTTTATATTTTTTTTAAGTATATCGCTTTTAAATATTACTTTTTTAAGATTTGGTAAAAATCTTCGTTTAGTCTTATTTTTAGCATGACTGACATTGTGACCTTTTAGAGGTGATATACCCGTTAATTCGCATCTTTTAGACATAATTTTTCCTACTGCTATATAATTCTTGTTAGATGGTGGGTCAAGCACTAATTCCAACAGCTTGACTTACATTTTTTAAATTTTCTTTTTTTAGAATTGAGATTAACTCCTTTTTTATTATTTTTACTATTCCTGGACCTTTATATACCATTCCTGTGTATAATTGAATTGCATCAGCTCCTGCGGTTATTTTTTCAAATGCACTTTGACCTGAGTCTACCCCACCAACTCCAATAATATTTATTTTGCCTTTAGTTTCTTTATAAAATTTCTTTATTAGA
>CACKCD010000026.1 GCA_902598595.1 uncultured Pelagibacteraceae bacterium
TCTTTTTTAATTAAATTTCTAAATTCATCTATCGCTTCTTTAGAAATGTTTGTTCCATCGGTTCTCATATAGGTAATTAATCCTGTAGTTTCTCCTTCAATATCAATTCCTTGATATAATCTTTGAGCTATCTGCATAGTTCTCGATGCTCCAAAACCAAACTTTCCAGAAGCAGTTTGTTGCAATGTTGATGTAGTAAATGGTGCTAGTGGATTTCTTTTAAATATTTTTGTACTGACGTCTTTTATTATAAATTCTGATTTATTAATTATATTGATAGCTTGATCAATTTCATCTTTATTTTTAAATGTAAATCGTTCTATTTTTTTTCCATCAAATAAACTTAATTTAGATAAAATGTTTTTGTTATCTTTGTTTGTAAAATCCGAAGTTAAAGTCCAATATTCTTCTGGTTTAAATAATTCAATTTCTTTTTCTCTTTCTGTTATTAGTTTTAACGCGACAGATTGAACTCTTCCTGCTGATTTTGATCCGGGTAATTTGGTCCAAAGTATTGGAGATATATTAAAACCAACAAGATAATCTAGGGCTCTTCTTGCTAGATAAGCTTCTACTAATGGCAAATGTATTTCTCTAGGATTTTTTATTGCTTCCAATATTGCTTTTTTAGTTATTTCATTAAACACAACTCTCTCCAAATCTCTACCTTTCAACAATTTTTTTGATTCCAAAACTTTTTTTACATGCCAGGCAATTGCTTCTCCTTCACGATCTGGGTCAGTAGCTAAAATTATTTTATCAGAGTCTTCAGCAGCATTAGTTATTTCTTTGAGATATTTTTTTGAAAACGAGTCAATCTCCCACTGCATTTCAAATTTATTTTCAGGATCAACAGATCCATTCTTGGAAGGTAAATCTCTAATGTGTCCATAGCTAGCTAAAACCAAATAATCTTTTCCCAAATACTTATTAATAGTTTTAGCTTTTGCAGGACTTTCAACTATTACTAAATTCATTATTTCATTTTACTTTCAAATAAAATTGATTTTGTCAAATTTTATATTAAAAAGTTAGTAAAGACAGGAATTATAACTTGATCTTAGTCTCTCTAGAATCTTTCAATCTAATAATATTTTCTCTATGCGTGTAAAGGATTATTATAAAAATTATAAACAAAAAAATACTAAGTATACTGTTGTCTAAAATTATTGAATAAGCAAAAACTATTAAAGCACCAAGCATTGATGCTAATGAAGAATATTTAAAAATAAATGCTATTAGCAACCAAGTTATGCCAAAAATAATCCCAAACTTAAATGATAACGCCAATATGATTCCTAAATAAGTAGCCACACCTTTTCCACCTTTAAATTTTAACCAGACAGGAAATATATGACCGATAAAACAAATTAATGCTGAAAAATAAATTAAATCATTAAAATATTTTAAAGTAATTATAACAGAGACATATCCTTTTAAGATATCAAATATGAGTGTAGCAATAGCTAAAGTTTTTTTTCCTGTTCGTAAAACATTAGTAGTGCCTATGTTGCCAGAGCCAACATCTCTAATGTCTTGATTTAAAAAAATTTTGGTTATAATTAAGCCAAATGGTATTGATCCCAGAAAATAAGAGTAAAACAAAACTAAGATTAATTCTAGACTCATTATTGTTTAAAAACTAATTCTCCATTTAAGAATGTCATTAAAACTTTTCCCTGTAATTTTCTACCTTCAATAGCAGTATTTTTAGATTTTGATTTTAAATTTTCTGCTTTAACTACCCATGGAGCATCAAGATCAATAATACAAATATCACCATCAGAACCTTTTTTTAAAGTTCCTTTGTTGATTTGTAAAATCTTTGAGGGATTTATTGTTAATGTTTCAATAATTTTACTTAAAGGAAGTGTCTCGTTATGGTGCATTTCAAGAGCGAGAGGTAACAAAGTTTCGATACCTATAGCTCCTGTTGCTGCTTGTGCGAATGGCAATCTTTTACTCTCCTCATCTTCTGGAATATGATCAGAAACAATTACGTCTATTAAATTCTCTTTAATTCCCTTTACAAGTGACAATCTATCTTCCTCCAACCTTAAAGGAGGGGATAGTTTTAAAAAAGTTCTAAATTCACCAATATCATTTTCATTTAAGGAAAGATTATTGATAGAAACGCCAACACTAAATTTTTTTCCATTATCTTTATTTTTTTTGATAACCTCCAGAGATTTCTTAGAAGAGATTTGATTTATATGATATCTACATGGATATTCACTTAATAAAGTGAGATCTCTTTCAATAATAATTTTTTCTGCTATTTGAGAAACTCCCTCTAGACCTAATCTTGTTGCTATTTCTCCATCATTGATACAAGAATTTTTTGATAGCTCAAAATCTTCAGCGTGTTGCATTATCAAGACTCCTATATCAGATGCATAATCCATAATTCTAGCCATTAACTCTGTATTTTGTATAGTTTTATTAACATCGCTAAATCCAATTATTCCTCTGAGAGAAAGTAAACCAAATTCTGTCATTAATTTTCCTTCAGTCTGTTTTGTAATTGAAGCACATGGAAAGAGATTGATAGCAGCTTTATCTCTTCCTCTTCTTATGATGAAGTCTACCATTGAAACATTGTCTATAACTGGCTTAGTATTTGGCATTGTTACAATAGATGTAACACCTCCAGCCAAGGCAGCTTTGCTTAAAGTTCTAAAATTTTCTTTATATTCATATCCAGGCTCACCTACAAAAGCTTTCATGTCTACTATTCCTGGAATAAGCACATTTCCTTTTACATCGAAAATTTCGGCAGAAGGTTCAGCATCAGATTTTTTAATATTTTTTCCTATTGCTTTTACCTTGCCTTTCTTATCCAAAATTAAAGAACCTTTTTCATCTATTTTTTGTGAAGGATCTACGATACGTGCATTTATAAAGATTTTTTCGCCCATTTATTTACAATATGTTTTTAAGCAAGCCATTCTAACTGCAACTCCTAATTCAACCTGTTCTTTTACTAAACTTACATTAATGTCATCAGCTAACTTAGTATCTATTTCTACACCTCTATTCATTGGCCCAGGATGCATGATAAGGGCGTCTTTATTTGCAAACTTTAATTTTTCTGGAGTTAAACCAAAAAATTCGTAGTATTCTCTTTTAGAGGGAAGAAAAGATCCTTGCATGCGCTCGTTTTGAAGTCTTAACATCATAACTATGTCGCAACCTTCTAAACCTTTTTTCATATTTGTAAAAGCTTTTACACCTAATCTCTCAATTGATTTAGGCATTAAAGTTTTCGGAGCTATTATACTTACTTCTGCACCCAACATGTTCATTAAGTAAATATTTGATCTTGCTACTCTTGAATGCAGTATATCTCCACATATTGCTATTTTGAGTCCTTCAATTTTACCTTTTCTGTTTATAATTGTTAAAGCATCTAGTAATGCTTGAGTAGGATGTTCGCGTCTTCCATCTCCAGCATTTATAACTGCGCAATTTACTTTTTGAGATAATAAATTCGGAGCTCCAGAGTCTTGATGTCTTATAACAATAAGGTCGGGATGCATGGCATTTAATGTCATTGCTGTATCAATGAGAGTTTCTCCTTTTTTAAGAGCTGAATTATTCATGTTCATAGTCATAACGTCAGCACCTAATCTTTTTCCTGCTAAATCAAATGAACTTTGAGTTCTAGTAGAAGGTTCAAAGAATAAATTAATTTGAGTTTTCCCTCTTAAAGTATCTAATTTTTTTGAATTACTTCGGTTTAAACTAATAAATTCTTTAGCTTCTTTTAAAATTTGTTTAGCTTCTAGAACAGATAGATTTTGAATACCTAGGAGATGTTTAGGAGAGTTTTTAATAGCTGAAGTTTTGTTTCTTACTGCCATTAAAATCAACTCTATAGGCCTTTTATGGTATCAGATCAAGTATTTTTTTTTGAAAGATAATCCAGAAATCCTTGTAGTATAAATTGTGCTGAATTTTCATCCAATTTTTTGACCTTTTTTGAAGTATTTGACCTCAAATCACCTGACAAATTAAAGGCTCCCTGACTAGATAATCTCTCGTCCCATAATATGATATTTTCCGTAATATCTTTTGATAAGTTTATAGCTAAGTCTTTAGCTGATTGCGATGATTGGCTAGGAGTTCCATCCATATTTATTGGATTTCCTACAACTATTCCTTTTATCTGATTATCTTCAACAATCTTTTTTAAATCTTTAATAAAAACAGAATATTTGCTCTTTATAATTGTTGAGAAGGGAGTTGCTACAATTTTATTTTCATCTGAAATTGCTATACCGATTCTTTTACCACCGGGATCAATACCAATTAACCTTGATTTTTTCTTAATTTTTTCAATAAATACATCAATATCAAGCATGAAATTTACCTAAATTATGATAAAACAAATTAGATTAACTTATTTCACAAATGTCCTTAGATAAAGAAAAAATTAAACATGTAGCTAAATTAGCCCGAATTTCAGTTAATGAAGCTAAAGTAGATAGTCTGACTAAAGATCTAAACTCAATTTTTAAGTTTATTGAGCAATTAAATGAATTAAATACAGATAAAGTTGAGCCGCTTACATCCATTCTTAATCAATCATTAAGATCGAGAAAAGATGAAATTAACGATGGGAAAATAAGAGAAAAAATCTTAAAAAATTCACCCAAAGAAAGTGAAGAGTTTTTTGTTGTACCTAAGGTGGTAGAATAATAATGACTGATATTACTAATCAAAGTCTTAGTGAAATTATAGATAACATTAAAACTAAAAGAATTTCATCTACAGATTTAACTAAAGCATATATAAAAAATATTGAAAGTGCAAAAAAATTAAATGCATTTGTTACCACTACATTCGATCAAGCACTAGATAAAGCGAAACAATTTGATGCTAAACCTAATTTTGATCAATTACTTCCTGGGATACCTTTAGCTGTGAAAGATTTATTTTGTACCGAAAATACAAAAACCACAGCTGGAAGCAATATTTTAAATAATTTTATTCCAACTTATGAGTCAACGGTTACAAAAAATTTATGGGATAGTGGATCTTTTCTTTTAGGAAAATTAAATTGTGATGAGTTTGCAATGGGCTCTTCTAACGAAACAAGTTATTTTGGAAATGTTATTAATCCAGTGAAAGATCAATTAGTTCCCGGAGGCTCTTCAGGAGGATCTTCTTCTGCTTTAGCAGCAGACTTAACTCCAGCTACAATTGGAACTGATACAGGTGGATCTATACGTCAACCAGCTTCTTTTACTGGCACTGTAGGCTTGAAACCTACCTATGGATTATGTTCTAGATGGGGCATCGTAGCTTTTGCATCTTCTTTAGATCAAGCTGGTCCGATGACAAAAACAATAAAAGATTGTTCTATTATGTTGGAGGCTATGTCTGGGTTTGATAAAAAAGATTCGACTTCTATAAATAAAAAAAAAGAACAGTATTCAAAAAATTTAAAGAATAATATTAAGGGCTTAAAAATTGGAATTCCAAAAGAATATCGTGTTGATAATATGCCAAAAGAAATTGATGAACTTTGGAAAAAAGGAAAAAAAATATTAAAAGATCTTGGTGCACAATTGATTGATATCTCTTTGCCTCACACTAAATACGCTTTACCAACTTACTATATTGTTGCTCCTGCCGAAGCTTCATCTAATTTAGCTAGATATGATGGAGTTCGATACGGTTATAGATCAAAAAAAGGCAAAGACTTAATAGAAATGTATGAAAATACTAGGTCAGAAGGATTTGGTGATGAAGTAAAGCGAAGAATATTAATTGGAACTTATGTTTTATCTTCTGGTTATTATGATGCCTATTATTTAAAGGCTCAAAAAGTAAGAAATTTAATTAAAAAAGATTTTGATGATAATTTTTTAAAAGTTGATGCAATTCTTACACCTTCAACACCAAGTTCAGCATTTAAAATAGGAGAGAAAACTAATGATCCTGTTTCTATGTACTTGAATGATATATTTACAGTTCCTGTAAATTTAGCGGGATTGCCAGCTTTATCATTGCCAGCAGGCTTAGATAAACAAGGATTGCCTTTAGGTCTTCAATTGATCGGAAAAGCTCTTGATGAACAAAAAATTCTTAATATTGGTTATGCGTTTGAGAAAAATTGTGCTTTTAAAAATAAAATTAAAAAGTGGTGGTAATGAGTACTAAAAAATTTGATTATTTTATTAAGGGAGAAAAAGGCAAATACGAAGTTGTGATAGGTCTTGAAGTTCATGCTCAAGTTCTATCTAATTCGAAACTTTTCTCTGGTTCATCAACAAAATTTGGAGCAGATCCAAATAATCAAGTAAGTTTAATAGATTCAGCATTTCCAGGGATGTTGCCAGTTATTAATGAAGAATGTGTAAAACAAGCAGTAAGAACAGGTCTAGGTTTAAATGCAAAAATAAATAATTATTCTGTTTTTGACAGAAAAA
>CACKCD010000027.1 GCA_902598595.1 uncultured Pelagibacteraceae bacterium
TTAAACTCAAAATCAGGAATTTCATTTTCTGAGGAATATAAAGAATTTAATTTGAAAAGTAATGTTCATGGTAAACCAAATATTAAGCTGGAAGATCATGTTGACAGAAAATTCATTAGGTTTATGGGTCCTGGCTCTGCTTATAACTACATATCAATGAATGAAGCTGTAAAAGACTCTGGATTGGAAGAAAAAGATATAAGCAATATTTTTACTGGAATGATTATGGGCTCAGGAGGTCCTTCTATAGAAAACGTTATTTTAGCTGCTGACAAAACTAGAGAAAAGAATCCTAAAAGAATGGGGCCCTTCGTAGTACCAAGAACGATGTCTAGTACTGCTTCAGCTACTTTAGCAGTTCCTTTTAAAATCAAAGGTGTTAATTACACAATTAGCTCAGCTTGTGCAACAAGTGGTCACTGCATAGGTAATGCAATGGAATTAATTCAACTTGGTAAACAAAAAATCATATTTGCAGGAGGAAGTGATGAAGTGCATTTTGCAATGACAGCTATGTTTGACGCTATGACGGCATTATCATCCAAATATAACGATACCCCAGAAAAAGCTTCGAGACCATACGATAAAACAAGAGATGGTTTTGTTATTTCTGGTGGCGGTGGAGTAGTTGTTTTAGAAGAATATGGACATGCAAAATCAAGAGGTGCAAAAATATATGCTGAACTTACAGGCTATGGAGCAACTTCTGATGGTTATGATATGGTGGCTCCCTCTGGAGAAGGTGCAGTAAGATGTATGAAAATGGCTCTAGGAACTGCTAAAAATAAAATCGATTACATAAATACACATGGCACTTCAACTCCTGTTGGAGATATAACTGAATTAAAAGCAGTAGGAGAAGTTTTCAGTGAATATAAACCTAAAATTAGTTCTACAAAATCGTTAGCTGGTCATTCTCTAGGAGCAACTTCTGTTCATGAAGCTATTTACAGTTTAATTATGATGAAAAATAATTTTATTGCTGCTTCAGCAAATATAACTGATATGGATGAAGAAGCAAAAAAATATCCTATTGTAACTAAAGTAGAAAAAAACGTAACTTTAAATTCAGTAATGTCTAATAGTTTTGGTTTTGGAGGAACTAACGCAACTTTAGTTTTTGAAAAGGTATAATTGATGGATTTGATGAAAGGTAAAAAGGGATTAATAATGGGCGTAGCAAATGAACGTTCAATTGCATGGGGAATCTCCCAAAAGCTTGCTGAAGCAGGAGCAGAGCTAGCATTTACCTACTTGGGTGATGCTTTAAAAAAAAGGGTCATTCCTTTAGCAGAAAAATTAAATTCAAAAATAACTTTTAGTTGTGATGTTGAAAAAAAGAATGAAGTTATTAAATTATTTGAAGATATTAAATCTCAATGGGGAGAGATAGACTTTGTTGTACATGCTGTAGCATTCTCTGACAAATCAGAATTGTCGGGTGAATATCTAAATACAACAAGAGAAAATTTTTTAAAAAGCATGTTAATTTCATGCTTTTCTTTTACAGAAGTTTCTAAAGAAGCATCAAAAATCATGAAAAAAGGTGGGAGTTTGATAACCCTTACTTATGAGTCAACAAAAGCTATTCCTAATTATAATGTTATGGGAGTATGCAAGTCAGCACTTGAAGCCAGTGTAAAATATTTAGCTAGAGACTTAGGATCTAAAGGAATAAGAGTTAATGCAATAAGTGCTGGCCCAATAAAAACTTTAGCGGCTTCTGCTATTGGAGATGCAAAATTTCTTTATAAATGGAATGAAAGCCATTCGTTTTTAAAAAGAAATGTGGATATTCATGATGTAGGTAATTCTGCTTTATATTTGTTAAGTGATCTTGCTGCGGGTGTCACTGGAGAGATTCACTACGTCGACGCTGGGTATAATAAAGTAGGTATGCCAGATCCCAAAAATATTTCCTAACTTGCAAAAAAAACATTAGTAAAATGCATAAATAGTAAGTCTAAATATAATAAAAAAAATTATAAACATATAAATGAAAAACTTAAATGAAAAGGTTAGAGAAAAATTAGATAACTTTTTTGACTGGGTCAAAGGAGCTGAGTTAATTGAGCTTAAAACATGTAATGTTAAAGAAGACCCGGTGAGACCAGAACTAGATCTTAAGTTTAGAACTGAATATGGGCGTAAAATTTTTGGTGTTAAGTATAAGAAAGAAATTTGTGCAATAATGTGTTTTGGATTTACTAATGAAATTCCAAAAACAGTAGAAGAGTTAGATATGATGACTAAAGATGCACACTTACAAAGTACACTAAGAGATCAAAAAGTAGGAAAAATAGCTATAGCTTATACAGTTTGGTCTAAAAAAAAAGGTGGAGGAAAATTAATTGTAAAAGAAGTATTTAAAAAGATTAAAAAGTCAAATCATCTTAATAGATTAGTAACTTTATCCCCTTTAACAGACATGGCTAGAAATTTTCACTTACATAATGGAGCTTTTGAACTTCAAGTAAACGAGAAAACTCAAAATTTTGAATATAAAATCTAAGATTTTAAGCCACAGCTTGTTTAATCGATAATTTAACTTTACCTCTATCGAAACCTACAACTTTAACTGAAACTTCATCTCCTTCTTTGACTACATCCCCAACTTTAGCAACTCTTTTAGAAGCAAGTTCTGAAATATGAACTAGACCATCTTGTTTTCCTAAAAAGTTTACAAAGGCTCCGAATTCCATAATCTTAACAACTTTTCCTTTATAAATTTTTCCCATTTCGGGTTTAGCAACTAAATTTTTAATAAATTCTAAAGCTTTATTTCTAGAAGCTTCGTCTGGTGCAGCAACTGTTACTTCTCCAGTGTCTTTTACATCTACTTTGGCTCCTGAAGTTTCGACAATCTCTCTAATTGTTGCCCCGCCTTTACCAATTACTGTTGCAATATCTTTCTTGTCAACTTTTATAGTTTCCATTTTAGGAGTATGTTTTGAAAATTCTTTTCTAGAGGATTTAATAGCCTTATTCATCTCACCTAGAATATGTTTTCTTCCAACTTTAGCTTGATCGAGAGCTTTTTCCATAATTTCAAATGTGATACCTGTAATTTTGATATCCATTTGAAGAGATGTAATTCCGTCTTTAGTTCCAGCTACTTTAAAGTCCATATCTCCTAAATGATCTTCATCTCCTAAAATATCTGAAAGCACTGAAAACTTATCTCCTTCTTTAATTAATCCCATCGCTATACCAGCAACCGGTTCTTTAATAGGCACTCCGGCATCCATTAAAGATAAAGAAGTTCCACAAACCGTAGCCATTGAAGAAGAGCCGTTAGACTCGGTAATTTCTGAAACAACTCTTAAAGTGTAAGGAAAATTTTCTTTTAGAGGTAATGATGAATTAATCGCTCTCCAGGCCAATTTACCATGCCCAATTTCTCTTCGGCCAGTTCCAATTCTTCCACATTCTCCCACTGAAAAAGGAGGGAAATTATAATGAAGCATAAAATTTGATCTTTGCATCCCATCTAAACTCTCTAATCTTTGTTCATCATCTGTCATCCCTAGAGTTGTAACCACTAATGCCTGGGTTTCTCCTCTGGTAAATAAAGCAGAACCATGAGTTCTTGGAAGCACTCCAACTTCACATTGAATTTGTCTGACATCAGCTAACCCTCTACCGTCAATTCTTTTATTGTCTTTTAATATCGCAGTTCTAACTATATCTTTTTCTAGTGACTTTAATTGTGCCATAGCTTGATTTTCTGTCACTGCTTCATCTTCAGCAAACATTTCTTTAACTTGGGTTTCTATTTCAGAAATAGCTGTAGATCTCTTTTTCTTATCTATTTCTTTAAAAGCAGTTCTTAGACTGCTTTCAAACTTGTCAGTTATTTTCTTTTTAACATCTGAGTGGTCTACTTCTTCTACTTCCCATTTAGGTTTACTAGCTTTTTTAGCTAATTTTTCTATTGTCTCAATTATTGGGACAAAATTTTCATGACCAAATTTTACAGCGTCTAACATGATTTTTTCTGAAAGACCTGAAGTTTCAGACTCAACCATTAAAACTGCATCTTTAGTTCCTGCTACAACTAGATCTAATTCTGAGTCTTTTAACTCCTCAATAGATGGGTTTAATAAAAATTTTCCATCTTTATATCCAACTCTACTAGCAGCTATAGGACCTTGAAATGGAAGTCCTGATATTGCTAAAGCAGCTGACGAAGCAATTATGGACAAAATATCTGGTTGATTTTCACCATCGTAAGATAGAACGGTTGGAAGTAACTGTACCTCGTTTAAAAAACTTGAAGGGAATAAAGGTCTAATAGGTCTATCAATAAGTCTGGAAATTAAAGTTTCAGCCTCAGTAGGTCTTGCTTCTCTTTTAAAATATCCTCCTGGGATTTTTCCAGCAGCATAATACTTTTCTTGGTAATTTACAGATAATGGAAAATAATCTTGCCCATCTTTCAATTTTTTTGCTCCAACTGCAGTTGCAATCACAACTGTTTCTCCACAAGTCGCAATGATAGCCCCATCAGCTTGTCTAGCAACCCTTCCTGTTTCTAAAGTTATTTTTTTTCCATTTATTTTAATTTCTTCTTTATGAATTTTAAACATTATTTCCTTAAATTTAATTGTTTTATTATTTTTTGGTATGACTCAGAATTTTTCTTTTTTAGATAAACTAAAAGTTTTTTTCTTTTATTTACCGATTTTGTTAAACCTAACGTAGAGTGTTTGTCTTTCTTAAATTTTTTAAAATGCTCTGAAAGTTTAGTAATTTTATCAGTTAATAAGCCTATTTGTATTTCTGTTGAACCTACATCCTTAGTGTGAATTGCTAATGATTTAATTATATCTTTTTTTTTCTGTGTCATTTACTTTTATTTTTTTTATTATTTTCTCAATCTTTTCAGCATATTCAAATGAGTTATCTTCAACAAATGTAAGTTTAGGAAGAAACTTAATATCTAGCCTTTTAGACAGCGCTTTTCTAACAAGATGAGAGTATTCCGTCAAGGCTCTTACTGTTTCTTTCATATCTACACCTCCTAGAGGAATTACATATACTCTAGCTGTTTTTAAGTCAGCAGTCATCCTTACCTCTGTTACAGTAATTAGTTTAGAATTAATTGATGGAATTTTAGCCTCATTTCTAATAAACAACTCCCCCAAATTTTGCTTAACTAGTTCGCCTACTCTTAATTGTCTCTGACTAAAAACTCTTTGTGTGGATTGATTTCCCATTATATTGACCTTTGAATTTCCTCTGCCAAATAAGACTCGATTACATCTTTTTCTTTAAAATCTATAAAATCTTTAAGACTTATTCCACATTCCAAACCTGTTCCGACTTCCTTGACTTGGTTTTTTTCTCTGTAAATACTCTGTATTTCACCGCTATAAACTACTACTCCATCTCTTATAATTCTCGCCTTAGATTTACTTTTTATTTCTCCATTAATAACTTTTGATCCAGCGATTTTTCCTGCGTTAGATACTTTAAATATTTTTTGAATCTCAGCAGAACCTAGAACTGTTTCTTTTATATCGGGTTCTAGTAAACCTGATAAAGATTTTTCAACGTGTTCTAATGCTTTATAGATTATATTAAAATATTTAATATTTACTTTTTGATCCTCTGCTAATTTTTTTGCTTCTCTATTTGGCTTCACATTAAAACCTATCAATATTGCGCTTGATGCTTTAGCCAATGAGACATCTGTTTCATTTATCATCCCAATATCAGACAAAATTATTTTTGCTTCAACTTCATCATGTTCAATTTTATTAATTGCCATTTTTAAAGCTTCACTTGAACCTTGAACATCAGACTTAATAATAATGTTTAATTCCTCTTTTTCTTTAACATTATCGAAAAGAGTTGATTTGTCTTTAACGAGTACTTTGTTCTTAACAGAATTATTTTTTTTATACTCGGCCATTTCTTTGGCTTCATCTTCATTTTTGGCCACCAAAAATTCTGCTCCAGCAAAAGCCGAGTCATTCATTCCTAATATTTCAACTGG
>CACKCD010000028.1 GCA_902598595.1 uncultured Pelagibacteraceae bacterium
AAAAGGTCTTTAGATTATATGGGATTAAAAGCCAATACTAAGATATCTGATATAAAAATAGATAAAATATTCATTGGCAGTTGCACAAACGGAAGAATAGAGGATTTAAGACTAGCCGCAGAACTTTTAAAAGGAAAAAAAATTGCAAAAAGTGTTAGCGCTATGGTGGTTCCTGGATCTGGATTGGTTAAAGCTCAAGCCGAGAAAGAGGGCTTACATAAGATATTTATTGAAGCCGGATTTGAGTGGAGAGAACCTGGTTGTTCAATGTGTCTAGGGATGAACCCAGATCAATTAAAACCTAAAGAAAGATGTGCTTCTACATCAAATAGAAATTTTGAAGGAAGACAAGGAAGGGGCGGAAGAACTCATTTGGTGAGCCCTGGTATGGCGATAGCAGCAGCGATTAAAGGTCATCTTTCAGATGTTAGAGAAATAGAATAATGGAAAAATTTTTAAAAATTAAGAGTATACCTTCTTATTTATCATTGCAGAACATTGATACTGATATGATAATTCCAAAACAATTCTTAAAGACTATTAAAAGAACAGGATTAGGTAAAAGTTTATTTTATGAGATGCGATATGATGAAAATGGAAAAATAATAAAAGAATTTATATTAAATAAAGAGCCATATAACAATTCTAAAATTTTATTAGCTGGTAAAAATTTTGGTTGTGGTTCATCAAGGGAGCATGCTCCTTGGGCACTATCTGATTTTGGCATTAAGAGTATTATTAGTTCTAGTTTTGCAGATATATTTTATAATAATTGTTTTAAAAATGGTATTTTACCAATAAAAATTAGTGAAGAAAAAGTTTTAGAATTATCAGATTATTCAAAAAGACAAGAAGAAATTGAAATAAATTTAGAAAAGCAAGAAATATATTTTGGAAATAAAGTTTTTAAATTTGATCTAGATCAATTTAAAAAAAAATGTTTGATCGAAGGATTAGATGATATCGACTTATCAATGAAAAAAGTAGAGCAAATTGATAATTATGAGAAAATAATTAATGCAAACAAACCATGGATTTTGAGAAATGAATAAACTAAAAAGCAGAAAAATTTTATTATTACCAGGTGACGGTATTGGACCGGAAGTTGTTAGAGAGGTAAAAAAAATAATAGAATGGTTTAATAAAAATAAATCATTAGACTTTAGTTTTGAGGAAGAATTAATAGGCGGTGCATCAATTGATGCCAATAAAATTCCTATAACTGACGAAGTTTTTTATAAGTCATTAGAGTCAGACGCAGTAATTTTAGGTGCCTGTGGTGGTCCAAAATGGGACAATTTAGAATTTTCTAAAAGACCAGAGAGAGCTCTTTTAAAATTAAGGAAAGAATTAAAATTATTTGCAAATTTAAGACCTGCAATTTGTTTTAAGCAATTAGTTGACTCATCATCTTTAAAACCAGAAATAGTATCTGGTTTAGACATAATGATTGTAAGAGAGTTAACTGGGGGGATATATTTTGGAGAACCAAGAGGAATAGAGCCAATAGAAAACAACCAGAGAAGAGGTATAAATACACACTCATATACTACCAGTGAAATACAAAGAATAGCTAGAGTGGCTTTTGACTTAGCTAAAAAAAGAAAAAATAAAGTAACTTCTTGTGAAAAATCTAATGTGATGGAAGCCGGAGTTTTATGGAGAGAAGAAGTACAAGCTCTCAAAGATAAAGAATACAAAAAAGTAGAATTAAATCATATGTTAGCAGATAATTGTGCTATGCAACTTTTAAGAAATCCTAAGCAGTTTGATATAATATTAGCTGATAATCTTTTTGGAGATATGCTATCTGATGAAGCTGCGATGTTGACCGGTTCTTTAGGTTTATTGCCTTCCGCCTCGCTAGGTTCAAGAGATAAAAAAGGAAAAATTAGATCTCTTTACGAGCCGGTGCATGGTTCAGCTCCAGATATCGCTGGTAAAAATATTGCAAATCCTATCGCAACAATATTAAGTTTATCTATGGCTTTAAGATATTCTTTAGATTTAGCAAAAGAAGCTGATTTGCTAGATGTTTCTGTTCAAAAAGTGCTGGATGAAGGTTTGAGAACGAAAGATATAATGTCAGTTGGTAAAAAAGAAGTTACAACAACTGATATGGGTGATGCAATTATATCAAAATTGAAATAAAATAATCTAAATATGAATTTTGCAATAATCGGTGCCACTGGTAATGTAGGCAGAACTACAATAAAGGTATTAGAAAAATCTAAAATTAAAATTGATAATCTTTTCTTAGTTGCATCAGAAAAAAGCGCAGGAAATAAATTAGTTTTTAAACAAAAAGAAATAATTATAGAACAACTTGAAAAATATGATTTTTCAAAAGCAGAAATTACTATTTTTGCTGCAGGAAGTGAAATAGCAAAAAAATGGGCGCCTCAAGCTTCTAAAAAAACGATTGTTATAGATAATTCAAAATATTTTAGAATGGATAAAGACGTTCCTCTAGTAGTAGCCGAAGTTAATCCACATGATTTAATGAATCATAATAATATTATAGCAAACCCTAATTGTTCAACGATTCAATTGATGCTTCCTTTAAAACCTCTTCATGATAAATATAAAATCAAAAGAGTTGTTGTTTCGACTTATCAAGCGGTTTCAGGAGCAGGAAAAGAATCTGTAGATGAACTATTTTCTCAGACAAAAGATTATTTAGATAATAAAAAAATAAATTCTAGAAATTTTACAAAACAAATAGCCTTTAATTTAATTCCTCACATAGATTCTTTTGTTGATGATGGATATACGAAAGAGGAGTGGAAAATGGAAAATGAAACAAAAAAAATATTAGATAAAACAATTGGTTTAACAGCAACCTGTGTAAGAGTTCCTGTGAAGACTTCTCACTCTGAGTCAGTTAATATTGAGTTTGAAAATGAATATGATCTAGAAAAAGTTAAAAAAATTTTAGTAAATGCTCCAGGATGCAAAGTTGTTGATGAAAATAAAGATGGAGGATATATAACACCTTTAGAAGCTGAGGGAGATTATTCGACTTTTATTTCTAGAATAAGGAAAGATCATTCTAATAATAAAGCGTTAAATATGTGGATAGTTTCAGATAATTTATTAAAAGGAGCAGCGTTAAACACTGTTCAGATTGCAGAGTGTTTAATGAAGAAAAAAAAAGAAGTTTAGTTTATAAGTAAGTTATGAAGCATAATAACAATCCTTTAAGTCCTCACTTACAAATTTATAGGTGGCAAATTTCATCTCTTCTTTCTATTACTCATAGAATAGTAGTAGTAATTAATATCTTAGCAATTACATTTATTTGTTTTTGGACATTGTCTTTGCTCTTGGGTGAAAATAGTTATATATCAACAAAAATATTTTTAGAATCCTTTCCCGGGAAGTTTTTAGCAATTGGCCTTTGTTGGACTTTTAGTTTTCACATTTTAAATGAAATCAGACATTTAGCATGGGATCTTGGTTACGGTTTTGATTTAAAGATTTCAAAGATTACTGGCATTGTAGTTCTAGTTGGTTCATTTGTTTTTACAGTTTTATTTTACTTTATTGGAAAAAATATCTTTTAAAATGCATATTTCTACAAAAAAATGGTTATTTACTAAATTTAGTTCTCTAATCCTAATTCCCTTTATGATTTGGTTTATATTAAGTTTTGTATCAATTTATGAAAAAGACTATGCCGATGTAGCTCTTTTTTTTATTCAACAACCTTCAAAAATTTTATTCTCTATATTTATAGTAATTGCTTTCTTCTTTGCAGCTTTAACCATAAGTGAAATTTTTGAAGACTATATTCGAGATGAAAAAATCAAAAATGTCGCAAACAAACTACTTAATATATTTGCTATAATAATACCATTGATTACTATTTTAGGAATATTTAATTTATCAATATGAGTAAATATAAGATTATAGATCACGAATACGATGTAGTTGTTCTTGGAGCAGGTGGATCAGGATTAAGAGCTGCAGTTGGTTTATCTGAAGCCGGTTTAAAAACAGCCTGTATCTCAAAAGTATTTCCAACCAGAAGTCATACCTCTGCTGCTCAAGGGGGAATTTCTGCGGCTCTTGGAAATATGGGAGAGGATGACTGGAGATGGCATATGTACGATACAGTTAAAGGATCTGATTGGCTAGGAGATCAAGATGCTATCGAATATCTTTGCAAGGAAGCACCTAGAGCTGTTGTAGAACTTGAAAGATATGGTGTCCCTTTCAGCAGAACTGATGAGGGAAAAATTTACCAAAGACCTTTTGGAGGGATGACAAAAAATTATGGTAATGGAACAGCACAAAGAACATGTGCTGCCGCAGACAGAACAGGTCATGCAATTTTACACACTTTATATGGGCAAGCTTTAAAACATAATACAGAGTTTTTTATTGAATATTTTGCTTTAGATCTAATTATGAAAAATGGAGAATGTAAAGGAGTTATTGCTTGGAATTTGACTGATGGTACTATTCACAGGTTTAGATCACACATAACAATCATCGCAACCGGAGGATATGGAAAAGTTTACTACTCAGCAACTTCAGCACATACTTGTACTGGGGATGGCAACGCCATGGTGCTGAGAGCAGGTTTACCACTACAAGATATGGAATTTGTTCAATTTCATCCAACAGGTATTTATGGAGTTGGATGTTTAATTACAGAAGGAGCTAGAGGTGAAGGTGGCTTTCTTGTTAACGGAAAAGGTGAAAGGTTTATGGAAAGATATGCTCCAAATGCTAAAGATTTAGCATCAAGAGATGTAGTGAGTCGATCAATGGAAATGGAAATAAATGAAGGTCGAGGTGTTGGTAAAGATAAAGACCATATTAGTCTACATTTAGATCATCTTGATAAAGAAGTTTTAGAAGAAAGACTTCCAGGAATCTCAGAGGCAGCTAAAACATTTGCTAATGTCGATGTAAACAAAGAACCTATTCCAGTTGTTCCTACAGTCCATTATAATATGGGAGGGATACCAACTAACTATAAGGCAGAAGTTTTAACTTTAAATGGATCTGAAAAGATTGTTCCAGGTTTGATGGCAATAGGAGAAGCTGCTTGTGTTTCAGTTCATGGAGCAAATAGATTAGGTTCTAACTCTCTTATAGATCTTGTAGTTTTTGGAAGAGCTGCAGCTAAAAGAGCAGCTGAACTTGTAAAGCCTGGGCAGCCTCACGAAGAGGTTTCTAACTCAGAAACTGACAAATGTTTGGATAGATTTGATAAAATTAGAAATTCAAAAGGATCTACTAAAACTTCAGAACTTAGGCTAAAGATGCAAAAGACTATGCAATCTAAGTGTGCAGTATTTAGAACTGAAAAAACCTTAAAAGAAGGTGTAGAGGAGATAAGGAAGCCCTATGACGGCATGAAAGATATTTCTGTAAAAGATAAATCATTATTATTTAATACAGATTTAGTTGAAACACTAGAATTTGATAATTTAATACGTCAAGCACTAACAACAATGGACTCCGCATATAGCAGAAAAGAAAGTCGAGGAGCCCATGCTAGAGAAGATTTTAGCAAAAGAGATGATAAAAATTTTATGAAACATACTTTAGCTTGGCAAA
>CACKCD010000029.1 GCA_902598595.1 uncultured Pelagibacteraceae bacterium
TCTTCTTTTCAATTATGCCAGATGGAAGTGATCCAGATGATTACATAAAACAAAACGGTAAGGAAAAATTTGTTTCTCTTTTAAAAGAAAAAAAGATAATTCAAAATTACATTTGGGATTATCACTTAAAAAAGATCAATCGCAATAATCCTTTTGAAGTTTCTAAATTCGAAAAAGAGATTAAAAAAATATGCTATTTAATTCAAGACGAAACATTGAAGAAGTATGTTCTCGAAGATTATTTGGAAAAAATTAGAAAATTAACTCCAATTCAAAATACTAGAAGACTCTATCAAAGTTTTCAGAAGTATAGAAATAAGAAAGATTATCAAATATTAAGTGAAACCAAAACTTTACATCAAAAAAATAGTCATTTTTCAAAAATTCAAATAAAGGAATTTTCTATTTTATTTATAATGTTAAATTATCCAGAAGTAGTATTAAAAAAAATAGAAGATATATCAAAAATAATTTTTTTATCTAAAAAAAATGAGAGTTTAAAAAAACTAATTACTAGTTTGTTATTAGAAGGGGATGACAGAGAAAAGATCCGATCAAAAATTAGCATTGATTTCAAAAAATTAATTGATGAAATTCAAGAAAATTCAAGTATTCAAATAATTTTAAAAGCTAAAAATAACGAGGCAATATTAGAATTGTTAAATGACTTGCTAATAGAGCTGGAAGAATTAAATAATCTTAGAAAGATAGAATCTCTTGAAAAAGAATTAATTAATAATCTTGATGAAAACTCTTACTCTGAACTCATAAAGCTTAAAAGCCAGGTAAACAGGGAATAAAAAAAGATAGATTTTTTTAAACTAACTATTATATATATTCCACCATTTAAGCTTATAATTTAATGACCGAAAAACTAATTACAAAATCATTTGAAAGACTTTTAGATAAAGGAAAGCATAGGGGTTTTATTACCTATGAAGAATTAGGAAAATCTTTAGGTAAAAGAAACGGAACGCCTGATAATATAGAAAAAGCCTTTTTGGTTTTAGTTGATGAAAAGATCACTTTAGTTGAAAAAAAATCTCAATATCAATCAAATAAAAAGAAAGAAGCGGGGAGTGTTGCAGAGGAGAAATCCTCAGATAAAAGTGATGATCCAATTCGAATGTATCTCAGAGAGATGGGTGGGGTCGAGCTCTTATCCAGAGAAGGAGAAATTGCGATAGCAAAAAGAATTGAAGCAGGAAAAGATGTCATGATTAATGCTTTGACTCAGAGCCCTTTGGTTGGAAAAAAAATATTTGATTGGAAGGAACAAATAGAAAGTCAACAACTTTTAGTTAGAGATATAATCGATATAGATTCAACTTACGAAGACTTTGAGTCTTTAGAGGACGATGATGAATTAAAAATTAATAAAAAAACTGAGAACAAAGATTTGAAAGATGAAAAAAAAGAAGTGGAAGAAAGTTCAGCAGATGATGAATTCAATGTTTCATTGGCAAAAATGGAAGAGGAAATAAAACCTAAGATTATTAGTATATTAGACTCTTTAAATAAAAATTATTCTAAGCTTCAAAAATACCAAAAGGAAAAGTTAGAGTGTTTGTTAGCATCAAAAGAATTATCGGTTTCAAAAAATAAAAATTTTAAAAAGATACAATCGGTTCTAGTCGATAATTTTAAAAATCTTCAATTAGCTCCATATGTTGTAGAAGAATTAGTTCAATCACATTATAAAGAAAATAAAAAGATAGTTTCTTTAGAAGGTGTTCTTTTAAGATTGGCAATGAATAATAAGATCTCTAGAGAAGAGTTTTTAAAATATTATGTTGATAATGAAATAAATCCAAAATTTGAAACATTTTTAAAAGAAAATCCTGTTTGGAAATCTTTTTTTAAAAAATTCAAGAAAGACTTTTCTGAAATTAGAGAAAGATTAGTAGAATTTAGTAAAAAAATAGGTTTATCAGTCGGTGAATTTAAAAAATTAGTAAGTAGAATTCAAAAGGGAGAAAGAGAGTCTAGAATAGCTAAAAAAGAAATGGTCGAGGCCAATTTAAGATTAGTAATCTCTATAGCAAAAAAATATACAAACAGAGGTTTGCAATTTCTAGATCTAATTCAAGAAGGTAATATCGGCTTGATGAAAGCTGTAGATAAATTTGAGTATCGTAGAGGTTATAAATTTTCTACATATGCAACTTGGTGGATAAGACAAGCGATTACAAGATCAATCGCAGACCAGGCAAGAACAATTAGAATTCCAGTGCATATGATTGAAACAATTAATAAAATTGTAAGGACTCAGAGACAAATCATGAGTGAGTTTGGCAGAGAACCAACTCCAGAAGAATTAGCTAAGAAACTTGCAATGCCATTAGAAAAAGTAAGAAAAGTATTAAAGATTGCAAAAGAGCCAGTTTCACTTGAGACACCCGTTGGAGATGAGGAAGATAGTAGTCTTGGTGATTTCATAGAAGATAAAAATGCTCTTCAACCATTAGATACTGCTATACAATCAAATTTAAGTGAGTCCACAACTAAAATTTTAGCTTCTCTTACTCCAAGAGAAGAAAGAGTGTTAAGAATGCGTTTTGGAATTGGAATGAATACTGACCACACGCTGGAAGAAGTTGGTTTACAGTTTTCTGTTACTAGAGAGCGAATTAGACAAATCGAAGCTAAAGCTTTAAGGAAGTTGAAGCACCCTAGTAGATCAAAACAACTAAAAAGTTTCCTAGAAAAATAACTGTTTCTGATGTAAGTATTAATTTTGGGCCTGTAGCTCAGTTGGTTAGAGCAGTACACTCATAATGTATTGGTCCCAGGTTCGAGTCCTGGCGGGCCCACCACCAACTAATTTTTTACAAATTCTTCTAATTTAACAATTAAAATATTTATATCATTATTATTTGAACTTAAAATAGAAGCAAATTCCTCTTTCTGAGTTCTTGCTAAACTTAGCCCCTCCACAATTAAATCTCTGATAAGAGGTTTTTCTGGATTCTTCGTATAAATTCTCCAATCAATTTTTATTTCAGGTTGGTTTTCACTTTTGGCAATTTTTGATTTTACAATTGTATAGTTTGAGCTTTTTTTTTCTGCTTCTACTACTTCAAATTTGTTAGACGAATAGTCGGTTAATCTTGAGGTTAAACTTTTTAAAAAATATTCTTTGAAGGCTAGTTTATATTTAATTACATCATTTTTATCTGCAGATTTTCTCAATTCTCCAAGAGTATATAATCCCAATGCATCAATATCTACATTTTCTACAGCAACATCTCTTATAAAATTTTCTTTTTGTTCTTTGGTTAGATTTTTATCAGAAAGCTTACTTATTGCGTCATTAACCAACTCTTGGACAAACATTAGAGGATCAGAGCTATAAGTTCCTGCAAAGGATGTTTTAGAGATTAAAAGTAGTAAAATTAAAACTGAACTAATCTTTTTCATTGTGTAAATTAGTTTTAATTATCTAAATTACCCCAGTCGTCTTCGCTTTCACTGGAATTATTTATTTTATTTTCTCTATTTTGTAGATATAAACTTTTAAAAGATGCATATAAATCAATAGAGTTTTTCTCTAAGCTATCAAAATTTGCTTGATTGTCTGCCCTAAAATCAACAGCTGTAGTTCCTTTTACTGTGAGATAATCTAGTCGATTTCCTGAGGCACCTAATAATTCTTTTTCTCTCAAAGTTACATGCGCAAATGGGTCTACGAAAGTATCGGCTATTAATCCCACCGAGTCTCTAACCGTAGTTGGGCCTAAGATTGGTAAAACAAAATAACATCCAGGACCCACACCGTAAGAGCCTAAAGTTTGTCCTACATCTTCTTTTTGGTTACTAAAGCCCATTTTTTCAGCAGGATTGCCCAATCCTACTATTCCAATTGTAGAATTTATTAAAAAACTTGCAGTTGCATTTCCAGCTCCTTTGATATTTCCTTGAGCTAGATGGTTTGGAATTGATAGTAGAGTTGCAATATTGGAGGTAAAATTGCTAGTTCCATTTTTTATTGGCTCTGGAAGCTTATTATATCCTTTGGCTATAGGCTCAAGAATTATGTTATCAAAACCCATATTGAATTTAAAAATGGCTCTACTAGTTCCCTCAAAACATTCTTCAGATGCTTTTATTTCTGTTGAAGCTAAGAGAAATATAGAAGAAAATAAAATTATGTATTTTTTAAATTTCATATTTCAACTAGCTGTATATATTAAATTTTTACTTATTCAATGATCTTTAAAGCCTTATATTCTTCAAATTTTTCAACAAAATCTCGGGCTAATAAAGACATAAAGGTTATAGTTATTCACTATACTGGAATGCAATCTAAGATTGAATCTATAAAAAGACTATTGAGCACGAAACATAAAGTTAGTTGTCATTATTTGATAGATAGAAAGGGTCAAATTTTTAAAATGGTTCAAGAAAATAAAGTTGCTTGGCACGCTGGAAAATCAAAATGGAAAAATTTTATTAACCTTAATAAAAATTCTATCGGGATTGAAATAGTGAATAAAGGTCATGAATTCGGGTATGAAAAATTTACTTTCCAGCAAATAAATAGCTTAATTCAAATATGTAAAAATTTGAAAAAAAAATATAAAATTAAAAATTCTAATATTGTTGGTCATTCTGATATAGCTCCATTAAGAAAAAAAGATCCT
>CACKCD010000030.1 GCA_902598595.1 uncultured Pelagibacteraceae bacterium
ATTCCTCTAACCTTTATTACTGGAATAATATTTTTATTTGCAATATATTTTTTAAATAGTTTTTATACCCTTGACGAGGCTATTTATAAGGTAATTTTTATTGGTTTGGCGTCACTTACTTTTCCGCATATATTGCTAGAATACCTTTTAGAAAAAAATGAAAAAAGAACTTAAAATTTATTTAGCATCTCCAAGGGGGTTTTGTGCTGGAGTTAAAAGGGCGATTGAAATCGTAGAAAAATCAATTGATAAGTTTGGTGCTCCTGTATATGTAAGACACGAAATTGTACACAACAAACAAGTTGTTGAGGAATTAAAAGAAAAAGGTGCAATATTTATTGATGAACTGTCTGATATTATAGATGAAAGTAGACCTGTAATTTTTTCTGCTCATGGGGTCCCTAAATCAGTCCCAAAGGAAGCTAAGTTAAAAAATTTATCTTTTGTAGATGCTACTTGTCCTCTAGTTTCAAAAGTACATAGGGAGTCAGAACAGTTAAACAAAAAAGGATATGAGATATTGTTAATTGGTCATAAAAATCATCCAGAAGTGATTGGTACTATGGGTCAACTTCCTAAGGGATCAATTAAACTAATTGAAACAAAAAAAGATGTTGAAAATTTAAAGGCTGATGATTTTAAAAAGTCTTTAGCTTATATTACTCAAACAACTCTTTCAGTGGATGATACTGCTGAAATAATAGTTGAGCTAAAAAAAAAATTTCCTCAAATTAAGGGCCCAATTAAAGAAGATATTTGTTATGCAACTACTAACAGACAATCTGCGGTAAAAAAAATAGCGTCTAAATGTGATATTTTCTTTGTAGTTGGAAGTCGTAACTCATCAAATTCAGTAAGATTGGTAGAGGTTGCAAAAAAAGCGGGATGCAACAATTCTCAATTAATGCATTCTGAGAAAGAGATTCCATATAATGAAATAAATAGTTCTAATACCATAGGAATATCTTCAGGTGCTTCTGCGCCAGAAAAACTAGTACAAACATTGTTAAATAATATAAAAAAAGATCGAAAAGTTGATGTAGAAGAGGTAGTAGTTGCTGAGGAAAAAGTCATTTTTAAATTACCAAAAGAGCTAAACTAATGGCTGTCTATACAAAGTTAGATCAAAATAAAATTGAAGAAATTTTATCAAACTATAGTTTAGGAAAGCTAGAGTCTTTTAAAGGAATTAAAGAAGGAATAGAAAATACAAATTATTTTTTATTAGTCAATAAAAAAAAATTTATACTTACAGTTTATGAAAAAAGAGTTAAACCCAAAGATCTTCCTTTTTTTTCGGATTTGATGTCTTCTTTAAATAAAGCAAACTTCAAATGTCCTGCTCCAATCTTGAACAATAAAAATAACACTATTACAGATTTTGATGGAAAAAAGTTAATGATAGTCTCTTTTTTGGAGGGAAAAGCTAAACAGAATTTATCTCCGGTTAATTGTAAATCAATAGGAATCGAAACTGCTAAAATGCATGAACTTACTAAAAATTTAACTTTAAAACGCCAAAATGATCTTTCGGTAAAGTCATGGAGAAAGATGTTTGATGATGTTAAAGATAAATGCACAAAGATTCATAAAGATCTTCCAAAATTAATAGAAGAAAATTTAATTGATGTTGAAAAAAATTGGCCAAAAAATTTACCAAGAGGAATAATTCATGCAGATTTATTTCATGATAATATTTTCTTTATTCAAGATAAATTTAGCGGTGTGATCGATTTTTACTTTTCTTGTGAAGATTATTTTGCATTTGAAATAGCAATTTGCTTTAACGCTTTATGTTTTGATGGTTTAAAAAACAATTTGAGTTTTAATGTTACTAAAGCCAAAAATTTTATTGATGGATATACGTCAGTGAGAAAACTCACTAATGAAGAAAGAGAGAGTATTAAAGTATTATCTCAAGGAGCTGCCTTAAGATTCTTATTAACAAGAGTTTTTGATGCTTTAAATACGGTTGAGGGCGCTATTGTTAAAATTAAAGATCCTATGGAATACTTAAAAAGATTGGATTTCCACAAAAAAGCAAAAAATTACGAGGATTATTTTTTTTAATGAAAGTAAAGATTTATACTGATGGTGCTTGTTCTGGAAATCCTGGAAAAGGGGGATGGGCTGCAATTATTTTAGACAGCAATTTGAGACAATCGAATATCTCTGGCAATGAGAGTAATACGACAAATAATAGAATGGAATTAATGGCTCCAATAATGGCTTTAAAAAAGTTTAAAAAAAGATCAGAGGTAATAATCTATACTGACTCCAGATATGTAAAAGACGGAATTACTACTTGGATCAAAAAATGGAAATTAAATAATTGGAGGAATGCTAATAGGAAGCCTGTTAAAAATAAAGATCTTTGGATTAAATTAGATGCTTTATGTCAAAAACATAAAGTAACTTGGAAATGGGTTAAGGCCCACGCAGGGAATAAATATAATAATCTTGTTGATGAATTGGCTGTTTCAGAAACTAAATAGCATTTAAAAAACTTTCAGCAGCAGATAGTTCGCAAGTAGCTGTTTCTTTTTCTTCTTCTATTTTTTTTACATCACCATTTTCTACAAGCATAGTATATCGGGTTGATCTAATTCCAAGTCCTTTTTCAGATTTATCTACTTCAGCTCCAATTGCTTTAGTAAATTTAAGAAATGGGTCGCCAACCATTAATATTTTAGATCCAACGTTTTGTTTTTCCCCCCAGGCTTTCATAACATTCGGATCATTCACTGAAATACATATTATTTTTGAAATTCCTTTTTTTAATGCTAATTCATAGTTCTTAATGTAGCCAGGCAAATGAAGAGTGGAACATGTTTTGGTAAATGCCCCTGGCATACCTAAAATAATAGACTTATTATTTTTACATAGATCTAAAATATCAATTTTTTTAACATCATCTTTTTGATCTAGATGAAATAATTCTGAACCTGGTAATTTATCTCCTGCTTTTAATATCATTGTATTTTACTTAAAATATAACTTTTAACTTCTGAATTTGAATTTTCAATAACATCAAATTTTTCTTTTTTACCTTCAATTTTGTTCAATTGAATAGGTTTTTCAACTTCTTTACCGATTGCAATCTTTATTGTTTCTAAAAATTTATATGGGTGAGCCGTGCCGAGAACTACTGTATTAGAGAGATCATTTACTTTTTTTGCAGCTCCCAATGCTGTAGCTGTATGGGGATCAAGTATAAAGTTTAACTTACTATTTGTTTCTTCTATTAAAGATAAAGTATCTTTATTATTTATTTTCTCAGCACAAAAATCTTTTTTAATAGTCTCTTGCTCTTCTTTACTTAATTTAAAAAAACCTTTTGAAGACAAATCTTGCATCAATAAAGAAACTCTCTTATCATCTTCGCCTGCTATATCAAAAAGCAATCTTTCAAAATTACTTGCCACTTGAATATCCATGCTTGGGGAAAAAGATGTCTTAACCTGATCAGGTTTATATTCACCAGTATTTATAACTCTTTTTAAAATATCATTCTCATTAGTGGCAACTATTAATTTATTTATATTAAGACCCATCTTCTTAGCAATATAACCTGCATAAATATCTCCAAAGTTTCCAGTTGGAACTGAAAAGTTAATTTTTTTATTTTTGAATTTTAGAACTGTATAAAAATAATAAACAATCTGACAGATGATTCTTGCCCAATTAATTGAATTAACTCCTGACATATTTATTTTTTCCCTAAATTTATTTTCATTAAACAAATCTTTTACAATTTTTTGACAATCATCAAACGACCCCTTAACAGCTATGTTATAAATATTATTTGAGCCAATAGTTGTCATAATTTTTCTTTGAATATTTGAAATTTTATTGTGTGGATGTAAAACAAAAACATTAATATTTTTTCTATCATTTAGTGCTGATATAGCTGCGGAACCTGTGTCACCAGAAGTTGCGACTATAATATTAATTTTCTTTTTATTTGCTACTTGCAAATAATCGTACATATTGCCAATGACTTGCATGGCAATATCTTTAAAAGCTAATGTTGGTCCATGATAAAGCTCTAGAAGATTAATATTTCCAATTTTCTTTAATTCAACAACTTCTTTATTTTTAAAATTATCATAGGCTTTTTCTATTAATGATTTAAGTTTTGTTCTTTCTATATCGTTTTTACAGAAATTAAATATAATTTCGGTTGCTAATTCTGA
>CACKCD010000031.1 GCA_902598595.1 uncultured Pelagibacteraceae bacterium
AAATCTTTTAAAGTTGGTTTGCTTGAGAAATTAATTAAAGAAGTGGATAAAAATATTATTCAAAAAGTGGTTACCTTTGATATTTTTGAAGGGGAAAGTATTCCTAAAGACAAAAAATCGGTAGCTATCAATGTAACCCTTCAAGCTTTAGACAAAACTTTAAGTGAAAAAGATTTAGATCAAGTAAGTCAACAAATAATAGAAGTGATTAAAGAAAAAACTGGTGCAACAATCAGGTCCTAATGTCAGACATAAATAGAATTCGTAATTTTTCAATAATTGCGCATATAGACCATGGAAAATCTACCATAGCTGATCGAATTATACATAAATGTGGAGGATTAACTGACCGAGAGATGAAAACCCAAGTTCTAGACTCCATGGATATTGAAAGAGAAAGAGGAATTACTATTAAAGCGCAAACAGTTAAGCTTAACTATAAAGCTAAAGATGGAAAAGAATATATTTTAAACATTATAGATACACCAGGCCATGTAGATTTTGGCTACGAAGTAAGTCGATCTCTTTCTGCATGCGAAGGTTCATTATTAATAGTTGATAGCACCCAAGGAGTTGAAGCACAGACATTGGCAAATGTATATCAAGCCTTAGAAATTAATCACGAAGTTATACCAGTTTTAAATAAAATAGATTTACCAGCATCAGATATAGAAAAAACGAAAAAAGAAATTGAAGACGTGGTTGGCATTGAAACATCAAATGCAATTAAGTGCTCAGGAAAAACTGGTGAAGGAATAGACGACATTTTAGAAGCAATTATAAAAAATTTACCTGCTCCAAAAGGTACACAGGGACAAAAATTAAAATCTTTATTGGTTGATAGTTGGTATGACAGTTATCTCGGCGTTGTTATTTTGGTAAGAGTAATAAATGGTAAAATTAAAAAGAATATGAAAATTAAATTAATGTCTAATGACCAGGAACATATTATTGAAAAAGTAGGCATATTTACTCCAAAACCTAATGATGTAGAGGAACTAAATTCTGGAGAAATTGGTTTTATAATAACTGGAATTAAGTCTTTATCAGAAACAAAAGTTGGAGATACAATTTGTGATGCAACAGACCCAATCGAGACACCATTGCCTGGATTTAAACCAAGCAAACCAGTTGTTTTTTGTGGTTTGTTTCCTGTAGATAGTTCCGAATATCAAAAATTAAAAGACGGTTTAGGAAAGTTAAAACTTAATGATGCTAGTTTTTCTTATGAAGCAGAATCTTCAAGCGCTTTAGGATTGGGTTTTAGATGTGGTTTTCTTGGTTTGTTACACTTAGAAATTATAACAGAAAGATTGGAAAGAGAGTTTGATGTAAATTTAATTACTACAACACCAGGGGTTATTTATAAAGTTCATAAAATTAAAGGTGAAGTTATAGACTTGCAAAATCCTTCTAGCATGCCAGATCCAACACAAATAGTAAAAATTGAAGAACCTTGGATTAAAGCTACAGTTATAACTCCAGATGAGTATTTAGGTTCAATTATAAAAATTTGCCAAGACAAAAGAGGAGTCCAAAAAAATTTAAGTTATTCAGGGAATAGAGCAGTGTTATCTTATGATTTACCACTTAATGAAGTCGTTTTCGATTTTAATGATAGATTAAAATCTGTTTCAAGTGGATATGCTAGTTTTGATTATGAAATCACAGGCCATAAAGAAGGCAACCTAGTAAAGCTTGGCATATTAGTAAATGCAGAGCCAGTCGATGCTTTAGCAATGATTATTCATAAAGATTTTGCTCAATCTACCGGAAGACAAGTTTGCGAAAAATTAAAAGATTTAATCCCAAGACATAATTTTATGATTCCAATTCAAGCAGCTATTGGGGGAAAAATTGTAGCAAGAGAGTCAATCAAAGGTTTCTCAAAAGATGTTTTGACCAAAATACATGGTGGTGGAGCGACTGATAGAAAGAAAAAATTATTGAAAAAACAAAAAAGAGGAAAAGCAAGGTCTAAACAATTTGGTAAAGTTGAAATTCCTCAAGAGGCATTCATTGGTGTACTTAAGATAAGTAAAGAAAATTAATGCAAAAACTATTTATAATTTCAAATGAAAGCATTTATCAAAATAATAGCGAATACTTTTGTGATAATATAGATCTTAAATCTACACCAGAAGGACTTAATAAAAATTTTGAAGTCAACTTAATTGCAAGAAAATCGAAAGTAGAAAGAGCTTTCAGCATTGATTTAAAAAATATAAAAATATTTAGTTCTATCTTTTCATTTATATTTGCGATTTTAATTTCAACTAAAAATAAAAATTCTAAATATCTTATAATTTCAATTTCACCATATACTTTTTTAGCTTGTATATTTTTAAAGTTATTTGGAAAGTCTCCAATTATTTATTTAAGAAGCGATGGTTATGGAGAATATAAAGCTATATTAGGTTTTATAGGTCCGTTTTTTTATCATTTAATGTTCAGTATTTTATCTTTAATTTCAAATTTGATCAGTTGTAGAAGCTATATTTTAAAAGGCAGGAAGGGAGAGCTTGTTTCTCCATCCCAATTAGATCCTGAATGGTTCAATAATATTAAAGAAAAAAAGATTGAAAGTATCAAATTATTATATGTAGGCAGAATAAGAGTGGAAAAAGGAATTTTTTCATTAATTAAATTAATTAAAGACAAGAATGATCTCTCTTTAACACTTGTTGGAGAAGAAAAGAATGCTAGGCACAATATAAACCAAAATAATGTTTTTATTAAAAAGAATGAAAACAACAAAGAAAATTTAATTAAATTTTACGATGATCATAATATATTTATCTTACCTTCATTTACTGAGGGTCATCCAATGGCATTATTAGAAGCTCTAGCTCGTAGAAGACCCGTAATAGTTTTTGATGAAATAAAACATGTAATTGGAGATAAAAAGGGAATTTTTGTTTCAAAGAGAAATTATGCAAATTTATTAGAAACTATTAATATAATCAAAAATGATTATCAAAAGATTCAGGAAGAAATGAAACAAAATAATTTACCCACAAATAAAGAATTTATTAAACAAATGGAAAATATAATTTCAAACTTGAATTGAGGAGAGGTGGCCGAGTGGTTGAAGGCGCACGCTTGGAAAGCGTGTAAACGGGAAACCGTTTCGAGGGTTCGAATCCCTCTCTCTCCGCCATGAATCGATTGATGATTTAAATCAAAGTAAGTGATAAAATTTTATTATGAGAAACAAAACTTTAGTATTTACTGCTACATATAATGAGGCCGGAAATATTGAAAAGTTTTTAGATGTAGCTTTAAAATTTAAAGATATTGATATACTAATAATTGATGATAACTCACCAGACAAAACCTGGGAAATAATTGAAAGTTTTCAAAAAAGCAATTCTAATTTACATTTAATAAAAAGATTAGGAAAAGAGGGACTAGACACAGCTCATAAAAATGCATTTCAATTTGCAAAAGAACATAATTATAAAAATCTGATTACAATGGACGCAGACCTTTCTCACGATCCTAATTTAATCCCAAAATTTATTAATGAGTTAGAAAACAGAGCTTTTGTAATAGGATCTCGTTATATGAAGGGTGGAAAAAATGATATGAAGCTTGGAAGATACATTTTGAGTTTTATTGGAAATAAAACGATAAAATTTGTGCTTAACATAGATTGCGAAGAATTTACCACATCCTATAGAGGGTTTAATTTAGTGGAATTAAAAACCTTTGACATAAAAAATGTAAATTCTAAAGGCTATAGTTTTTTTATGGAAACTATTTTTCTGATTGATAAACTTGGTTTTAAAATTTTTCAATTACCAATCCATTTTAAAATAAGAAAAATCGGTAAATCAAAAATTCCTCCGATTGAAATTTTTAGAACCTTAAAAAATTTATTTATACTCAAATTTAGTAGAAATATTAGTTTACCCCATTAAAAATTTTTTTATTTCACTTATTGTTTTGTCTTTTAATTCTTTGTTAATTTTATTGTGAACCGGAAGCATAATTATGTTTTCTGATATTGCTTTAGAATTATTACAATT
>CACKCD010000032.1 GCA_902598595.1 uncultured Pelagibacteraceae bacterium
AATTTATAGGACTCTTTATATTGGTTGTCATTTAAAAGAAGAATTCCAAAAAAGTAATCTGAAATGTTATCTCCGTCATTAAATTTATCTAAATTTTTAGCATGAAGTGTGGAAAAAAAAATGATGACAAAAAGTATTTGTGAGATAAGCTTGGTGATAAATTTAAATATACTCATAAATAATTATGATTAAAAAAATTAATACTAAAACAATTAAATTAATAAAATTTTATAATTCTATTAATTATAATTTAATTTACAATAATAAGGCAATCAATAGATATAAGAAAGATGTTTTTCAAATATCTGGTGACAAATCTGAAAAATTAGAGAAATTGAAAAAATCAATTTCTAACATTAAAAATTGTGAATTAAAAAATAATGCAAAAAATATTGTATTTTCAGATGGCAACCCCAAGGCTAAAATTATGATAATAGGAGAAGGCCCTGGTTCTAATGAGGATCAAGAGGGTATTCCTTTTGTTGGCCGAGCAGGAGCATTATTAGATAAAATGCTAGCTTCAATAGATTTAAATAGAAAAAACGTTTATATCACAAATGTTGTAAACTATCGACCACCTGAGAATAGGAGGCCAACCGAAGAAGAAATTATTAAATACCTACCCTATCTAAAAAAACATATTGAAATAATTAATCCAAAAATTCTAGTTTTGTTAGGAAGCACAGCTTTAAATGCTCTTGTGGGGAGTCAAGTTGTAATTTCTAAAGCTAGAGGTCAGTGGATTGAAAAACAGTTTGGAGAATGTAAAACTTCTATTATTGTTACGTTTCACCCAGCTTTTTTAATGAGGCAACCGGCCCAAAAAAAAATGACTTGGATAGATTTAAAAATGATAAGAGAAAAGAAAATTAACTTAAAAATTTAATTGAGAGAATTAATCTTAGCTGGAGTGGATGAAGTTGGCAGAGGATGTTTAGCTGGTCCCGTAGTTTCTGCAGCGGTGATACTAAAAAAAAGTATAAATTTAGAGCTTTTAAAAGACTCAAAGAAAATAACATTTAAAAAACGAGAAAAAATTTCAGAACATATTAAAGATAACTCTTATTATGCAATTGGGATTGCTTCTGTAGAGGAAATATTAAATCTAAATATTTTGCAGGCATCTTTGCTTTCTATGAAAAGAGCAATTGAAAGTCTTGCTGTAAAACCGAGTTTAACCTTAATAGATGGAAACTTTGCGCCTAAAGGTTTAAAAAATTATAAAAATATAATCAAAGGAGATGAAAAAATTAAAGTCATAAGCGCTGCTTCTATAGTTGCAAAAGTTTATAGAGATAGATTTATGATAAAATTATCAGAAAAATTTACTCATTATGCTTGGGAAAGAAATTTTGGATACGGAACTAAAGCTCACTTAGAGGGTCTAAAAAAATTTGGTATAACTACGCATCACAGGAAAAGTTTTAAACCAATATACAAGATGTTGTCGAGTTAAGAATCTTAAGCACTAAAGGTCTCAATTTTTTTCTCAAATCGTTTGACCCTAGATTCAATTTAAGGTTGAATCTAGAATATGTCAAAATTTTCTAACAAAATTTTAAATGGTGATTGTCTGAAAGAATTAAAAAGAATTCCAGATAAAACTTTTGATCTCGTGTTTGCTGACCCTCCTTACAATATGCAGATAGGAGAAAAATTAACTCGTCCAGACTCAAGTAAAGTTAATGGGGTAAATGATAAATGGGATCAATTTAATAGTTTTAAACATTATGATGATTTCTGTAAAATTTGGCTGACCGAGTGCAAAAGAATTTTAAAAGATAATGGAAGCATATGGGTAATAGGTTCATATCATAATATTTTTAGATTAGGTTATCATTTACAAAATTTGGGATTCTGGTTACTTAACGACGTTATTTGGAGAAAAAATAATCCAATGCCCAATTTCAGGGGCACTAGGTTCACTAACGCCCATGAAACTTTGATTTGGGCATCAAAAAGTAAAAAATCGAAATATACATTTAATTATCAATCTCTTAAATGTTTAAATGATGATTTACAAATGAGATCGGACTGGATCTTGCCTATTTGCAATGGAAAAGAAAGGCTTAAAAAAAATGGAAAAAAAATTCACTCTACACAAAAACCAGAGTCTCTTCTTCATAGAATAATATTAGCTACTACAAATAAGGGTGATGCAGTCTTCGACCCTTTTTTAGGAACTGGGACCACTGCAGTTGTATCTAAAAAGTTAGGAAGAAATTATTATGGAATAGAAAAAGATAAAAAATACTTTATAGCAGCAAAAGAAAGATTAAATAAAACTACAAAAATTGAGGACAACTATTTAGATACAATAGAGAATAACAAGGCAAAACCTAGAATACCCTTTGGCTCTCTAGTTGAATTAGGAATAATTAAACCAGGCACATCTTTATTTGATCCAAAGAAAAAAATTAACGCAAAAATAATGGCTGACGGAAGTATAAAATACAAAGAGTCAGAGGGGTCAATTCACAAAATTGCAGCAAAAATAATGGGTGCAGAAAGTTACAATGGGTGGACTTATTGGTATTATAATTTAAATGGATCTACTGTTTTAATTGATAGCCTCAGACAAAAATTCATAGCAGAAAAACAGATTTAATTTTTATAAACTACACCCAAATAGGATCTGATAAATCTCTTTCTTTTAATTAAAAATTTCATAAAAAAGTTTCTAATTGCTTGCATGTATGAGCTTGAAAAATGAAAGGCAAAAAAATTAAAATTAGATCTTTTTCTTACTATTTTTGCTCTTTTTAATCTCTCTTTAAAGTAAATGTTTTGTATATCCTTCTTTTCCTCATTCAATAGATTAAATAACTCATAAGCACTTTCTATTGATTGTCCTGCTCCTTGAGCCAAAGTTGGTAAGAATCCATTAAAAGCGTCACCAATATAAAATACTTTACTGTTTGTTGAAGGAAGTATTTGCGAAGTATAATATAAAGGCCAAGATTTTAAGTCTTCATTAAAAAGTTTGCCTAAACTCAAGTTTTGACTCACTGCTTTATTAATTAAAGATTTAATATCATCCGGATTGTGCTTTTTGTTTCTAATGATGCAAACTAGATTTAATTCTTTATTTTTATTTACTGGATAAATGACTATATGACAATTTTTTCCCATCATGAGAGTGATATTTTTTTCATCAATGTTCAATTCTGATTTAGATTTAATTATTGTTCTTACTGCTATCGCTTTCTTAAATTTCGGTTCATTTTTTTTTTTTTCAAAAAAAGTTCTTGTGTTAGAAAAAATACCATCTGCACCAACAACTATATCGACAAGGTCATTAGTATTATCATCAAATTTGATAAGTATTTTGCCTTTTAGTTCGGAAACTTCTTTTATTCTTTTTCCAAATCTTAAATGCTGGGTGTAAATATCATCTTTTAAAAATTCAATTAAAGTTGATCTTTGTAAAGTAGTATATTTATTTTCTTTTGTATTAAATTGAGATAAATCTAAATTACAAATCTTTTTATTTTGAATACTATAAAAGTCTACACTTCGTGGATGAAAAATTTTTTCATTG
>CACKCD010000033.1 GCA_902598595.1 uncultured Pelagibacteraceae bacterium
CCAAAAATAAAATTAAAAAGAATTTATTAAGAATATTATATAAAAAAATAGGTTCAGATGTAAGATTGTTTTTATATGAGCAGGGGTTTTTAAAAAATCTTAAACAAATTAATGATTTTCAAAGAAAACATATTTTGTATTTTTTATTAGTTTATCCAAATATCAGATGCTCTACCCGTTATATTTACTCAAAAGTAAAAAAATTTAATTCAAAATTAAATTTTAGTTTTAAAAAAATAAATACTAAAAATAAGCTTATCAAGCTACTTATAAGCGAAAATAATAGTCTGCAGTCAATTGTGGAAAATAAATATCCAATTATTAAAAAATTAATTATAGAAATCAGGCAGAGAAATGGATGTTATTTTTCTAGAATGACTGGCTCCGGATCTGTTTGTTATGGCGTATTCAAAAGTAAAAAAACAGCTAAAGCTGCACTAAATTCAATAAAAATAAAGTATCCTAAATATTGGTCATGTGTCGCAAAAACTATTTAATTTTATAGATATATGATATATCAAAAACCTAACATTGGGGCATAGCCAAGCGGTAAGGCAGCGGTTTTTGATACCGCCATCCTAGGTTCGAATCCTAGTGCCCCAGCCAATGAGATATGCTTAATTTTAATTTAATAAAAAAAATTAAAAAATTTTTTTTTCCTTTTTACAAAAGCAGTGAACTAAAATTTATATTTAAAAAATTACAGTTAGGCTATCCAGATGACCCAAAAGTAGCTATGTTTGTTGGGGGTTGTGTTAGAAAATATTTATCTAATAAAGATATTGATGATATTGATATAGCAACTTCTTTAACAACTAGTCAAATAAAAGAAAAATTTAAAGATACAAAATTTAAAGTCATTGATAGCGGAATTAAACATGGAACGGTTACTCTTGTTTCAGATAAGTTTAAGCTTGAATTAACCACATTAAGAAAAGATATAAAAACTGATGGTCGGCACGCAGAAATTGAATATACAAATAATTGGCAAGAAGACTCTGAAAGAAGAGACTTTACAATCAATGCAATTTATCTAGATATAAATGGAAAAATATTTGATCCTCAATTAGGTACTACAGATCTAAAAAATTGTAACGTTAAATTTATTGGTGACCCTCAAAAAAGAATCGAGGAAGATTATTTAAGAATTATTCGCTTTATTAGATTCTCCTTAGAATATAATAGCAAAATTGAACCCACAACAATTGAGGCAATTAAGCTAAATTTAGATGGAATTCAAAAGATTTCTAAAGAAAGAATTTTGAACGAATTATTTAAGATTTTATCCATAAAAAACTTTGTCAAACTCAATAAAAATAAGAGCTTAAGAGATATTTTTTTATTAATATTTCCTGAATTTCAAAATTTAGAAAGATTAAATCGATTAGAGTCTTTATTAAATTACTTAAATTTTGATAAAGAAACTTTCTTAGCTGTATTGTTAATAGATCAAAATGATAGCCATGAATATTTCTTACATAAATATAATGTTTCTAATGATATTAAAAATAACCTAAACTTAATGTCCGTTAACTTTAAAAATACTCAATCAAATAAAAAATTTTTTCAGAGAGATTTAAAGAAAAATATTTATTTTTTTGGAAAAGATCACTTAATTACACTTAATGCCCTTTATTTTTCAAGTGTAGAAAAGATTAAATTAAAAGATAGTTTGAAAATATTAAGTGATATAAAAAATATAAATATACCTAAATTTTCTTTTGATGGAGCTTATTTAAAAGAACAAGGAATGCAAGAAGGAGCTCAAATTGGAAAAACTTTAAAAATGATTGAACTTGAATGGCTTGATAATGATTTTAAAATGTCAAAAGAAAGAGTACTAGAGATTATTAAAACTCAAAAAAATTAAATATACATAACATCTTGGACTTCAAAATTTTTTTCACCCGACGGTGTCTCTACACTCACCAAATCACCTTTATTTTTTCCAATCAAGGCTTTACCAATTGGACTTTTATAAAAAATTAAATTTTTAGAAATGTCAGCCTCATCTTGACCTACCAATTTGTAAGAAATCTCCTTTTTTGACTCTAAATCTTGAACTTTAACTGTAGATCCAAAAATAACTTTTCCCTCATTATCAATTTTCGTAACATCAATTACATTAGCTCTTGCTATTAAATCATTAATTGCAATTACTCTACTTTCAATCAAAGCTTGTTGTTCTTTAGCAGCATGGTACTCGGCATTTTCTTTTAAATCACCGTGAGATCTTGCCTCTGCAATTGCTTCAACTATTTTAGGTCTTTGTATATTTTTCAAATCCTCTAACTCTGATTTAAGGTTTTTAAGCCCTGTAACTGTAATAGGTTCTTTATCCATAATTTATTTCCATTTGGCCTCTGGTGGTAACGACATTAAAATAGACTCAATATTTCCACCTGAGTTTAATCCGAATTTAGTACCTCTATCATATAAAAGATTAAACTCAACATATCTTCCTCTTTTAAAAAGCTGTTTCTCTTTCTCTTTTTTTGTCCATTTTAATTTACTTTTTCTTTTAATTATTTTTTTTGATATATCAATAAAGGTTAGACCAAGTTCTCTTACAAATTTAAAATTTTTAATCCAGTTATCTGTTTCATAGTCAAAAAATATTCCTCCAATTCCTCTTGCCTCTTGTCTATGTGGTAAATAAAAATATTCGTCACACCATCTTTTGTACTTTTTGTAATTTTTTTTATTCTGATCACATATCTTTTTAAGCATTTCGTGAACTAGTTTTTTCTCTTTAAAATCTTTTTGACAAGGAGTTACATCAATTCCTCCTCCAAACCATTCTTTGCTCGTTACAATAAATCTAGTATTAAAATGCATAGCAGGAATCTTAGGATTTTTCATATGTGCTACAACTGAAATGCCAGTAGCCCAATATTTTCCATTTTTATTTGCACCTAATATCTTACTTTTAAACTCATTTGAAAATTTGCCACTTACAGTAGATTTATTTACTCCAACTTTTTCAAATATATTTCCGTTAGTAAGCAAAAAGGAGGTACCGCCACCCTCAATTTTATTTTTTTTGTTCCAAATTCGCTTTTTAAATTTTTTTCCTCCTATTTCAATAAATTCAAATTCTGTGCAAATTTGCTTTTGTAAGTATGAAAACCAACTATCTACTATTTTTTTTTTATA
>CACKCD010000034.1 GCA_902598595.1 uncultured Pelagibacteraceae bacterium
CAGTTATATCGTTCATTAGCCTAGACTAGTGAGGATAGGAAACGTTGTCAAAATATAATAACTAATAAATTGAATTTGATTAGTGGCGATTAAAATTCCTGTTATTAATAATATGACACCACCAGTTTTGGTTATTTTATTATAATATTTACCAAAACCCTTCTTAGAAATTAAAAAACTATTCATATAATAACCAGATAAAATAAAAGGAATAGCTAATCCTAAAGAATAAAAAGAAAGCAAAAGAATTCCTTTACTTATGGATGCATCAGTGGCTGATAAAGCTAAAATAGAACCTAGAATTGGACCAATACAGGGAGTCCAGCCAAAAGCAAAGGCTGCTCCAACCACAAAGGGAAATACATAATTATCCTTATATCCTTTAGTATCAATTCGCTGTTCTTGATTTAAAAATTGAAAATTTAAAATACCTAGCATTTGTAAAGAAAACAAAATAATTATTATTCCTGCTGCTATTCTTAATTCATTAGATAAAAATAACAAAATATTTCCAACTGCAGACGCTGTAGCTCCAAGTGTTATAAACACTAATGAAAATCCTAAAGAAAATAAAATTGTTTTATACAAAACAACTTTTTTATCCTGATTGATTTCAGTTAAATTTTTACCAGTTATATAGGAAATATATCCTGGAATAATGGGTAATACACAAGGTGTCAAAAAACTTATAAATCCAGCACCAAAAGCAAAAACTAACTTAATAATCATACCTTCTTTATATTTGCCTTTGATATCTCTCGCAATTACAATATTGGCTCATGATAATTAAATACATTGGCTTTTTATTTACTCTATTATGGTCATATACTTTTATTAAATCTCAAAGTATTTTTAAAAAAGGATCGGGTATTTTGATAACTCTTTTCGTATCTAATATTTCTTGGTTAACATTTATTGCAGCCTGCTTTTATGGGTTCAAAAATTTTTCATTTTATCAAACATTGCTTGGAATTGTTCTAAGTATAATCTTGGTCCATTTAGCTTTCGCAAGAATAAGTCTTTATATTAATTCAAAATTTAACGATAAGAGAAATTTAATATTGTTAAAAACTTCGATAGAATATTTAATTATTGCAATTTTTGTCTATTATATTTTTTTCTAATTAGTTAAAATAGTTGAAAGAGTTTTAAAATTTTTATCTATAATTACAATCTCGCCAGATCTCGGTGCTACATCTGTTATCGCAGTTATTATTACGTAATGAGTTACTAATACTAAGTTGCCACCCTTTCCATTCCATTTTTGAATAAAATCTTTTAACTCTTTAATTTGTTTCTTTGCATTTTTATCATAGGGAGGCTGAAAAGTAGAATTGAGCGCTTGAAACTCTTCAAAGTTTTTAAATGCATATTTAGCAGTATCTTTACATCTGCACCATTGGCTACTTAAAACTAGATCAATTTTAATTAGGTTTTTTTGAAATAATTTTCCTATTTTTTTTGATTGATCTATTCCTTCTTCACTAAGGTTTCTTTGAGTCTTACAATCTTTAATTTTGAAGCCTGGAGGATCTCCAAATCCAGGTGCCTTTGAATGTCTAATTAAAATAATCTTATCTCCGTCTTTTGCTGGTTCCCAATTGGCTTCTGCGGAATAATTGATTAAAAAAGAAAATAATAAGATAGTTAAAAAAATGTGGGGAACATTGGTTCTTATCATGGTGGATGAAAAGAAAGTTTAACAAATTTATGATGCCTTGGTCTAGTGGACATGGCAAAAAAAACTTTAATCTTTTAGCTAGTTGTAATCAAAACACTTGTTAGGTGAGTGAGTAACTTTTCAACTTTTGGGTTTAAATATTAAACACACGCCATTGTTGCAGTAACGTTTTCCAGTGGGTTTAGGTCCATCATCAAAAATATGACCGTGATGTCCTCCACATTTTTTACAATGGTACTCAGTTCTGGGGTAGCCAATATTCATATCAGTTTTTTCTTCAAATACATTTGGCATTGATTTGAAAAAAGATGGCCAGCCGGAACCACTCTCATACTTGCTGCTAGAATCAAATAATTTAGTTCCACAACCTACGCAATAATAAGACCCTTCTCTCTTTTCATTGTTTAAGTGGCTCGACCCAGGAGATTCGGTGCCCTCTTGTTTTAAAACATAATTTTGTTCAGGAGTTAAATTTGGGTCCCATTTTTTATTATTAATCATAAATATTTCCTAGGTCTTATCATATTTAGTTTGACTCTTTATTAGGTGAAAAGCTAAATAATGTCTAATGAAATCAAAAACAAAAGTAGTTGTAGTTGGAGGTGGAGTAGTTGGCGTTAGTGTGCTTTATCACTTAGCTAAAAAAGGCTGGTCAGACGTTGTATTGGTTGAGAGAAAAGAATTAACGTCCGGCTCTACTTGGCATGCAGCTGGATTATTACCTTTATTTAATATGAGTTATTCTGTGGGGCAACTTCATAGGTATGCAGTTCAACTTTATAAATCTTTAGAAAAAGAAACTGGTAAAAATGTAGGATTTAGTGTTGTGTCAAATATTC
>CACKCD010000035.1 GCA_902598595.1 uncultured Pelagibacteraceae bacterium
CAAAGTAAGAATTATTTTTTGAGAGGATTATATTTTGACTCACAGATTAACAAAAATCTAACAATTACTAAAAACAATAAAGATGAGGTTTTTGTTGTACTTACAAAAGATAAAGTAATTTCAAAAGAGATATTCGTTAAGGGAGAATTTGACTTTAAAAAATTTGAAAAATCAATAAATTTTATTAAACAAAAAAACCCAATTGAAAATCTATATGATGTAGGAGCTAATATAGGAACTATCTGTATTCCTTCAGTTAAAAGAAATTTAGTAAAAAAAGCTTTTGCAGTTGAACCTGAAATAAATAATTTTAAGTTATTAAAAACAAATATTATTTTAAATGATTTAGAAGATAAGATAACACCTTATAATTTTGCTTTATCTGATGAGGATAGCAAAGACTCTAAACTTGAAATTGCTGAAGAAAATGCAGGAGATCATAGAGTTTTAAACAAAACAAAATTTAATTATCACGGGGAAGATAAAAGAAAAATAGTAAATATAGAAACAAGAAAATTTGATAATGTTTTCGATAATTTATCTTCAGGAAAAGATCTAGTTTGGATTGATACTCAAGGGCATGAAGCCAATGTTTTATTAGGTGCACAAAACTTATTAAAAAATAAAATTCCTGTTGTAATAGAGTTTTGGCCATATGCCTTAAAAAGAAACAACAGTTGGGACAAAATATTTCAATGTCTTGAAAAATTTGACTTTTTAGTTGATCTTTCTAATGAAAGCTTGACTCTGGAAAAGATACAAAAAAACACCCTTGATAAATTAAAATTTGGATGGGATGATGAACTTAAAAATCAATATTCACTTTTTACAGATTTAATTTTATTGAAAGAATGAATATTTTTAAAAATAAAAAGATTATTGTAACTGGGCACACCGGTTTTAAAGGATCATGGTTAGCGTTGTGGTTAATTAAAAAAGGAGCAAATGTAATTGGAATTTCCAAAGATATACCTACTAAACCTTCACACTATAGATTAATTGATTTAAACAAAAAGTTAAAAAAAGAATATTTTGTTAGAGTTGAGGAAATAAAAAAAATCAAAAAAATTTTTAGTAAAGAAAAACCAGATTTCATATTTCATTTAGCTGCACAGCCTATAGTGTCAAAGTCTTTTCATGATCCAGTAGAGACTTGGTATAGTAATACTTTTGGAACATTAAGTATTTTAGAGTCGTTAAAAAAAATTAGAAAAAAAACTTATGTCGTAATGATCACAAGTGATAAGGCGTATAAAAATTTAGAATTAGATAGAGGATATAAAGAAAAAGATATTTTGGGAGGAGATGATCCTTATAGTGCATCCAAAGGTTCAGCTGATATTTTAATTAACTCTTATGTAAAATCTTTTTTTCCAAGAAAAAAAACTAATATATTCATAGCTGTTGCAAGAGCTGGAAATGTTATAGGCGGAGGAGATTGGTCTGCAAACAGACTTATACCAGATTGTGTTAAATCGGTTTCAAAAAACAAAAAATTATTAATACGAAATCCACATTCAATTAGGCCATGGCAACACGTAATCGAAGTGATTTATGGTTATATGTTATTAGCAAAATCCCTAAAAAATAATAGATTTTTACATGGGGAAGCATTCAACTTTGGTCCAATTAAAAAAAAAAATATGAATGTTTTACAAATTATAAAATTAATGAAAAAAAATTGGAAAAAAATAAATTGGAATATATTCTATAAAAAAAGATTTCACGAATCTAAATTATTATTTTTAAATTCAAGTAAGGCTAAAAAGCACTTAAGATGGAGTAGTATTTTAAGTATTCAACATTCATTAAAACTAGTTATAGAATGGTATAAATGCTACTATTCGAATGATAAAAAAATTAGCAATATGTCATCTAATCAGATTGATCATTACGAAAATCTTTTAAACAAAAAAAAATGAATGTAGTAATTTTAGCTGGAGGATTAGGAACAAGAGTCTCAGAATATACAAAAACTATTCCTAAACCTATGATCAAAATAAAAGGCAAGCCTATAATTTACCATATAATGAAACATTATTCTGACTATGGATATAAAACTTTTTACATTGCTTTAGGATATAAAGGAGAAATAATTAAAAAGTATTTTAGTAAAAATTCTTTTGGCTGGAAAATAAATCTTATTAATACTGGAAAAAAAACGATGACTGGCGGAAGATTAAAAAGATTAGAAAAATTTTTAGAAAAAGATAAATTTTTTTTGACATATGGAGATGGTTTATCAAATATAAATTTAAAAAAACTATTAAAATTCCATAATAGTAAAAAAAAATTAGTTACACTTTCTGCTGTTAGACCTCCAGCTAGATTCGGTGCCTTAAAAATTAGCAACAATAATGTAAAATATTTTAAAGAAAAATCGAAACTGGATGAAGGCTGGATAAATGGAGGTTTTTTTATTATTGAGCCAGAATTTATAAAGTTTATAAAAAATGACAAAACTTTTCTTGAGAGAGAACCAATGGAAAAAGCATGTA
>CACKCD010000036.1 GCA_902598595.1 uncultured Pelagibacteraceae bacterium
TTTTGTTACCTCTTGAATTCTTACTCCTAACCATCCTCTTCTTGTTTCTCCATAGTTTACTAACTGATCTATTACCTTAGAAGCTGCGTTAGATGGGATGGCAAAACCAATTCCAATAGATCCTGACTGACCAGGAGCAATAATAGCTGTATTAATTCCAACTACTTCTCCTTTTAAATTAAATAATGGACCTCCAGAGTTACCTTGGTTAATAGAGGCATCCGTTTGAATAAAATCATCATAACGAGTCATTCCGATATCCCTATTTCTTGCAGATATTATTCCTGAAGTAACAGTTCCTCCTAATCCAAATGGATTTCCAATAGCAACTACCCAATCACCTACTCTAGCTTTATCTGAATTACCAAATCCTACCGTTTTAAATTTATCTTTTGTTTCCATTTTTAAAACCGCTATATCCATGTAAGGATCTGCTCCTATAACTTTTGCTTTATATTCTTTAGAATTTACCTTAACTAAAATGTCATCTGCGCCTGCAATTACATGATTATTTGTAATAACCATTCCATTCTCTTTAATAATAAAACCAGAGCCTAAGGAAGATGCTTTTCTTTCCGTTGGTCTCTGAAAGTCCTTAAACATTTCTTCAAAGGGTGAACCTGGAGGAAACTGAAAAGGAAATTGGTTTGAAGTTGTTTTTACAGTTTGAGTTGTAGAAATGTTAACCACTGAGGGCATTAATTCTTCAGCTAAATCTGCAAATGACTCCGGGACAGCTTCTGCATTAGAAAAGGAAACAAATTTAAAAAAAATTAAAATTAATAATATTTTTTGGAAAAAACGCATCTAATTTTTTATATACCAAATTATTAAAAAACCTATTACTAAAAATACCACCCCAAAAGTTCTTAGTTTATTTTCAGGTGTATTCTTGATTAATTCAAGCATACTTTTGATTCTTGACGGGAAAATGGCAATTACTAAACCCTCTATAAAAAGGATTAACCCTATAGCGGTAATAAGATCTTTCACGATTATTTTAAGTTATCTTTTTTTTATAGCTGGTACAGCTGATTTTCCAAAGAATTTAAAGAAATCACTGTCAGGAGATAAAACTAAAGAGGTTTCACCACCTATTAGAGCTCTTTCATAAGCTTGCATTGCACGGTAGAAAGCAAAAAATTGTGGATCTCTTCCAAAAGCACTGGCAAATATGTTATTTCTTTTCCCATCTCCTTCACCCTTCATAATTTCAGATTTCTTGTTTGCATTAGCTAAAATTACAGTGACATCTTTATCTGCTGTAGATCTTATCTTTTGAGCAATCTCAGCACCTTGAGCTCTAAATTCTTTAGCTTCTCTTTGTCTTTCTGTTTGCATTCTTGAGTAGATAGCTTCACTATTAGCTGGAGGTAAGTCAGCTCTTTTAATTCTTACATCAACAATTTTAATTCCAAAATTTTCTGCTTCAGTATTTACATCATTTTGAATGATTGACATTTGTTTTGCTCTATCTGTAGATAATAAAGTCGCTAACTCCTGAGTTCCTAAAACTCCTCTAATTCTTGAATTTATAATTGTTGAAAGTCTAGATCTTGCAACTCTTTCATTGCCTACAGAAATATAAAACTTTAATGGATCTACAATTTTAAATCTTGCTATTGCATCCACAATCAATCTTTTTTGATCTGCGGCTATTACTTCCTCTGGAGCGCTATCTAAATTTAAAATTCTCTTATCTAAATAAACTACGTTTTGGATAAATGGCAATTTAAAATTTAAGCCAGCTTTTGTTATAATCTTTTTTGGATCACCAAACTGAAGAACTATTGCTTGGCTGATCTCTTGAACAATAAATAATGATTGAAATATAACAACTCCAATTATAATTATTGCAGGAACTATAATTTTAGGCAATCTCATTAGTTAGTTCCTCCTGATTTTTTTAATTCTGGTAAAGGAAGGTATGGCACTACTCCAGATCCGGAGTTTTTATCTATGATTACTTTATCAATGTCTGCTAAAACTTTTTCCATTGTTTCTAAATACATTCTCTCTTGCGTTACTTGTTTGGCATTTTTGTATTCATTATAAATCGCCAAAAATCTACTTGCTTCACCCTCTGCTTTTGCAACCACTTCTTTTTTATATGCTTCAGCCTGTTGTAATACTTGTTCTGCTTCACCCCTTGCTCTAGGTATTACGTCGTTAGCATAAGCTTCTGCTTCATTTTTTGATCTTTCTCTATCTGCCCTAGCTGCTTGCACATCCCTAAAGGCATCTATAACTTGTGCAGGTGGATCTGCTTGTTGAGTTTGCACTTGAGTTATCTGAATTCCTGAACCATACTCATCTAAAATCTTTTGAGTGATATCTTGAACTTCAACTTCAATATT
>CACKCD010000037.1 GCA_902598595.1 uncultured Pelagibacteraceae bacterium
AAGGTTTTGCTTTAGATCCAGCAGTATCATTAATCATTTTAGCTACAAAGCTGTAAAATAGTTCAGCAATTAATTGAATTTTATCGGGGATAATTTTTTTTTCTTTGGTACCTAAAAATAAAAAAATCGCAATTATTGATGCACTGATCACCATAAACAAGCTAGCATTAGTAAACGACAAATCTATTCCAGCAATTTTAATCTCTGGACCTATTTTGTGGACATTAAATTGTTGCATTGGGTTACTCGCCATAAAAAACCTATATTTTATTCTTCTTTTTGCATTCGGTTAGCAGCTCTTATAACATTTAACATTCCAGCAGCTGCTCCTAAAAAAAAGAAGATAATTATTAACCAAGGTTTAGTACCAAACCAACTATCTAAAATAAACCCAATTATTGTCCCAACCCCAACAGCAGCTACTAATTCTGTGCCTAATTTGAATGCATTGCCCATAAAAGTGCCTCTTTTTTGACCGTCTGAAAAAGCTTGTTTTTTTATTTTTGATTTTGCAATTTTTAGGCGAGTTTTAAAATCTTCAGGAGTAGTCATTTTTTTTTTATTATTTAAGCTACAAGCTCTTCTGCTTTTTGTAAGTCAACAGCAACTAATTGGCTAATTCCTTGTTCAGCCATAGTCACCCCGTACAATCTATGCATTCTTGACATTGTGAGGGCATGATGGGTAATTATAATGAATCTTGTTTTAGTAATCTTTGTTAATTCATCAAGAAGGCCACAAAATCTAGTCACGTTAGCATCATCTAAAGGAGCATCAACTTCATCTAAAACACAAATAGGAGAGGGGTTAACTAAGAAAACTGCAAAAATTAGAGATAGTGCAGTTAGAGCTTGCTCTCCTCCAGATAATAATGTGATTGATTGAAGTCTTTTTCCAGGAGGGGACACAAACATTTCCAAGCCTGCCTCCAAGGGATCGTCCGAGTCGACCAATTCTATTTTTGCAGTACCCCCACTAAATAATTTTGTATAAACTTCATTAAATTTCCTATTTACTTTAGTAAAAGCCTCTAAAAGTCTTTCTCTTCCTTTTTGGTTTAGCTCGTCAATACTAGCTTTAAGTTTTACTATTGCGGAATATAGATCTGATCTATCATCTTCCATTTTTTTTATTTCAGTCTCATATTTTTTTGTTTCTTCATCAGCTCGTAGATTGACAGACCCCAAGGACTCTCTTTGTTTTTTTATTTTTTCTATTTTTATTGTTTGATCTTCGATGCTAGGTAAATTTTCAATAGACAAATTGCTTATATCTGATTCATTTAATAAAGATGTTTCATTTTCAATACTTAATTCATTCTTCACAGAATACATCAAATCATTTTTTCTATTATCCATACCTTCTATCGTAGCTTCGTTTCTAGCCTTATTTTCTTTTAAATTTGATAACTTAGATTGTATTTCTTTTAAATTTTGATTAATCAAATTATATTTTTTTTCAGACTCTATTAATTCTGCTTCAATTTCTTCATTTCTTTTTTTAGTATTTTCTAAATTTTGTAAATTTTGCCCTTTTGAAATTGCTATACGTTCTGGATTTTTTTTGTTTTCATCTAGCTCTAATTTAATTTTATCTTTTCTTTCATTGAGTTCTGAAATCATTCTTTCTGAATTTGATTTTAAATTTCTCCAATTTTCAAGCTCTATGTCTATATTTTTTATTCTTTCTTTTCTTTTAATCGAGTCGCTTTGTATTGATTTATTCTTTCCAAATTTTTCTGCATATTCTTCTTGAGATAATGTAATTTTTTTAACTAATTCCTTTAATTCTTGAAAAATTTCTTTTGTTAATTTTTTTTCTTGGTCAATTAAACCTTCTATCTTATTTAAAAGTCCATCAAGTTGAGTTTGCAAGCTATTTAAATTTGTCTTTGATGTGTTGAGCTCTTCTGAAGAAACTGTCTCAACTTTTATAAGTTCATTTTCTGTTTTTAATAACTCTTCTTTTTCTTTTAGTATTCTTTTCTCATTTAGCTCAGCATCTAAATAGATACTTCGCTCTCGCTCCGAGTCAGACACAATTGTTGTGATTGATTTTTCAAGCTTTATTTGTAAAGATTTTACTCTAACTTCCTCTTCGTCTAGACTGGTCATGTCTAAATTTAGTTTTTGAAGTTTAGCAGCACTTTCCATTTTTTTGTCT
>CACKCD010000038.1 GCA_902598595.1 uncultured Pelagibacteraceae bacterium
GCACGACTCGAACGTGCGACCTCACCCTTATCAGGGGTGCGCTCTAACCACCTGAGCTACCGGCCCCTAAACACATTTATGAGACACTCTAATAATTAAGAAGAGAAATGAGGACGGCCACATTAACTTAATTTTTTAAGACCAAATGAAATTTTTGGTCTTCCTTAGAAAGGAGGTAATCCAGCCGCAGGTTCCCCTACGGCTACCTTGTTACGACTTCACCCCAGTTGCTGATCGTACCGTAGTCAAAGGTATAAGCTTTGCCTTAAGGTGTAACCAACTTCCATGGTGTGACGGGCGGTGTGTACAAGACCCGGGAACGTATTCACCGCGGCGCGCTGATCCGCGATTACTAGCAATTCCAGCTTCATGCACTCGAGTTACAGAGTACAATCCGAACTGAGACACATTTTAGGGATTAGCTAGGAGTCGCCTCTTTGCTTCCCATTGTAAGTGCCATTGTAGCACGTGTGTAGCCCAACACATAAGGGCCATGAGGACTTGACGTCATCCCCACCTTCCTCCAGCTTATCACTGGCAGTTCTTTTAAAGTGCCCAACTAAATGGTGGCAACTAAAAGTAGGGGTTGCGCTCGTTGCGGGACTTAACCCAACATCTCACGACACGAGCTGACGACAGCCATGCAGCACCTGTGTTTCGTCCAGCCAAACTGAAAAGCCTAATCTCTTAGGCTCGCGACGAACATGTCAAGTGTTGGTAAGGTTCTGCGCGTATCTTCGAATTAAACCACATGCTCCACTGCTTGTGCGGGTCCCCGTCAATTCATTTGAGTTTTAACCTTGCGGTCGTACTCCCCAGGCGGTGTGCTTAATGCTTTCGCTGCGACACTGAAAAATATATTTCCAACGTCTAGCACACATCGTTTACGGCATGGACTACGAGGGTATCTAATCCTCTTCGCTACCCATGCTTTCGCTCCTCAGTGTCAGTAGTGACCCAGTAAGTTGCCTTCGCATTTGGTGTTCTTTCTAATATCTACGAATTTCACCTCTACACTAGAAATTCCACTTACCTCTATCACACTCTAGCTAAAAAGTTTTGATGGCAGTTCCAAGGTTAAGCCTTGGGATTTCACCATCAACTTTTTTAACCACCTACGAGCTCTTTAAGCCCAGTAATTCCGAACTACGCTAGGTCCCTTCGTATTACCGCGGCTGCTGGCACGAAGTTAGCCGGACCTTCTTATTCGGGTACAGTCATTTTCTTCCCCGACGAAAGAGTTTTACAACCCAAGGGCCTTCTTCACTCACGCGGCATCGCTGCATCAGGGTTTCCCCCATTGTGCAAGATTCCCCACTGCTGCCTCCCGTAGGAGTCTGGGCCGTGTCTCAGTCCCAATGTGGCTGGTCTTCCTCTAAGAACAGCTATTGATCATTGCCTTGGTAAGCTTTTACCTTACCAACTAGCTAATCAAGTGCGGGCTCATCTTTCGGCGTTAAAACTTTCCCCGTAAGGGCTTATTCGGTATTAGCACAAGTTTCCCCGTGTTATTCCAAACCAAAAGGCAGATTCCCACATTATACTCACCCGTTTGCCACTCAGTATTGCTACTGCGTTCGACTTGCATGTGTTAGGCGTGCCGCCAGCGTACGTTCTGAGCCATGATCAAACTCTCAAGTTTAATAACGGCGCACACTAGCTTCATATAGATAACATTCGAATTATCTATACATGTTGAAGCGTGTACGACAATTTCTTTATCAACCTAGCCGTCCACACTTCTCTTCTTAAAAATTTACAATTTAAAAAAGCTAAGATTTTATGCTTTAAAATCTACACACCTCTGGCCCTATTTAAAAAATATTAGCTTTGAGGTGAGCGGTGTTTTTATTACAAATATGCCATAAGTCAAGGCGTATATTGGTGATAAAAGTCAGGAAATCCAGGCTTTTTTTGCCCTTCCCTCATTGCAAATCTAATATAATTTTTATAGAAAACAACTATGACGTTAAATGAATTTTTTACTCGTTTTTTTCCTAAAGCTTTTTATATTTTTGGAAAAAAAAACAGTCTTAACAATTTTTTAAATTGGAAAAGTATTTTTTATGTATTTTTAG
>CACKCD010000039.1 GCA_902598595.1 uncultured Pelagibacteraceae bacterium
ATTTAAATATCAGGTTTTATGAATATATATAGTCTCTTGTTCTATGTGCTGATTGAAAATTTTTCACAATTTGTAATTGAAAAACAGCTAGATCTCTATATTTAAATGCAGCTGCACAACTAGCTAAATAAAATTCCCACATTTTTACAAATTTCTCATCAAAAAGATCTTTCACTTCCTTTCTTTTATTCAAGAATCTTTCCAGCCAACTTTCTAATGTTTTATCATAATGTCTAATAAGGGTTTCAGAGTCTGCTACAATTAACCCGGTTTTTTCAATTGGTTGTATAATTTGGCTAAAGGAAGGGCACACTCCTCCTGGAAAAATATACTTATTTATAAATTTATTTGGTGGAGAAGGTTTGTCTACTACACCAATAGTATGAAGTAAAAAAATACCATCATTCTTAAGTAATCTGTTCATAGACTCAAAGAATACCTTATAAAATTTCTTTCCAACATGCTCAAACATTCCAACTGAATAAATCCTATCGTACTCCCCCCTAATTTCTCTATAGTCGGCTAATTCAAAATTTACCTGATTGTCTAAACCAAGCTCCTTAGCTTTTTCTTTACAATAATTTATTTGATTTTTACTTAGAGAAATACCTGTAACTTCACATCCTTTTTGTTTAGCAATTTCAAAAGCCATTCCTCCCCATCCACAACCAACTTCCAAAATTTTTTGTCCTTGTTTGATGTCTAGTTTTTTTACGATATGATCTATTTTATTTTGCTGAGCATCCTCTAAATTTTTTGTATCTTCCTTCCAATAAGCACATGAGTATAGTCTATGTTTTCTGTCTAAAAATATATCATAAAGTTTTTCTCCTTTTTCACCTCCAATATCGTAATGATGCTCTACATTTTTTCTAGATTTTCCTGGTAAATTAAAATTTGATACATATCTCCACAACTGAAATATCCTTTTTGAAATATAACTTGCAGAAGTTACTTCTCTTCTTCCTAGATTTTTAACTAAGTCCATCAAAAATTCTTTCAAGGATGCATTTTCAATAATAATTTCATTTCTCATGTATGCTTCCGGAAATTCTAATTCAGGATCTAAAATAAGTTTCCAATTAAGATTCTCTTTTAACAATTTGACTGTAATTGGATTAATAGTTTTTGGATTACCACAAATATATTTTTGACCATTAGAGTCGATGAGAATAATCCCACCTTCTTTATAGATATTTGAAAACACTCTTGCTAAAATCATATACTAAGCTGCTAAATTATCATTAACTATAAATTTTAAATTATCTAATTGATTAATTAAGTCCTTTTTTTCATTTGAATTTAAAAGAACCAAAGGCGGTAATAAGTTCTTGAAATTTTCATTTTTCGTGGACATATAGCTATGCAGACCAGATATGAGATTATAATTGTCAAATGCTTTTCTAACTGCAATTAATTTATCATTGTGAGTCTGTTTCTTTTTATTTTCAAAATCATCAAATACTTTTCTAGCAAGTGGGGCCGTTACATTACAAACAGCTGAAATTATTCCACTATTACCTAGTTCTAATCCTTTTAATAACTTTGTCTCAGTTCCTGGAAAAATTAAAAAATTTGAAAGTTTTAAATTTTCAAATAAATTAGAAGTTGAGTCTTTACAGCCAATAATATTATTAGGAAAGGTATTAACAAGTTTGGTTACTGCTTCTACTGAAAATTTATATCCGCAAAGTTGTTCAAAATTATATAAAATGATTTTGATTTTAGGAACTTTAGAAATTATTTGAGAGTAAAAATTAAATACTCCTTCATCAGTATTTCCTTTGTAATATGCTGGAGGCATAATTAAAAAATCTTTAAAGTCGTATTCATACCCATATTTTATTAAATCTATTGTTTCTTTTAACGAATTACATCCAGTCCCTAAAAAAAAATTTTTTCTTAATTTATGGTTAGCTATTTTAGCAATTAAATCTTTTTTTTCAGAAGTCGAAATTAATTGACTTTGACCAGTTGAGCCAAAAAATATAGCTCCATGTAACCCATTTTCTATTGTTGATGCTGCATGAGCAATTGTGGAATCTACATTTAACGAGCAATCATCG